>JBGPXY010000195.1:0-4806 GCA_041492985.1 Candidatus Eiseniibacteriota bacterium
CGGGAACATCACCCGCACCGCGAGGCCGTCGAGCAGCGCGTCGCGCACGTTGTGCTCCCAGTAGGTCTCGCGCGGCTCTGGCGCGGCGAGCGCTTCTCCATGCGGGCCGAGGGCCGAGGCGATCGGCGACCAGAAGATCAGCGTGTCGCCCGGAGGCTGCGCGTACCTCGCGAGGCTCTCTCGCGCGTTCCATGCGATTCGAGCCCGGTCGATGATCGGATCGGCCCGTAGCTGGGACAGCACGAAGGGCATGGTCTCGATCTTGCGCACCAGCAGCCAGCCGTTCAGGGTGAGCAACACCGCGCCTGCCGTCGCGATCGTCGATGCGGCGACCGCGCGTGCGAGACCTCCCGCGCGCGGGACGTCCCCGTGCCCGACCGGCGCCGTCCGATCCTCGACGCGCCGGCCGGTCTGCGACCGCGTCGCATCGATCGCCGCGCCCACGCACCACGCAGCGCCGAATAGTGGCGCATACAGATAGTAGTGGTAGGTGTGATTCTTCAGCGGAAGGACCGGCAGCACGAACATCAGCCAGGTGAATCCACCGAGGAGCCAACCGCCCGCACGCAGCCGGCGCGATGCGAGCCCCGCAAGCCAAATGACAATCGCGCCGATCGCCCACGGGTAGACCCCGGGATCCACCGCGTCGCTGACGCGACGCACGGTGGGCAGAATGAAGTTCGCGGTCCAGCCAAGATAGGTGAACAGGTTCTGCCACAGATTGGCGCCCCAGCCGAGCGCGTAGGGCGACCGCAGGGCGTGGTCCGGACCGACACCGGAGGAGCTCGAAGAGAGGAAATAGGTCCCGTAGGCCGCGGCGAAGAAGTAGATGACGTAGGCGATCGAGACCACCGCCAGCGCGAGCACCGGGCCGTCGATGATCAGTGCGCTGGCGATGCGCCCGCCCGCGGGCGTCTCGCGATCCGGACGTGACGCGCCATCGGCAGGAGTTCCCGCCCGCTCCCAGGCGTGGAAAGCCGCCGCCACCACCGGCAGGAGCAGCAGCGATTCCTTCGCCATCAGCGACAGGCCGAAGAGCGGCACCGTCATCCACCGCCAGGCGTCGGTCCTGCGCATCAGCGCGAGGACCATGAGGCCGAACAGCAGGGCCAGGGGGTCGCCCACCGCCGAGACCCAGTGGAGCGCGGTGAAGAGCGCGGGGTGCACGGCGAAGAACGTGGCGCCGACCAGCGCGCCGGATCGGCTGAGTCGCCTCGCGAGCAGCGCGTAGACCATCGCCACGCATCCGAGATGCGCGAGCAGGCTCGCCAGATGGTGCGGAAACGCGTTGTGCGCGCCGAAGGGGCGCAGCACGTCCCAGATCGCCTGATTGGCGATGTATCGCCAGGGTTGAACGAGCCGCGGAGCGAGCCCGTTCACACGCGCAAGGCCGAGGAAGTCGTCCTGCGAGAAGAAGTAGGAGAGGGCGCGGTGGTACACGAGCGCGCCGGCCGCCATCGCGGTGAGCATCGGTGCGGCGTGGCTGGATATCTGAAGCCCGGGGTCCCGCGGAGGGGGAGCGCTGGATGGCACGGGCCGAATGTAGCCGGTCCTGAGGTCGGTGTCCCGAGGCCGGGAGGGACCGGCCCCGGCCCACGCCCGGTCGATCGTGAGAGTGCCGCCGTGCGTTCGCGCCGAGACGCGCAAGACTCCTCCGGTCCCACGTCCGCCGTCGCAACCCGAAGCGGCGCAAGCGCTCCGCTTGTGACCGTTCCCGCGACTCGATATGGTCCCCGCCGTCTCGCGGCCATCACCTCAGCGCATCCTGCCCGACCCCGGCCGCGCCGATCCTCGTCCGAACCGCTCCCGGAGCCGTAGTTCACATGAGAGATCGCAGCCGACAGGGCGGGCCCGACCGATGAGCCAGCATGAACGCGACCTCGAGTGTGTCCGGCGCATGCAGGCCGGCGACGAGAGGGCGCTCGCAGAGCTCTACGACCGTTACACGCCGCTCATCTACCCGGTGGCGCTCCGCATCCTCAGGAGCGCGGCCGATGCCGAGGAGGTCGTGCAACAGTCCTGGCTCCAGGTCTGGAAGGGCGCCGCCGGGTACGACCCGCGCCGCGGCACGGTGGCAGCGTGGCTCCTGACGGTGGCGCGCAGCCGTGCCCTCGACCTCTATCGCAGCGTCGCTTCGCGGCGCCGCGCGGAAGGGCAGGTGGATCCAGAGCCGCTGGCACGGCCCGAGGATCCGACCACGTCCGTCGCGCAGCGTCAGGTGAGCGAGCGCGTGCGCAAGGCGCTCGAGGGGCTGGCGCCGCAGCAGCGGCAGGTGCTCGAGATCGCCTACTTCGAAGGTCTCTCGCAGAACGAGGTGGCCGCGCGATTGAACGCGCCGCTAGGAACCGTGAAATCGTGGACCCGCCAGGGCCTCATGCGCCTGCGGGAGCTGTTGCCGCAGAAGGAGTGGGTGTGAGCGAGCATCGCGACGAACATCTCGACTTGTGCGCGGGTTACGCGCTGGGCAGCCTGGACGCGGCGGACCGCCAGCGGCTCGAGGCGCACCTGGCCGAGGGCTGCCCCGTGTGCCAGGCCGCACTCGGAGACTTCTCGCTGGGGACGATGATGCTGGCCGCCTCATCGCCCCCGGCGGCACCGGACCCGGCGTTGCGCGAGCGTGTGCTGTCGGCAGTGCGCGCGACCCCGCAGTCGGCCTCGCCCGAGGTCCGCGGGGCGCCCGAGGCGCCATCGCGCGGGCGGGTGATCGAGATGCGCCCGCGCCGGCCGGCGGTCGGATTCGGCTGGGTGTGGGCCGCAGCCGCGGCGGCATTGGCCGTCGCTACCGCGGTCTCATGGAATGCCGCGGGTCGAGTGCGCGATCAGCTCGCCAACACGCGCGGCCAGCTCGTCCAGGCGCAGCGGGAGCTGGAGGAGGAGCGTCGCTGGGCCGCGGTGATGAACGCACCCGACGCGCGCGTGGCCCATCTGGCGATCACACCGGCGGGCATCGCCGAGCTTCGCGCTCGCGCCACCTACGATCCGCGCACCCGCAGCGCCGTGCTGGTATTCGAGAACTTCGCCGCGCCGAGCGGCAAGGACTACGAGCTGTGGGCGCTGCGCGGCGCCGGCGTTGCGAGTCTCGGGCTCATCAAGCCCGACGCGAGCGGTCGCGCCATCCTGCGGCTCGAGAACGTCGGCGACCCGAACGAGCTTGCCGGCTTCGCGATCTCGCTCGAGCCCACGGGCGGCTCGCCCGGCCACGTCGCGCCCACGGGCCCGGTGGTGATGGCGGGCAAGTTCGGGGTCTAGCGCTCGACTATTGCCCGCGGCTGGGGCTCGACCTATGCTCTGCGCCGGTATAGGCCCGGACCGAAACCCCCTCGGTCCCCAACCTCCGGGGTCGCTGCCATGAAGAGTCGCCCGCGCGGTCTTCGCCTCCCGGCCGCCCTCACGACGGCCGCGATCATCGCCGTCCTTCCAACCCTCGCCATGGCCAAGGCCGACTTATCGGGCCAAGTGCTCACGCAGGGTGGCTCGCCGATCCCGAAGGCGAGCGTGTATGTGTACACGGCGGCCCCACGTGTCGGGACGAGCCCCTACTGCCCGTCGTGCTACCCCGACTGTGGGAAGACCCGGACCAGCGGCAAGGATGGGCAGTTCGTCGTTCCCGCGCTCAGCGACAGTCTGCTCTTCCAGATTCTCGTGGTCGCTCCGGGGTACGAGCCCACCTTCGCGAAGAAGGTGGACCCGCTCGCCGGCCCGCTGGAGGTCCGCCTCGAGCAGCGAGACCCGAAGCGCGTCGACCCGGCGCGAGCGGTCGTCGGTCGCGTGGTGGACCCCGAAGGCAAGCCAGTCGTTGGTGCGACGCTCGAGCCGGAGGGGTTTCACGAGGGCGACGGCGGGAGCTACGGCTACTATCCTGGAACGGACCCGATCGCCATCACCGACGAGATGGGATCATTCGCCTTGGTGACGGCGCAGCCCAAGGGAAGCTGGGACCTGCGGGTCCGCGCTCGCGATCTGTCACCTGTGGCCGTGCAGGAGGCGCCGACCGGAGGTCCCCCTCTCACGATCGTCATGCAGCGGGGTGCGACCCTGACAGGAAGGGTGATGCACGCCGGACAGCCACTCCCCGGTGTGGTGGTCGGCGTGGATCAAGTCGCGAACCGCGGGGGGAGCATGTCGTTTGGTCGGGAGCAGATCGCGACAGACGAGAGCGGACGATTCACGATCTTCAACGTGACACCCGGCCAGGACTACTGGCTATACGGGAAGCTGGAGAGCTTCCGTCCTTACGGGGTGGCGAGCTCGACCAGGGTGACAGTCGGTGAGCGGGACTCGCTGGTGGCCGTCCCCGCGCTGGAGGTGGGCCCCGCGCACCACATCGCGGGTAGCGTCCGGCTCACCGATGGCAAACCGCTCCCGCCAGGAACGCGAGTCATCGTCTCCCGTGAGCCGCTGGGCGGCTCGGCCACGGTGCTAGTGGACCCCGATGGGCATTGGGAAACCGGCGGGATCCCACACGAGACCATCAGCGTGGTGACGCAGGTGCCCGGGTACCGCCTCTCTCGCTCGACGCCCGGCTACATGGACCGAATGGGCCGCACCGTCGTGGTCGATCGCGACCGCAACGACGTGGATCTGGTGCTCGACCCGGAGTAGTCGGCACACCCCGGTTCGCTCCCGCACCACCCCCTGCCGTATCCTGCCGCGTCATGCGCCAGACCACGGGCTCGATGATCTGCCCCGAGTGCGGGAAGTTGATCGGCGTCGGCGAGCAGAAGTGCCCTTTCTGTGGCGCGTGGCGCCCCGGGCTCTTCGGCCTGACGCCCGCCATGCAGCGCATGTTCGGGCTGCACCTCGACC
>JBGPXY010000058.1:0-13289 GCA_041492985.1 Candidatus Eiseniibacteriota bacterium
CGCTCGAGGAGGAACACGCCGCACACCACCCCCTGATAATCGAGCGGCAAAGCCGCGAGCGACGGGTCGAGGTCGAGGGCTCGCGTCATCTGCTGGAACTGCACCAGCGGCGTGGTCGCCACGACCAGGTCGAAGCCCTTGCGGGCCCCTCCGGCGTACCGCAGCGCCATCCCGTCGCCCTCGCGTTCGATCGCCTCCACGCGGACGCCGGTCCGGATCTCGACGCCGCGGCGCCGCAGACCGGATTCGAACGCGTCGATGAGCGACCGGTAGCCGCGGCGCAGACACCCCTTCACCTCGCGCTGGGTGCTCTTCTCCCGCTGCATGCGGCTCGCCAACCACAGCGCGGGCAGCGTGCGGTAGCGTTCGCCCACGCGGGCCTCGAGCAGTGGCGCCCACAGGATGCGCAACGCGCGCTCGCCGACCTGGCGTTCGAGCCAGTCCGCGACCGACACGTCGTCGAGCCGCGGGTCCTGTCCGCCCGCGCGCGTCGTGAGGCCCATGAGCCCCATCCGCACGCGGTCGGCCAGCGGCAGGGGGGAGAAGCGCAGCAGGTCCAGCGCGGTGTTGAGCGGTAGCAGCCGCCCGCGGTGCATGAACCCCATGCCGGTCTCGCGCCACACCAGGTCGCCGCCCAGCCCCAGCTCGTGGATGAGGGCGAGGAGTGAGCGGTCCGAGGGCAGGATGCAGTGATAGAACCGTTCGAGCTGCATGTCGCGCCACGGGAAGGTGGTGGCGAGCCCGCCCAGGCCGTCCTCGGCCTCGAGCAGGGTCACGGCGTGGCCGAGTCCGCCCAGGCGCCATGCGGACGCGAGGCCGGAGATGCCACCACCGATGATCGCGACATGCGAAGCCATGCGGACCCTCCCCGCCAACCTTAAGGCACGATGCCCCGCGCGACGCACCGTCCACGCGCGAGGCCGGCGGTGGCCGAGACGCCTCGCCCACGGTCCGGAACCGGAGATTATGTCCTCGCCGGGGCACTGGTCGCAAACCGATACACGTCGATGTTGGACCGCGCGGCCGTGCGTGGGAAGATGCGCCCCCGAACGGCGTATCCGATCACGAGGCCGGCACGCGGCCGCACCCACGTCGGACCCAGGCGCATCCCGCCAAGGAGGACCCATGTCGCCCGCCCGCTGCGTCACGCTGAGCGTCCTGCTCGCCCTGTTCCTCCTGCCGGCGCGTCCCGCGCCCGCAGGCCCCGCACTGACGGTGTACTCGCACGACCTGGGCCTGGTGCGCGAACGACGCGCGCTCGATCTGCAGGGCGCACGCGACACGCTGCGCCTGCCCGAGATCTCCGACCGACTGGACTTCTCGTCGGTGCGGCTCGTCCCCGCGGGTGGGGCGCGGGTCACGCGGCTCGCCTACCGGTTCGACGTGGCCACCGGCGACGAACTCATCGACCGTGCGCGCGGGAACCGCGTGCGTGTCGCCTCGCGCGGCGACCGGGTCACGGAGGGGACGCTGATCGCGGCCGACGGCAACTGGCTCGTGATCCAGACCAGCGACGGGGGCGTGAGCACCGTCTCTCGCTCCGCGGTCGAGGAGCTCCGGCTCGCCAAGCCACTGGGGGACATGTCGTTGCGCCCGACCCTTGAGGCGGTAGTGGAAGGCGGGAAGAAGGGGCGTGTGGAGGCGGAGCTCTCCTACCTCACGGGCGGTCTGTCGTGGAGCGCGGAGCACACGCTGGTGCGCAGCGGCGAGGCCACCGCCCGCTGGTCGGCGGCGGTGACGGTGGACAACGCCACGGGCCTCGAGTTCCGGGACGCGTCACTCAAGCTCGTCGCCGGCGATCTCCGACGCCAGGCGCCGGCTTCGCCGATGCCGAGGGCGATGGACATGCGGATGGGCGTGGCGGCGATGGAGAAGGCGGACCTGAGCGAGGAGTCCTTCGCCGACTACCATCTCTACACGCTCGACCGACCGGCGACGCTGCGCGACCGCGAGAGCCAGACGTTGACGATGCTCGAGCCGCGCGCGGTGAAGGTGACCCCGCGCTACCTCTACCGAGGTGGTGCCAACGGTGTGGCGACGCAGCTCCTCCTCGAGAACTCCGCGGCGGCGGGGCTCGGCGTGGCGCTCCCGGGCGGCCGCGTGCGCGTGTACGAGAGCGATCCCGCCGGAGCGCTGCAGCTGACCGGTGAGGCGCGGATCGGGCACACGGCCGAGGGTGAGAAGATCACGCTCGAGGTGGGCACCGCGTTCGATCTCGCCGCCGAGCGGCGCGAGGTCTACAACAAGCGCATCACCGATCACGAGCGCGAGTACCAGGTCGAGATCAAGCTGCGCGACCGCAAGAAGAGCGACGTCTCGATCGTGGTCGAAGAGGCGCTGGGGGGCGACAACGAGGTGCTGAAGAGCAGCCACCCCTACGTGCGCAAGGACGCGAACACGATCCAGTTCACCCTGCCGGTACCGGCGGGCAAGGAGACGGTGTTGAGCTACACGGTGCGCCTGCGGTACTGACGCCACGCCGAGCCGCACCACACGAGCCGATCCCGCCGCACGGGCCTTTGCCGGACCGCGCCGGTCGGGTAGCATCGCCGGTCCATGCCCTTCTCGATCCACCGACCCTATCCGCCCCTGGGCGATCAGCCCGAAGCCATCGCCCAGCTGCTCGAAGGGCTGCGGGGCGGACAGCGATACCAGACCCTGCTCGGAGTCACGGGATCGGGGAAGAGCCTCGCCTGGGACGAGCCCGTGTTGATCAGGTCGCGCCGCGCTGACGGCGGCGTCGAGACCGGCCTGCGCGCGATTGGTCCGCTCATCGATGCGGCGGTCGGGCCGGCCGCCGTCGACCGCCCCGGCGAATCCGGAACCGATGTGGTCGCGGCTCCAGATGGACTGGAGGCGTTCTCATTCAACGTCCGTACCGGGGCGACGGAGTGGCGGCCGATCACCGGATTCTCGCGTCATGTGGCGCCGCAGATGTTCCGCGTCCGTACGCGATGCGGGCGCGAGATCGTCGTCACCGGTGACCACAACTTCCTCAGCATGTGCGGCGGAGCACTGCAATTGAGCCGCACGACAGACCTGTCGAGCGACGACTATCTACCCTTGGCGAGGAGCTTGAGCTTGCCGCGGGCCGAGCTCAAGGTCATCGATCTCCTCGAGCTGTTCTCCGACGCGCCGCGAATCGAGGTTCATTCGAAAGAGATGTTGGAGTGGATGATCGGGCAGGCAGGCTGGCCCAAAGTCCGGGAGGTTCTGGCGCGGTACTACCAACAGCCTCACATGAAGCGTTACGCGGTCGTGCACGGACCGAAGTGGCGTGGCCTTCCGGTGCCGGTCGTCCTCGATCTCGTCTCCCGACTCGATCTCGAATTGCCGGGTGACCTTGCGATGGAATTCCGGTCCATCCAGATGCCCGTCCGACTGCGTGGCCTCCCACGGTGGCTTGCCGTGACCGACGAACTGTTGGCATTGCTGGGGCTCATGCTGGCCGAAGGGCATTGCACGGGACGATACGCGGTGTTTTCGGCGTATGACGCCGAGGTCCGCGCCGCATTCGCGCGCTGTGCGCTCGCGCTGGGACTGCCCATGCTGACACGAAAGTGCAGCGACATTCAGATCTCGTCGAGGTTCTGGGAGTCGCTTCTGAGTCGCCTGGTGGGGAGCAAGAGCAGGGACAAGCACCTCCCCCCGTTCTGGCTCTCATTGTCCCGGCGCCAGCTGTCCCTGCTGCTGCGCGCCTATGCGGAAGGCGACGGGGGAGTGGATGGTCCGAGCGTCAGCATGACGACCGCCAGCGCGCGCTTGGCCAGCGAACTGGGCTACGCCTTGCTGGGATTTGGCCTCTCGGCTCGACTCCATCGGCGACACAAGCGAGCCACGAACGGCGATGCGAAGGGGGACTGGTACCACTCGATCACCTTGACGGGGCAAACCAATCTGGCGGGTTTCGCCGCCGGGATCGGCTTCATGACCGAGCGGAAGAACGTGGCGCTGGATGCGTTGATCGGCAGCGACGAGAATTCGAACGTCGACGTGTTTCCCATCGGCGGCGCGGAACTCAACACGCTTCGCACGCTGTCCGGGCTCTCCAAGGGTCGATTGGCCGCCCACGCACACCTGAGTCGAGCCGCGATCATCCTCGTGGAGCGGGATGAGCGACGGCCGACGCGGGCGACCCTGGGCCGACTTCTCGATGGGATCGCCGAAATCGGACAACACTCCCAAGAGGTCGACCGTCTTCTGGAGTCGACCAGGCCCCTGCTCGATGCACGGTGGACCCCGGTGCGATCCGTCGAGCCGGTCGAGTACGCCCACCCCTACGTCTACGATCTCTCCGTCGCAGAGAATGAGACGTTCCTCGCCGGTCACGGCGGCGTCTTCGTCCACAACACCTACACCGTCGCCAACGTCATCGCCGAGTGGAAGCGCCCGACCCTGGTCATCTCGCACAACAAGACGCTGGCGGCGCAGTTGTACGGGGAATTCCGCCAGTTCTTCCCCGAGAACGGGGTCGGCTACTTCATCTCCTACTACGACTACTACCAGCCGGAGGCCTACGTCCCGGCGACCAACACCTACATCGCCAAGGACGCGAGCATCAACGATGACATCGACCGGCTGCGGCTGCAGGCCACCTCGATGCTGCTCGAACGCGAGGACGTGATCATCGTCGCCAGCGTCTCGTGCATCTACGGGCTGGGCACTCCCGAGGATTGGAAGGGCATGCGCGTCGACGCCACCGCGGGCCAGCGCATGCGACGCTCCGAACTGCTCGAGCGCATGGTCGCCATCCAGTACACGCGGAACGATATCGAGCCGGCGCGCGGCACCTTCCGGGTGCGAGGCGACGTGGTCGAGGTGCATCCCGCCTACGAAGACGTCCTCATCCGCATCGAGCTCGACGACGACGTGGTGGCGCGCATCTCGGCGGTGGATCCGCTCACCGGGCAGGTGAAGCGCCGCATGGACCGGCTGGCGCTCTACCCGGCCAAGCACTTCGTCACCCCCGAGCCGCGCATGCAGGGCGCGATCGCCGGCATCCGCGAGGAGCTGGCGCTGCAGGTGGAGAGGTTCAAGGCCGAGGGCAAGCTGCTCGAAGCGCAGCGCATCCGCCAGCGCACCGAGTACGACCTCGAGATGCTCGCCGCCATCGGCAGCTGTCCCGGCGTGGAGAACTACTCGCGCCATCTCTCGGGGCGCAGGCCCGGGGAGCGGCCGGGCTGTCTGATCGACTACTTCCCGCGCAAGGACGACGGCACGCCCGACTTCCTGCTGGTGATCGACGAGTCGCACGTCACGGTCCCGCAGATCGGCGGTATGTTCGAGGGTGACCGGGTACGCAAGCAGACGCTCGTCGACTTCGGCTTCCGGCTGCCTTCGGCGCTCGACAACCGGCCGCTGCGCTTCGACGAGTTCGAGGCGCTGACCGGTCCGACGCTCTACGTCTCGGCGACGCCGGCGGAATACGAGCTGCAGAAGAGCCGCGGCGTGATCGTCGAGCAGGTCATCCGGCCCACCGGGCTGGTGGATCCCGAGCTGATCGTCAAGCCGGTGCAGGGGCAGGTGGACGACCTGCTCGAGGAGATCCGGCTGCGCGTCGAGGTGAAGGAGCGGGTGCTGGTGACGACGCTCACCAAGCGCATGGCCGAGGACCTGACCGACTACCTGACCGAGGCGGGCGTCAAGGTGCGCTACCTGCACAGCGACATCGACGCGCTCGAGCGGGTCGAAATTCTCAGAGGCTTGCGGCTCGCCGAGTTCGACGTGCTGGTGGGGATCAACCTGCTGCGCGAGGGGCTCGACCTGCCCGAGGTCTCGCTGGTCGCCATCCTCGACGCCGACAAGGAGGGCTTCCTGCGCTCCGAGCGCTCCCTCATCCAGACCGCCGGCCGCGCCGCGCGCAACGCGCGGGGCCGCGTGGTGCTGTACGCCGACCAGGTCACGGATTCCATGCGCCGCGCGATGGAGGAGACCCGGCGGCGGCGCGTGAAGCAGCTGGCCTACAACCAGGCCCACGGCATCACACCGCGGACCATCACCAAGACCATCGAGGAGATCATGCAGTCGACCGCGGTCGCCGACTCGATCCGCGGCGCGGCCGACGACGACCTGGGTGCGCTCATGAAGGCGGTGGACCAGGAGGGACCCGAGGTCCTGATCGCACGGCTCGAGGCGGAGATGCTCGAGGCGGCCCGCCGCCTCGAGTTCGAACGCGCTGCCTCACTGCGCGACCGTATGGAGGAGATCCGCCACACGCTCGCCGCGGCCCGGGAGATGGGCCTGGCGGGTGCCGCGGCCGCCGACACGAGCTACCCGCGCGAGCCGCGCCGCATCAAGCGACGCTTCGGCCCGGATCGCTGAGCCATGCTCGAGACCGTCGCGCTGCAGCTGGTCAAGTACGCGCTCTCCGAGGATGTCGGCACCGGCGACATCACCTCGCTCAACACCATCAAGTCCGGCGTCAACGCCCGCGCGGTGATCGTCGCCAAGGAAGCGGGCGTGATCGCGGGCCTGGATCTGGCGCGCCTCACCTTTCGTGAAGCCGACCCGGCACTCAAGTTCCGCCCGCTCGCGCACGATGGGGACGTGGTCTCACCGGGCGTGGCGATCGCCCAGGTGCTGGGGGATGCCGGCAGCATCCTCAAGGCCGAGCGCACGGCGCTCAACTTCCTGCAGCATCTCTCGGGTGTGGCCAGCCTGACGCGCCGCTTCGTCGAGCGGATCGAGGGGACCGGCGCGCGCATCCTCGATACCCGCAAGACCACCCCGGGCCTGAGATTCCTCGAGAAGTACGCGGTCAAGGCGGGCGGCGGCGAGAACCACCGGCTGGCGCTGTGGGACATGTACCTGGTCAAGGACAACCACATCCGCGCCGCCGGCGGCCTCACGGCGGCGATCGATCGGATCGCGCGCACCCGCCAGGGCGACCTGTTGCTCGAGGTGGAGGTGGAATCCCTCGACCAGCTCAAGGAGGCCTTGCGTCCGGATGTGGATCGGGTGTTGATCGACAATCGGCCGGTGGCGGAGGTGCGCCGCGCGGTCGAGGCGGTGGACGAGTGGTGCCGGAGCCACCGACCGGACAGCCCGCGCATGCCGGCGGGGGCGACACGCTGGCCCGAGGTCGAGGTCTCGGGTGGCATCACCCTGGCGACCGCGCGGGAATATGCCGAGACGGGCGTCGACTACCTCTCGGTGGGCGCGCTCACGCACTCGGCGCCGGCGCTCGACCTGAGCCTGGAGATCGAGGAAGTTGGCTGAACCCACCTTTGACCGTCGCGCCTACGAGCGCCAGCTCGCCACCCGCCGCTTCGGGCGCACGCTGATCGCGCGAGCGGAGACGCCGTCCACCAACGATCTGGCGTGGGACGCCCTGGCGGCCGGCACTCCGGACGGCACCGCCGTCGTGACCGACGCGCAACCTCACGGTCGCGGCCGGGCGGGACGCGCCTGGCACCTGGCGCCGGGCAAGGGGCTCGCCCTGTCCCTGGTCCTCCATCACGGGTGCGACCGCCGGCAGGCCGGCACGCTGCCGCTGCTGGCCGGGCTGGCGCTGGCGCGCGCCTTCGAGACCCTCGGGGTCGACGCCACGCTCAAGTGGCCGAACGATCTGCTCGTGGACGGCCGCAAGCTCTCGGGCATCCTGTGCGAGAGCCGGCGGCATCCGTCGGGCACCGACGCCGCGGTGATCGGCGTCGGGGTCAACGTCGCCCAGCAGCGTGACGACTTCCCGGTCGACCTGCGCGATTCGGCGACGTCCCTGGCGCTGGAGGGATGCCGGACCACGCGCGAAGCGGTGGCGGCGGGGTTCCTCAACGCGTTGGAGCCGCTCTGGGACGAGCTTCAAGAGCGCAGCCGCGCGGTCGTGCTGGACGCTTGGAAGCGCCGCGCCCGATTCTGGGGGCAGGTGGTCACGGTACGCACGCCCACGGGTTCCATCACCGGGGTGGCCCGCGACCTGAGCGCCGACGGCGGTCTGCTGTTGCGGCTCGAGAGCGGGGAGGAGACCGTGGCGCTCGCCGGGGACCTGGAGCTGGCGGGGCCGGGGGATGCGCCGTGAGCGCGCCGCCCGATCCGCGCCGCCCCGCCGCCCCGTCGCCCGAGGGCGAGATGCCGTTCCTCGCCCATCTTGACGAGCTGCGCGGCGTGCTCATGCACACCGTGGTGGCCGGGCTGCTCGGCGCGATCGGCGGCTGGCTGCTGGCGCCGCGCGTGCTCGAGGACATCATCCACCGCACCGTGGGCGTGGCGGTCGTGCTCTCGCCGGTCGAAGCCTTCAACGAGCGCATCAAGCTGGCGCTCATCCTCGGCCTCATGCTGGTGTTGCCCTACGTGTTCTACCGGATCTGGAACTTCGTGGTCCCGGGACTGATGCGGCGCGAACGCTCGATGATCCTGCCGATGGCGCTCGGCTCGATGGTGATGTTCGCGCTCGGCGCCGCGGCCGCCTACGGTTACGTGGTGCCGCTCGTCGTGCGCGTGATGTCCAACTTCATGACCCCGAGCATGAGGCCGCAGATCCAGCTCGGGGCGCTGCTGAGCTTCGTCTACAATCTCTCGCTCGCCTGCGGGCTGGTCTTCCAGCTTCCGCTCGTCACCATGACCCTCACCGGGATGGGGCTGGTGACGCCGTCGTTCCTGCTGCGACAGTGGCGGTACGCGATCGTGGCGGTGTTCCTGGTCACCGCCATCATCACGCCGGGAGACGTCATCACCGCCCAGATCATTATGGGCATCCCGATGACCGGGCTATACTTCGTCAGCGTCGGTCTGTCCTATCTCGTGGCGCGGCGGATCCGCCGCGCCGAAGCGGCGGCGGAGCAGGAGGCTCAGGGTGGCTGAGACGAGACGGCGGCGCCGCGCGTCGCGCCCGGCGGCGAGACCGCGCCCCGGTGCCAGGGCCAGGCGTCCCACGCGCGCGACGCGACCCGCGGGACTGCTGGCGGTGGACGTGGGCAACAGCGACACGGTCGTGGGACTGTTCACTGGACCGGAGCTGGCCGGCTTCTGGCGCTTCACCTCGCGCCCGGCGACCGCGGACGAGCTGGGGCTCCAGCTGGATGCGCTGTCGCGCGCTCATCGCTGGCCGCGAGCGCTGGGCGCGGTGCTGTGCTCGGTGGCGCCGGTGCTCACGCTCCCGTGGGCGCGCGCGCTCGAGCGTGTCATCGGTGGCCCGCCGGTCGAGGTCAGCTACACGACCGCCGCCGGTCTCCCCATCCAGTACCACGACCCGACCGCCGTCGGCGCCGATCGCATCGCCAACGCCGTCGCCGCGCGGGCGCTGTACGGCACACCGGCGATCGTCGTCGACCTCGGCACGGCGACCACCTTCGATTGCATCTCCCGGCAGGGCGCCTACCTGGGCGGCGTGATCGCGCCCGGCGTCGCCACGTCGGCCGAGGAGCTGTTCCGCCGCGCGGCGCGGCTGCCGCGGGTGGAGCTGCGCCGGCCGGCGCGGGCACTCGGCCGCACCACCGAGGAGTCGCTGCAGGCCGGAGTGCTGTGGGGGGCCGCCGGGCAGGTCGACGCGCTCGTGCGTCGCCTCGCCCTGGAGATGAAGGGCACGCCCGCCGTCATCGCCACCGGTGGCCTGGCGGCGATCGTGGCGCCCGAGTGCGAGACCATCAACCGGGTGGACGAGGGCCTCACCCTCAAGGGGATGAGACTGATCTGGGAGCAGGCCCGATGAGCCCGACCCGGCCCCGCTGCCTGGCGCGCTTCGTCCTACCGGGTGTCCTCGCCGCCGCGCTCGCTCAGGCGCAGTCCGCTCCGCGCCCGGCGGTCGCGGGGCCCAGGCCGTCCGTTCGGGCGGCGGTCGAAGGACGACCACGCGACGCCGGGCGTTACCTGCCCAGCGCCGCCCACACGCGCGGCATGCCGATGCCACACGGGCGACCCAGGGCGCTCACCGACTCCGCGACCGTCATGACCATGGTGCGCTCGCTCGCCGCCCCGAGCATGGAGGGTCGCGGCCCCGGTACCGCCGGACTCGACTCGTCGGCCCGCCTGATCGCGGGAGAGATGCGGTGGCTCGGCCTGCAGCCGGGGGGCGACGACGGCACCTACTTCCAGAACTTCGAGGTGACCACCGGCGTCGAGGTGGGGGAACCGTGCGCGGTCGAGGTGGGTGGCAAGCGGTTCGACGTCGGCGAGCGATTCCAGCCGCTGGGGTTCTCGAGCAACGGCACGCTGCGCGCGCCGGTGTTGTTCGCGGGATACGGCATCACGGCGCCGGGCTACGACTACGACGACTACGCCGGGATCGACGTGCACGACAAGCTGGTGCTCGTGCTCACCAGCGAGCCGGGCGAGATGGACTCCACCAGCCGCTTCGACGGCAGCTTCAACACGCCGCACGCGGAGCTTCGCACCAAGGCCATCAACGCCCGCGAGCACGGCGCCCTGGGGCTGCTGGTCGCGAACGCCCCAAAGGAGCACGCGGGTGAGCCGCTGCGCCCGCCGCGCAGCGAGGGCGGCGGCTACATGACCAGCGGTCTGGCCGCGGGGCTGATCGCCGCCGACGTGGCGGCCGCGCTGCTCGGGCCCGCCCGTCTCGACCTGGCGACGCTGCAGCGCACCATCGACGGGTCGACGCATCCCCACAGCGTGGCACTCGGCGAGTCCGCCACCGTCACCATCACCCTCAAGCGCACACGCACCACCATCCGCAACGTGATCGGCTGGATCCCCGGGCGGGACACCACCCGCACGCTTGTGATCGGCGCCCACTACGACCATCTCGGGTACGGAGGCGAGAACTCGCTGGCCCCGGATTCCCACCTTCCCCACCTGGGCGCCGACGACAACGCCTCGGGCGTGGCGGCGATGCTGAGTGTCGCCGGGTGGAAGGTGCCGCGCGGCTCGGCGGCGCTCACCCCGACCCACAACCTGGTCTTCTGCGCCTTCTCCGGCGAGGAGATCGGCCTGGTCGGCTCGTCCCACTTCGTCGACGCGCCGACCCGGCCACTCGAGTCGGTCGAGGCGATGCTCAACATGGACATGGTCGGGCGTCTGCGCGACAACCACCTCATGGTGATGGGGGTGGGCACCGCGACCGAGTTCCCGGCGCTGGTCGACAGCGTCAACCGCGGGCAGCGATTCGATCTCAAGCTCTCGAGCGACGGCTACGGGCCGAGCGATCACTCGTCGTTCTACAAGCGACACCTGCCGGTGCTCGCCCTGTTCACCGGCGCGCACGCCGACTATCACAAGCCCAGCGACAGCGCGGACCGCATCGACGCGTACGGTCTCTGGCGGGTGGCGCTGTTCGCCCGCGACCTGGTGGACTCGCTCGACCGGCGCCCGCGTCCGAGCTTCCAGCAGGCCAAGGCGGACAGCGGCATGGGGCGCATCGCCGGCGGCGGCGGCTACGGCGCCTACCTGGGAACCATCCCCGACTACATGCAGACCGAGGGCGGCGTGCTGCTCTCCGGGGTGCGGACCGGCAGCCCCGCCGATAGCGCCGGTCTCAGGGGGGGAGACGTGATCGTCAAGTTCGACGGGGTTCGCGTGGACAACATCTACGACTACACCTTCGCGCTCCGCTCGCGGAAGCCCGGCCAGCGGGTGCGGATCACGGTGAAGCGTACCGACCACGAGGTCGAGCTGCTCGCGGTCCTGGGGAGGCGGAAGTGATGCGCGCGCGGACGTGGAACGCGGTCGCCGCGCTGGCCCTGATGTGCGGCACGGCATGGGTGACTTCGGGGCCACGGGCGGACGGCGCGGGCGCAACGGGCGCTCCCGCGCCGCCGATGCCGGGCGCGGCGTTCGCCGACAGCATGATCCGTGACGGCGAGGGTCACTTCGCCCATCTCTGGCAGCTCACCTTCGGCGGCGAGAACGCCGAGGCGTACTGGTCCGAGGACGGGCGCCGGTTGATCTTCCAGTCGACCCGCGACGGGTGGGCGTGCGACCAGGAGTACGTGCTCGAGCTGGCGACCGGGGCGGTGCGTCGCGTGAGCACCGGCACGGGGCGCACCACCTGCGGATACTTCTACGATCACGACCGGCGCGTGCTGTTCTCGTCGACCCACCTGGCGGCCGACTCCTGCCCGCCGCGGCCCGACTTCTCCAAGGGTTACACCTGGGCCGTCTACGGCGAGTACGACATCTTCACCGCCCGTCCCGACGGGTCGGACCTGCGCCGCCTCACGCGCACGCCCGGCTACGACGCGGAGTCGACCGTGTCCCCTGACGGCCGCACCATCCTGTTCACGTCGGTGCGCGATGGCGACCTCGACCTGTACACGATGCGCACCGACGGCAGCGGCGTGAAGCGCCTCACCGACCGTCTGGGATACGACGGGGGAGCCTTC
Source organism: Candidatus Eiseniibacteriota bacterium (assembly GCA_041492985.1). Classification (GTDB taxonomy): domain Bacteria; phylum Eisenbacteria; class RBG-16-71-46; order RBG-16-71-46; family RBG-16-71-46; genus WS-11. The sequence goes on from JBGPXY010000058.1 coordinate 12,273, forward strand.
TTCTCGCGTGATGGTCGGTGGATCTGCTGGCGGGCGAACTACCCCGCCGACTCCACGGCCGCCAACTACCGCGAGCTGCTCGCCCAGCACCTGGTGCGCCCGACCGCGATGGACCTGTGGGTCATGGGCGCCGATGGCAGCGGCAAGCATCAGGTGACGCACAAGCCGGGCGCGTCGTTCGCGCCCTACTTCACGCCCGACAGCCGCTCGCTCATCTACTCGTCGAACTGGGAGGAGCCGCACGGCCGCAACTTCGACCTCTACCTGGTCGGCATCGATGGCGGCGAGCCGGTGCCGGTCACGCGCGACCCGTCGTTCGATGGGTTTCCGATGTTCTCTCCCGACGGCCGGTGGCTGGCCTTCTCCTCGAATCGTGGAGCGCGCGTGCGGGGAGAGACGAACCTCTTCCTCGCCGAGTGGCGCTGAGTCCGGGCGCACGCCGCGCCCTCGCGTCTCCCGGCGTGGTCGTGGCGGGATTGCTGGCATTCGCGGCGAGCCAGTACGCAGCGGCGTTCCGCGTCCCGTTCATCAACGACGACTACATCTTCCTCGACAAGACGCGCGCGTCGGGATTCCTGGCGCTGTGGCGGCTCGAGAACCTGAGCTTCCACTGGTACCGTCCCTGGTCGCGCGAGCTGCACTACTGGACGTTGCAGCGGCTGTTCGGCGCCCGCGAACTACCGTTCCACCTGGTGAGCTTCGCGCTGTGGCTGGCGCTGATGATGGCGTTCTGGACGTTGGTGCGCCGGCTCTCGGGACCCGCGACGGCCACCGTGGCGACCGCGGGTGTGGCGTCGCTGGCGGCCTGGGGCGTGCCGCTGTCCTGGATCGCGAGCGTCCAGGAGCTCTGGATGCTGCTGTTCGCGTTGCTCACGCTCCACGCGTGGGTGGCCGGCCGGCGACTGCTCGCCACGGCGACACTGGCCCTGGCGCTGCTCAGCAAGGAGTCCGCGGCGGTGCTGGCACCGCTGCTCGTCCTGTACGGGTGGATGCTCGAGGGCCGGCGACCGGCGGAAG
>JBGPXY010000172.1:0-6091 GCA_041492985.1 Candidatus Eiseniibacteriota bacterium
CCTTGGCCAGGTACACGCTGGGGTTCGCCATCACCGCGAACGGCGAATCCGGGATGATCGCGTCGCCCGGCCGGATGTCGAGCCGCTTGCGCGCGTCCCAGTCCGAGGTGGCACCCACGTCGATGAACATCTCGCGGATCTCGAGCACCTTCTTGCGGTCCTCATCCCGCAGCTCGTGCGGGGGCTTCGAGCCCACCACGCCCAGCACGTCGCCCTTGCGGGTCTTGATGATCAGGCGCTGCGCCAGGACCACGTGCCCCCACCAGCCGCCCAGCGGCAGGAACTTGACGAAGCCGTCCTTGCTGATCGACTTCACCATGAACCCCACCTCGTCGAGGTGGCCGGCCAGCATGACGCGCGGTCCGTCGCTGCTGCCGCGCTTCTCGCAGATGAAGCTCCCCAGCTTGTCGCGGGTGATGGGGCCGACATCCTTGAGATAGCCCTGCATCACCCGCGCGACGTTGCCTTCGAAACCGGGCGCACCGTGCGCGTCGACCAGGTCCTTCAGGAACTTCTGAGTGCGGTCCATGTTCGCTCCTCGTGTGGGGTCACGCCTTGGTCGGCACGGCCATGCGCCGGCGGCGGGCTTCTTCGAGCGCCAGATCCAGCATGCGTTGCACCACCTGCTCGTACGAGAGTCCGGCGGCCTTGGCGGCCATCGGCACCAGGCTGGTGGGCGTCATGCCCGGGATCGTGTTCACTTCCAGACACCAGGGACGGCCCTGGGGGTCGAGACGGAAATCGACGCGCGTGACACCACGGCAATCGAGCGCGCGTGAAGCCCGGAGCCCGAGATCGCGGATCTCCTCCGCCAGCGGCTCCGGCAGGTCGGCCGGGCAGAAGTACTCCGAGCGCCCGGCCGTGTACTTGGATTCGTAGTCGTAGAACCCGCTCTTCGGGCGGATCTCGACGATCGGCAGCGCCCTCTCGCCGACCACCGCCACCGTCAGCTCGCGCCCGTCGACGAACGTCTCGAGCAGGATCTCGTAGCCGTGGCGCGCCGCCTCGTTGAACGCGGCCGGCAATCCGCCCCAGTCCTGGAGGATGGTGAGCCCGACCGTCGAGCCCTCCTCGTTCGGCTTGACCACCAGCGGCAGGCCGAGCCGTTCGACCTCCGGGGGGACCTCCGCCGCGCGCAGCTGGGCCGCGAGGGGCCCTTCCGCCTGCACCAGCAGCCACGGCGGCGTCGGCACTTGCGCGTGCTCGAACACGCGCTTGGACACCGCCTTGTTCATCGCCAGCGCGCTCGCCATCACGCCCGAGCCCGTGTAGGGCTTGCCGGCCAGGTCGAGCAGGGCCTGGAGCGTGCCGTTCTCGCCGGCGCCGCCGTGGAGCGCGATCAGCACCACGTCCGCGTCCCGCACGGCCGACGCGCTCACCAGCGACACGGAGCCCGCGCTATCGAGCGCGGTCTCGGGCAGGGCGGCGCGCTCCTCTTCGCCCGCGGGGATCAGGCGGCCGCCCGCGGCGTCGATGGCGAGCACCTCGTGGCCGAGCCGGCGCAGGGCCTGCGCCATGCCGCGCCCGGTGCGCAGCGAGATCTCGCGCTCGGAGGTGGTCCCGCCCATCAGCACCGCGACCTTCATGAGATCCTCCCCGGCTTGCCGGCGACCGCGCGCAGGCGCGTGACGCAGCGCTCGCGGCCCAGGAGCTCGGCGACCAGCGGCAGCTCGGGCCCGTGGGTGCGGCCGGTCAGGGCCGCGCGAACCGGCTGGAACAGGTCGCGCCCCTTGAGTCCCAGCGTGCGGCCCACCGACTGGACAGCGGATTTAACCTGTTCGCCGCTCCACTGCGCAAGGTCCGCGAGGGCCATGGCCAGCGCGTCGCACACCTCGGCGGCACGCGGTGCGGTGAGCGCCGCCTCCGCGTCGGGCTCGAACGCGAGCGCCTCGTCGAGGAACGGCGCCAGCTCGCGCGGCAGGTCGGCGAGCGTGGTGAGATTGCCGCGCACGCCCTCGAGCAGGGCCGCGAGCCGCGGCGCATCCAGCGCGCTCACCGCCGGCGGCAGGAACGCCTCGCCCCATGCACCCAGGGTCGTTCCCGCCGCGTGGTGCAGGTAGTGCGCGTTCACCCAGCGCAGCTTGTCGGCGTCGAAGACCGAGCCGCTCTTTCCCACCCGATCGAGCGTGAAGCAGGTCAGCAGGTCGTCGCGACTGAGGATCTCGCGGTCGTCGCCCGGGTGGAACCCGAGCAGCGCCAGATAGCTGAGCAGCGCCTCAGCGACGAATCCGGCCCGCCGCCAGTCGCCGACCGCCACGGCCGCCTCACCGGAGCGCTTGCTCATCTTGGAGCGGTCGCGATTCAGGATCAGGGGCACGTGGGCGAAGCGTGGCGCCGCCTCGCGCAGCGCCTGGTAGAGCATGAGCTGACGCGCGGTGTTGGAGAGGTGCTCCTCGGCGCGGATGACGTGCGAGATGCGCATGCCGGCGTCATCCACCACGCACGCGAAGTTATAGGTCGGCAGGCCGTTCGAGCGCAGCACCACGAAATCGCCCACCATGCCGTCCGGGAAGCGCACCTCGCCCCGCACCAGGTCGTCGAGCACCTGGTCGCCGGGCGCCACGGCGAAGCGGAGGCTCTCCGCCCGACCCTCGCGGCGGTGGGCGTCACGCTCGGCGGCGGAGAGTCGACGGCAGCGACCGTCGTAGTGCGGCGGCCGGCCCGCGGCGAGTGACGCCTTGCGGCGCTCCTCGAGTTCGGCATCGGTGCAGAAGCACGGGTAGGCCGCGCCCTGCGCCACCAGCAGCTCGGCGCGCTCGCGGTAGAGCGGCAGACGCTCGCTCTGTCGATAGGGCCCGAGTGGGCCCCCCCGATCCGGGCCCTCGTCCCACGTCAGGCCCAGCCAGCGCAGATCGTCGAGCACACCGGCCTCGCTCTCGACGCTCGAGCGCTCGACGTCGGTGTCTTCGATGCGGAGCACCAGTACTCCCTGGTGCTGGCGCGCGAACAGCCAGTTGAAATACGCGGTGCGCGCCCCGCCGACGTGCAGCCACCCGGTCGGGCTCGGGGCGAAGCGGACACGGACCGACATCAGACGCTCCGGCCGCGGGGATCCGAGAACCGACTCATTCCGCGAGCTCGACCGTCGCCACCGCCCACGCCGCGATGCCGTCGCCGCGCCCCAGGGCGTCGAGCGACTCGTTGGTGGTCGCCTTGACCGACACCTGGCTGCCGGAGAGCTTCAGCGCCTGCGCAATGTTCGTGCACATCTCGTCGCGCACCGGGGCGAGCTGTGGGGCGGCGGCGACCACGGTCGCGTCCACGTTGACGATGCGCCCGCCGCGTCCCTCGACCATCGCCCGGATGAGCGCCAGCAGCACCATGCTCGAGCGGTCCTTCCACTGCGGGTCGTCGTTCGGGAAATGCTTCCCCAGATCGCCGAGCGCCAGTGCTCCGAGCAGCGCGTCACCGATCGCGTGCGCCAGCACGTCGGCGTCGCTGTGACCCTCCAGCCCCCAGTCGGTCTTGAAGCGCACGCCGCCCAGCACCAGCGGACGCTTGGCGGCCTTCTTGTGGATGTCGTAGCCGATCCCTACGCGCAGCGGCATGTCAGGTCCTCGCGGAGGTTCGAGTGAACCACGCCTCGGCCAGCTCGAGGTCCTGTGGCGTGGTGATCTTGAAGTTGAGCGGCTCGCCTTGGGTGAGGTGCACGCGATGGCCGAGCGCTTCCACCAGTGCCGCGTCGTCGGTCGCCTTGTTCGCGGCGTCGGCGTGTGCCGCCTCGATCCAGTCGCGCCGGAACGCCTGCGGCGTCTGCGCGCACCACAGGCCCGAGCGGGGCACCGTGGTCTCGATCACCCCGAGGACGCCGCGCTTGAGCGTGTCGGCGAGCGGGACCGCGGCGATGGCGGCGCCGTGCTGGAGCGCATCGGCGACCACGCGCCCGATCAGCTCGGGGGTCACGGTCGCCCGCGCGCAATCGTGGATCGCGACCAGCGTGGTCCCCTCGGGCAGCGCCTGGAGGCCGCGAGCCACCGAGTCCTGACGTTCGCGGCCGCCCTCGGACCACGCGGCGATCTTGCCGGGGGTCAGGCCCGAGGCGGCGAGCATCTCCTTCAGTCGCTTGACCGGGCCAACGACGACGATCTGCTCGATCGCCGGCGTGCGCTCGAGCGCTTCGAGGCTCCAGGTGAAGAGCGGACGCCCCGCGAGCGGCATCAGCGCCTTGTCGACGCTCGCGCCCAGGCGTTCGCCGCGGCCGGCGCACAGGAGGATGGCGGTGATGCTCATCCCTTCGCCTCGGCGGGCTCGGCGGCGGCACCTTCCGCCCGCGCCCCGAGCAGCGTCTCGAACGCCTCGCGCAGGCTGGCGAGCGGGACCACCTCGAGCCCGGTGCCGATGCCCTCGTCCTTCTGCACCCGTGGGACACCGGCGCGGATGAATCCCAGGTGCGCGGCCTCGCGCAGGCGGATGTCCAGGCGGGGCACGCGGCGCAGCTCGCCCGACAGGCTCACCTCCCCCACCGCCAGCGTGCGGTCGAGCAGCGCCCGGTTCTTGAACGACGAGGCGATCGCCAGCGCCACACCCAGATCGGTGCCCGGCTCCTCGAGCGTGAGGCCTCCGGTCACCGAGACGAACACGTCGTGCCGGCCGAGCCTCAGGCCCACACGGCGCTCGAGCACCGCCAGCAGTACCGCGAGACGACGGCCGTCGAAGCCGCTGGTCACGCGCTGCGGCGTGCCATAGAACGATGTCGAGACCAGCGCCTGCACCTCGACCAGCAGCGGGCGTGAGCCCTCGAGGCTCGCGACCACCGCGGTGCCCGGCGCGGGAGGCCGCGTGGCGCTGCCATCCGCGGGCGCGGAGAGGAACGCGGCACTCGGGTTGGCGACCTCGGCGAGGCCGCGGTCGGTCATCTCGAATACCCCCAGCTCGTGCGTGGCGCCGAATCGATTCTTGGCGGCCCGCAGCACCCGGTAGTGCTGGTAACGCTCGCCCTCGAGGTAGAGCACGGCGTCCACCATGTGCTCCAGCACGCGCGGCCCGGCCACGGTGCCGTCCTTGGTGACATGACCCACCAGCAGCACCGCGGTGCGCGTGGCCTTGGCGAAGTGAAGCAGGGCGAGCCCGCACTCGCGCATCTGGGTGACGGTGCCCGGGCTCCCCTCGAGGTCACCGCGGGCGATGGTCTGGATCGAGTCCACCACCATGATCTCGGGCTTCACCTGGGTCGCGGCCTCGAGCACCGCTTCGAGATCGGTCTCGCACAGGATGAGCAACGCCTCCGGAATGGCGCCCAGGCGCGTGGCGCGCATGCGCACCTGCTCCTCGCTCTCCTCGCCCGCCACGTAGAGCACGCGCCGGCCGGCGGCGGCGCCGGCGCCCGGTCGCGCGAGCGCGATCGCCATTTGGAGGAGCAACGTGCTCTTGCCGATCCCGGGATCACCGCCCACCAGCAGGAGCGAGCCGGCGGCGAGCCCGCCGCCCAGCACGCGGTCCAGCTCCCGCATGCCGCTGCTCAGGCGCTGCGATGCCGACACCTCGACACCCGCCAGCGGCCGCGGCCCGACCGCCGACGCCGCGGGTGCCCAGCGGGCGCGGCTGGTGCGCTCGCGCGCCTGCGCGCGTCCGCCCTTGGCGGGGCTTGCGGCAGCCGCGGCCGAGGCGGGAGCTTCCGCCGCGGTGTTCCACGCGCCGCACGAGGGGCAGCGGCCGAACCAGCGCGCCTCCTCTTTGCCGCAGGCGCTGCAGAAGAAGTGCGCTTTCGCGGGTTTCGCCATGGCCGGTCCTAGAACACGCGGACGTTGAAGTACCGCTTGGGATTCTTCTTGATGTCGGCGATCAGCGAGCGCAGGGAGTCCACCGAGGCGGCGACACTCACATAGAGCTTACGGTCGTTCACCAGCATGCCGAGTGTGCCGTCGCCGCGATCCACCTTGGCGGTCACGCTCTGCAACACCGTCCTCAGCGAGTCGAGCCGGTCCGAGAGCCGGTCGAGCTTCTCGGCGGCCGAGGAGAAATCGCCGATCGCCCTGCTGAGCTGCGCCTCGCGATCGGTCGTCAGCGACTTCATGGTCTTGGAGGCCGCGGCGAAGTTGTCGAGCGTGCTCCGCAGCGAGCGGCGACTCTCGACGGCCGTACTGCGCAGCTC
>JBGPXY010000148.1:0-6799 GCA_041492985.1 Candidatus Eiseniibacteriota bacterium
GCCGCATCAACGCCGAGGACTACGAGCACGGCTTCCGCCCCAGCCCCGGCCGCATCAGCTACTGGTACAAACCGGGCGGCCCGGGGATCCGCGTGGACAGTCACGTGTATGCGGGCTACACCGTGCCGCCCTTCTACGACTCGATGATCGGCAAGCTGATCGCGTACGGGAAGGACCGGCCCGAGGCCCTGCGCCGGATGGAGATCGCCCTCGAGGAGATGATCGTCGAGGGGATCAAGACCACCATCCCCTTCCATCAGATCGCCTTGCGCGCCCCGCGCTTCCAGCAAGGGGACATCGACACCCACTTCGTCGAGGCGCTCCTCAAGCCCGAGCCGGCCGCCGCCGAGTAGCTCCGCCCATCCGGCGTTGCCACCCACGACATGGTGACCCCGCAGGCGCGCTCCAGGGCAGGTCAGCTCCTCACCATCGCGTCGGCAGTGATCCTCGGTTGTCTGTGCGCCTGCTCCGCCCCAGAACCCAGCCGCGCCGAGCTCATCCGCCTCTTTCCTCGCCTCCGAGCGCGACTCGATTGTTCGGTCGAGTGGGCCATCGAGGACCAGCACATTCGGGACATCAGAGACAGCCTGCTGGCGGCCGGGGAGACGCTCAAGGTCAATCGGGCGATCGAACGGAATCAGATGCACTGCGCTCCCCTGCGGGACAGCCTGGGGATATCGAGCATCTGGGATCGCGGAGGGGGCTCCTCGTACGTCTCCGGATCCGGTGTGGAGCTGTTCATTCCGGCGTGGTGGCCCGACGGATGGAACAAGCAGGCGGAGAAGGGCTACTACTATTCCAGTGGTGGCTCGCCCGGGGCGGACCGCATGTCGACTTCTTCCGGAGGCCAGTCTCTGCCAGTGACTTACGAACACCTCGACGGGGGATGGTATCTCTACCGGGCAGGGCGCTCGCGCCGCTGACGCACGCTTCCCAACCATCCGCTCCCTCCGCCCCGTCTGAGCATGTGTGGAGCCGCGCCGCCAAGTCCCGCGGCTCCCTCCCGGTCGGTCCGTCATCGAGGAGGTGTCCGATGGTCACCCAGCCCCATCCCAGGTCGCGCGCGCTCGCGGCCACCCTGATGTCCGTCCTGGCCCTGCTCGCGCTGGCGATGCTGCGGCCGCGGCTCGCCGGGGCCGGGGAGGCCCGATCGAAACACCCGGCGAGCACGACCACGTGGTCTTCGAGCGGCTCGTCCTCGAAGGCCGTGCGCACCGAGACGCGCGACCACAGCGGGAAGGGCTACTCCTACTCGACGACCATCTCCGACGATGGCGATGAGGATGGGCCCGCCGAGGTCGACGCCTACGTCCTGTGGAGCGACGACGGGAACGATCGCAATGGCAGCGGCTCCACGAAGGACTGGCGGGACGCCGAGGATACACGGCAGGAGCTGGACGAGCGCTCCGCCTTCTGGTTCCGGCGCGGAAACGAGCGCTACGTGATCAGCGATGCCAGCCTGCTGCGGCAGCTCGACGAGATGTTCGCGCCGCAGCGGGAGCTGGGTCGCCGCCAGGGGCTGCTCGGCCGCAAACAGGGCGAGCTCGGCCGGCTGCAGGGCGATCTGGGCCGCAAGCAGGGCGAGCTGGGGCGCATCCAGGCCAACCTCGGTCGGCGGCAGGCGCTGCTCTCGACCCAGGTCTCGACGTTGAGCCTTCGTGGCCGCGAGACGTCGCCGCTCGAGCGCGAGCTCGAGGAGGTGTCGCGCCAGCAGGAGGAGGTCGGCGAGATGCAGGGCGAGCTGGGGACCCAGCAGTCGGCGCTCGGGGAACGTCAGAGCGCCCTGGGCGAACAGCAGTCGGAGCTGGGTCGCGAGCAGGAGCAGGTCTCGAAGACGATCGCCGGGGAGCTGGGCTCATTCACCCGCGAGGCGATCGCGGGCGGACAGGCGCGGCGCCTCGGTCGCTGAGCGACCCGCCGCCGTCCGTCGCGGACCGCGGCCGGAGACGGAGACACGCACGGGCCGGGCGGCTCTGCTAGCCTCCCGGCCCGTGCGTGTCTCCGTCCTGTTCTCGCCCGCCGGCGCCGTGGTCGATGGACCCTGTGCCGTCATCATCGATGTGCTGCGCGCCACCACGACGCTCACCGTGGCGCTGGGCAACGGCGCCCGCGCGGTCATCCCCGTGGCCACACCGCAGGAGGCGCTGGCATTGCGCGGGTCGCGACCCGACACCCTGGCGTGCGGCGAGCGCGAGGGACGGATCGTGCCGGGGTTCGATCTCGGCAACTCGCCGTTCGAATACACCGCCGAACGCGTGGGCGGCCGGACGCTGGCGTTCGCCTCGACCAACGGCTCGCTCGCGATGCTGGCGGCGCGGGGAGCGCGGCGCCGGGTGCTGGCGGCCTTCGTCAACGCCGCTGCCGTGGTCGAGCGGGTGCGTCACGAGCGGGAGGTGACCCTCGTGTGCGCCGGCAAGCTGGGCGGGTTCAGCCTCGAGGACGCCGCCTGCGCCGGGCTGCTGCTCGCGCGCCTCGAGCCTCACGGGGGAACGCCCGAGGGCGCGGCCGCCCGGCTCGCCCGGGGGCTCGCCCCGCGCGACGCCGCCGACGTCCGGGCGCTGGTCGAGGGGTCGTCGCACGCGCGCGATCTTCGCTCGATGGGCACCGCCTATGCCCGCGATCTCGCGCTCTGCGCCGGTCTCGACACACACCCGCGCGCTTTCGACCTGGCGGATGGGCGTCCCTGACCGGGGGACCGCGTGGCCTCAGCGCCGCTGCGCGCGGAACATCATCACCACGCCCACGGCGCCGAAGACGATGTCGCCCAGCCACGCCGCCAGGTAGGGAGGCAGCGCCCCGTTGTGGCCGAGCGCCTTGCCGGACTGCATGAAGGCGTAGTAGGCGAAGGCGATCGCGACCGAGAGGCCGAATCCCAGCGCCGCGCTGGTCGAGCGCAGCCGCGTGGCCATCGGGGCGCCGATCAGGATGACGATCACGTTGATGAGCGGGAACGCGAGCTTCATGTGCAGGTCCACGAGGTAGTTCGCCACCCGGGCGCCGCTCGCGCGCAGCTTGACGATGTGCGAGCGCAGCTCGGGATAGTTCATCTGGTCGTGGCGGCGGCTCTCCCGCGCGAAGTTGTCGGGCGGCTCGTCGATCGCGTCGAAGGCGATCCGGTCGAAGGGGCGGGCGCGTTCCTCGTTCCCGTGGAAGGTGCGCACGTAGCCGGAGGCGAACACCCAGCGGCGGCCATCCCAGCTCGCCTCGGCGGCGTCGATGCGCATGACCAGCTCGCCCCGGAGGAACTGCTGCACCGAGACTTCGTGCATGCGCCGCTCGGGCACGACGTACAGCCGCATGTAGTAGATCCGACCGCCGCCCCCCATATAGGTGACGTCGGCGCGCTCGTTGGCGGGGCCCTTGCTGAGCCGCTGGATCTGTTCCTCGTAGATGCGGTCGCGCTCGCGGTTCGCCGGCGGCACGACCATCTCCCCGAGCGCCAGCGAAACCACTACGGCGCAGGCCGCCACGGCGAACACCGGCGCCAGGATACGTCCCAGCGAGATCCCGCCCGCGCGCATCGCGGTCAGCTCGCCGTACTTGTTGAACTGTCCGAGCGAGAGAAAGGTGGCGAGCAGGAGCGCCACCGGCAGCACCTGCACGATCACCTCGGGCGCGCGGTACAGGTAGTAGCCCGCGATCAATCCGCTGGGGGCATGGTGGTCGAGGAACACGTCGATCTTGTCGATGACGTCGACGACCGTGAAGATGCTGATGAACCCGAGCAGGCCGAGCGCCAGGTAGGTCGCGAACTCCCGCAGCAGGTAGCGGTCGAGGATCTTCACGCCACCGCCCGCGCCCTCGCGGCCGCGCGGCCCGCCCCGTGGCCCTGCCACGGCAGACGGACCTCGCAGGCGCGCAGCGTCCAATCGATCCCGAGCGCGCCCAGGACCAGATTGGGCAACCACATGGCGAGCCACGCGGGGAACAGCGATCGGCGGGCCAGCTCCTCGCCGCCCACCAGGCACATCCAGTAGAAGATGAAGAAGGCGATCGACAGGAACGCGACGCTGGGCCCCGCCCGCCTCACCCGCATGCCGAGCGGGGCGCCGACCAGGACGAACACGATGCAGGCGATCGGCAGCGAGAACTTCTTGTGGATCTCGACCGACAGCTCGGCGATGCGCCGCTGCATCGCTCCGCGCTCGACGCGCCACAATGCCAGCTCGGTGCCGAGCGCGGGGGTCTGCCGCTCCAGCGCATCGAACGGCTCGCCACGACCGATCAGCCGGCCGGCGAGCGCGCGGATCCGCGTGGCGAGCGGCGCCGTCTCGGGCGCCACCAGCTCGATCGTCTTCGGCGGCAGGCCCAGATCGCGGAGGTGTCGGCGCTTCTCGTCGAGCAGCAGATCGTAATGCATCGTCAGACTGTCACGGACCGCGGCGAGGGCACGCGCACTCATCTCGCGGTCGCTCCGCTGGCTGCGCACCGATCGCTCGAGGATCGCACCGGCGCCGGCGATGTTGATCACGTGCGTCTTGAACAGGAGTCGCCGATACTTCCTCGTCCCGCCGTCCTCGGCCGGGATGTCGTGGATCTCCCCGTCGCGCAGTTCCAGCACCGCAGTGTGACCGTCGCGCGTGTAGGAGAGGAAGCCGCGCTTCGCCAGGATGGTGGTGGGCGGGCCTCCGGGATTCAGCTGGTAGATGGTGATGCCCTTCATCTCGTTGGTGCGGCCGTTCACCGACTGGACCAGCATGTCGTAGCCCGGGAAGTCGGTGATGAACACCCCTTCCTGCAACTTGACCGTGGGGCGCATGCGGCCGATGTCGATGAGCAGGTTGGCGAACGCGTGGTTGGTCTCGGGCAGCACGCGATCGTTGAAGAAGGTGAGGGCACCCGCCAGGAGCGTCGCCGCGACCAGCGGGCCGATCAGCACGCTGGCGAGATTGACGCCGCTGGCGCGCAGCGCGGTGATCTCGTTGTCCTGGGAGAGTCGGCCGAAGGTCATGAGCACGGCGACCAGCACCGCGCAGGGCGCCGACAGGGCGATGATGTAGCCGAGGGAGAGGAGGAACAACTGGAGGACCACCCCGACCGCCACCCCGCGGTTCAGCACCAGGTCGAGGTAGTCGAACAGCACATCCATGATGAGGATGAAGGTGACGACGCCGAAACCGAGAAGGAAAGGAACCAGGTGGAGGCGAAGGATGTACGAACGGAGGATACGCACGGCTGCGCAGCCTACCCCACCGGTCGCGGGCAGGGCGACCTAAATCGGGCCTAAAGGCTTTGACCGCCAAGGCTTGCCCTGCTACCGTCCCGCTCTGCCCCTTCCCTTCGGGGGCGCTCTCGGTCTGCCCACTGAATGCTCCTAGCCCTGACCCTGCCGCTCGTCGGCCTTCTCATCGGTCTTCCGGGCATCCCTGGCTTCTCCAAGCTCTCCAAGCTCAGGCTGCCCCACAAGGCGGTGGTGGACACCATCCCCCCCGTCTGGAAGCCCTATTCCCTGCTGGCGCTCGAGGACGATTTCGTCTTCGCCGCGCTGCCGCCGGTGTCGGTGCGATCCGCCCGGTTCAAGATCAAGAACGACACGCGCCGGCTCCAGGTGAGCGTGGACGCCGACTCGGGCACCGTGAGCGCGGTGCAGGAGCTGGCCGAGGTACCGCTCGGCGATGCGACGCGCGTCCCGTTCGCGCAGTACAACCACGACCTGGCCCAGCAGAACTTCCAGCGCGTGTGGGCCGATCGCTCGCGCCAGAGCGTGAATACCGTGACCGGCCAGACCGTGACGTCTCAGACGGGCGGCATGTCGTTCAAACTCCCCTCGCCGCTGCCGAAGCGGGTGCAGAGCCTGCTCGGACCCGGAGGTCCGGCGATCAACGTCGCCGGCTCCGAGAACATCAAGCTCGCGGGGACCAGCGAGTGGACCAACCAGCAGAGCGGCCTGCTCGGTCAGCGCCGATCGTTGTTCCCGGCGCTGGACATGCAGCAGGACCTCAATATCCGGCTCGAGGGTCAGCTCTCGGACCGGGTCAAGGTGAACCTGCTGCAGAACTCCGCCACCCAGATCCCGCTCACCAACAAGATCGCCATCAACTACCGCGGCGACGAGGACGACCTGGTGCAGTCCCTCGACCTCGGCAACACGAACCTCGCGCTGCCCGGCACGCAGTACGTCTCGTACAGCGGCCGGAACGAAGGCCTGTTCGGCATGAAGGCGACCACCCGTCTGGGACCCCTCGACTTCACGGTGCTGGCGAGCAAGCAGGAGGGGAAGAGCGAGCGCGCCTCGTACGCCGGCGGCTCGTCACGCCAGCAGCAGACGCTCAATGACTACGACTACGTGCACGGCGTCTACTACTTCCTCTACGACCCCAACTTCGAGACCCAGGAGATCGACGAGTCGAGCATCAAGCTCTACCTCGACGACGGGAACAACTACGCGAACCGCGTGAACACGAAGCGCGGCCGCGCGTTCGTGGACCCGCGCGGGGCCAAGCTCGATTCGCTGGCCGGCGACCCGCCGACGCCCTCGGTGCGCGGCGTCTTCACCCTGCTCACCCAGGGGGCCGGCAACGACTACGAGCTGATGTCGGATGTCTACGGTCCGCGCTACAAGGTGATCCGCCTCAAGCGTCCGGTCACCGGCGAGGCGCAGCGGCTGGCGGTCACCTACAGATACCGGCAGGTGAGCGGGGGGCTGGCGGTCGGAGCGCTGCTGCCCATCGGCGGTGTCGACACCCTGGACACCGATGGGGAGACGGCGCGGACCATGAAGCTCCTGCGCGCGCCGCTCAACAAGCTGCCCGCCGATGAGAACGGCAACTTCGACGCGACCACCCCGTTCGCCCCCACC
>JBGPXY010000055.1:0-13378 GCA_041492985.1 Candidatus Eiseniibacteriota bacterium
GCGCGCCGCGGCGCCGCCCGCGCCCGCGGTCGTGCGCCCGCAGTGGGTCGCACCCCCGCCGATGGTCCACGAGCCGGAAGCGGAGGCCGAAGTCGAGCCGGCGGAACCCGCGCTCGCGGAGCCGGACCAACCCGAAGAGCTCGAGGAGACCGTGGTGCCCCGCGCGCCCACCGAGTCGATCGAGACGCGCGACGACGAAGCCCAGGACGAGGGCCCTCGATACCCCGAGACCGGCCCGCCGCCGAGCGCGCGTCCGGCACCACCCCCCGCGCCTTCGTGGGGCCGCCGGGGTCGTCGGGGTCGCTGAGGTCACGCGGGGCGGCCGACCGAACGCCGCCCCGCGACAGACCGATCGCGCGGAGGCACGCCGCATGTGAAGGACGCGGGCCGCGACTTGCCACGGAGCGCGCCCCGATGCGATGCTTTCCGGCGCTTCCGAGCGTCGCGGCCAGCTCGTTCGAACACCCCGGTTCGCGATCACACGCAGGCCCCGGCGCTGCCGACCGAAGAGAGGTCCCCACTCATGCAGACCGTGATCCTCGCCGGTGGGCTCGGCACCCGGCTCGCCGAAGAGACGAGCGTGCGCCCCAAGCCGCTGGTCGAGATCGGCGACCGGCCCATCCTTCACCACATCATGGATGTCTACGACGCCCACGGGTTCAGGGAGTTCGTGCTCGCGCTCGGCTACCTGGGGCACATGATCAAGCGTTACGTCATGGACTGGACCACGCTCTCGGGCAATCTGGACGTCGACCTGGCGAGCGGCCAGGTGGTTCGCCATGCGGCACCCAACCGCGACTGGCACATCAGCCTGATCGAGACCGGCCACGACACGATGACCGGTGGGCGACTCAAGCGCTGCGCGCCGCATCTGCGCCCCGAGACCTTCATGCTCACCTACGGCGATGGACTGGCGAACGTCGACCTCCGCTCACTCATCGCCTTCCACCGGAGCCACGGGAAGCTCGCGACCGTGACCGCCGTCCATCCGCCGGCACGCTTCGGCGAGATGGACCTGCGTGAGCACACGGTCTCGGCCTTCACCGAGAAGCCCCAGGTCCGGCAGGGCTGGATCAACGGCGGCTTCATGGTGCTCGAGCCGGGGGTGCTCGACTACATCGTCGGGGATTCGACCAATCTCGAGCACGAGGTGCTGACACGTCTCAGCGCCGAGGGCCAGCTGTGCGCGTTCCGCCACGACGGGTTCTGGCAGTGCATGGACACGCTGAGGGACGTCCGGGCGCTCACGTCGCTGTGGGAGAGCGGCTCGCCACCGTGGGTGGGCCGCACGTGAGCTCGTGGAGTGGGCGGCGCACCCTCGTCACCGGCGCGACCGGCCTGGTCGGCTCCTGGCTGGTCCGGGCGCTGCTGACGCGCGGCAGCGAGGTGATCGTGCTGGTGCGCGATGCCGACCCCCAATCCGAGCTCCTCCGCAGTGGCGACATCGACCGGACCACGGTGGTGCAGGGCGCGGTCGAGGACCTGGGCGCGATCACGCGCGCAATCAACCATCACCGTCCCGAGACCGTGTTCCATCTCGCCGCGCAGACCCAGGTGGGTGCGGCCTGGCGCGATCCCTACGAGACCTTCGAGTCGAACGTCCGCGGCACCTACACCGTGCTCGAGGCCTGCCGGCGACACGCCGCCACGGTGCAGGGCATCGTCGTCGCCTCCAGCGACAAGGCTTACGGCGAAGCGGCGGCGCTGCCCTACACCGAGACCACCCCGCTCGAGGCGCGCTTCCCCTACGACACCTCCAAGCTGTGCGCCGACGTCCTCGCGCGCAGCTACTTCGCGACCTACGGTCTGCCGGTGACGATCGCGCGCTGCGGCAACATCTACGGCGGCGGCGACCTCAATTGGGATCGCATCGTGCCGGGCACCATCCGATCGCTGCTGCGCGGCGAGCGGCCCATCATCCGCAGCGACGGCACGCTGGTCCGCGACTACGTCTACGTGAACGAGGTGGTCGAGGCCTACCTGCTGCTCGCCGAACAGGTCCGGCGCCCGGGCGTCACCGGCGAGGCGTTCAACTTCTCGGCCGGCCGGCCACTCAGCGTGCTCGAGGTGGTGCAGGTGATCGGCAATGTCATGCGCGTGACGCCCGATCCCGATGTGCGGGGCGAGGCGGTGGCGGAGATCGCGCGGCAGTTCCTTTCCTCCGAGCGTGCGAACACCGTGCTCGGGTGGCGGTCGCGCTACGAGCTGAGCGCGGGGTTGAGCGAGACCGTGGCGTGGTATCGCCGCCACCTCGGGGCCGCCGCGTGATCGACGGTGTGATCGTCCATCCGCTCCGCCAGATGCCCGACGAGCGCGGCCGCGTGATGCACATGCTGCGCGCGAGCGACCCGCACTTTCGCGGATTCGGCGAGATCTACTTCTCGATCGTCTATCCCGGCGTGGTCAAGGGCTGGCACCTGCACCGGCGGATGGTGCTGAACTACGCGGTGCCGCAGGGGCGCATCAAGTTCGTGCTCTTCGATCCGCGCCCGGAATCGGCGACGCGGGGTCAGCTCCAGGAGCTATTCCTGGGACCCGAACACTATTGCCTGGTGCAGGTCCCGGCCGGGGTCTGGAACGGGTTCAAGGGCATCGGCACCGAGCCGGCGCTGGTCGCCAACTGCGCCACGCTCGAGCACGACCCGGACGAGATCGTGCGCATGGACCCGCACCACAACGATGTCATCGCCTACGACTGGGCGCTGAAGCACGGTTGATGGCCACCCTCGCGCCGGATGGGTCCGCAGCCCGCAAGCGGGTCAGCATCATCAGTCCCGTGTACAACGAGGAAGAGACCGTCGTGCCGTTCTATCAGCGGCTGACGGCCGCCCTCGCCCCGCTGCGCGACCGCTACGACTTCGAGATCATCTTCAGCAACAACCGCTCGAGCGACCGCACCGCCGAACGGGTGCTGGAGCTGCGACGCGATGATCCCTCGGTCCAGCTGCTCACCCTGTCGCGGAACTTCGGCTACCAGCATTCCATGGTCGCCGGCCTCCGGCAGGCCGGAGGGGACGCCATCTGCGTCATCGACGTGGACTGCGAGGATCCGCCCGAGATGATCCCGGCGTTCATCCGACACTGGGAATCGGGCTACGACGTCGTCTACGGCGAGCGCGACCGGCGTGCCGAGCCGTTCCTGCTCACCTGGATGCGCAAGCTCTTCTACCGCGTGAACAAGATGATCGCTGACAGTGACATCCTGCTCGACATGGCGGAGTTCTGTCTGATGAGCGCCGACGTGCGCGACGCGGTCGCCGCGAACGCCAGCACGTTCCCGTTCGTGCGCGCCGAGATCGCCCACTACGGATTCCATCGCCTGGGGATCCGCTACGACCGGCAGCGCCGGATCGGCGGTCGGAGCCACTACAACCTCTACGGGATGTGGCGCTTCGCGGTGGCCGGGATCCTGAGCTCGACCACGGTGCCGCTGCGCGTCCCCCTCTATCTGCTGCCGCCGCTGTTCGTCCTCAACGGGCTCGGGTTCTGGAGCGAGGTGACCGGACGATGGCGGTGGGGATTCGAGCTGCTGGTGATGGCCGACCTCCTCTACCTCGCGACGGGATTCGCGTTCCTGGCCCTGTACACCGCCCGCAACTACCGCAACGTCGTCGCGCGGCCGGTCGCGGTGGTGGACTGGCGGCGTTCCGCGCTCAACACGCCGCGCGAACGATCGCCCAACGATCTCGATCGCCTCGGGCCGCGGCCGTGAGCGGGACGTCGGGGCGGGGGCGGTGACGGCGGCATCCCCCCGGGACGTGCTGGGGGCACCGCTCGTCATCGGCGCCTCGGGCCTGGTGGGTGGGGCGCTCTTCGAGGCGCTGCGTCGCCGCGGCCGTGCGGTGCGCGGCACCTACCGGACCCAGCCGAGACCGGGGCTCGATTCCCTCGACCTCGCCGGCGACACTCCGGCGTACCTCGCCGCGGCGCGACCGAGTCTGGTGATCCTCAGCAGCGCGCTCACCAACGTGGACTACTGCGAAACGCACCCCGAGGAGACGCACGAGCGCAACGTGACGCAGCTCGCGCCGGTCGTCCGCTGGTGCGGGCAGACGGACGTGCCGCTCGTGTTCTTCTCCACCGACTACCTGTTCGACGGGCGAAGCGGACCCTACGCGGAGGACGCGACCCCGGAGCCCCTCAACGTCTATGGCCACTCGAAGCTGGCGGGCGAGCGCCTGGTGGGCACGCTCGCGCGCCACGCGGTGCTGCGCATCACCAACGTGTTCGACATCGGGTTCGACCGGAAGAATTTCCTCGTGCGCTGCCTCGAGCATCTGCGGGAACGCAAGGCCCTGGTGGTCCCCGACGATCAGCTCGCGACGCCGACCTACGCGACCTGGATGGCCTCGGAGACGGTGGAACTCCTCGAGCGTGGCCTGCTCTGCACGCCGCAGAGTCCGCGCATCCTGCACCTGGGCTGCGACGAGATGGTCTCGCGGGTCGAGTTCGCGACCCGGGTGGCGCAGCTCCTGGGCGCGGACGCCTCGGTGATCCAGGGACGCCCGACGGCCGCGCTCGCCCAGGCGGCGCCGCGACCGCTGCGCGGCGGGCTGCGCAACGATCTCCTCAAGCGCCTGCTGGGCGTTCCGGCGATCCGCTTCGCGGACGCGCTGCTCGATCTGCTGCCCCGCCTGCGCGCCGCGTTCGCGGCGCCCTGAGCGAGAACCGGCCCGGCCCCGGCGTTGGCCGCGCGGCGCGCACCATGCTACGCTTTGCGCCACATGATGCTCGTCGCGTGCACTCTTGCCGTCATGGCCGCGACCTCGGCACTCCCATCGGACGCCCCGCCGCAGGCTTCCCGCCCTCTGTATCCGAGTGAAGAGGCGTTGCGCCGGTACGCCCAGGGCCGTCTCTTCGAGGAGCGGGGGCTGAGGGATCTGGCGCTGGGCGAGTTCTCCCGCGCGCTGCTCCTCGACGACAGCGCCGCCACCGTGGCGCGCCGGTTGAGCGAGACCTCGGCGGTCGCCGGCGAACCCGCGCGCTCGCTCGAGTTCGCCGAGCGCTCGCTCGCGCTCGATCCCAGGGATCCGCGCGCCCTATGGCTCAAGGGCGCGGCGCTCATGAACCTGAACCGCGAGGCCGAAGCGCTCGAACCGCTCCAGGCCGCGGTGGAAGCGGACTCGGAGCGGGTCGAGTACCTGCGCACGCTGGGCCGCGCCGCCGAGGCCCTCGACCGGGTGGAGATCGCGGTGCACAGCTATCGCCGCGTGGTGTGGCTGGAACCCGAGGACGTCGAGTCGTGGTTCCAGCTGGCCGCCGGCGAGGCGCGGCTCGGGCACTTCGGCGCCGCCGACACCGCGCTGGCCAGGGTGGCGGAGATGAATCCGCTGCGGCCGGGCGTGTTCTTCCTCAAAGGCTGGGTGCAGGAGAACCTGGGGAACAACCGGCAGGCGATGGACCTCTATGCCGAGCACCTCAAGATGCACCCCGATGACCAGGCCACAAGGCGGCGCGCGGTGAACCTGCTCGCCCGCGAGAAACGCTTCGACGAGGCCTGGCGCGAGGCGCGCGTCATCGCCCGGGCGCGTCCCGACGATCGGGAGATCGCGGAGGTGGAGGCCGACCTCGCCTTCTCGTCGAAGCATGCGGCCGAGGGGAACCAGCTGCTGCAAGCCCTGCGACGCCGCTGGCCGGACGACCCGGAGGTGCTGGCGATCTCGGTGCGCGTGCTGGCGCGCCACGAGCTCACGCGTCAGGCGGTGAACGAATCGGAGGTCTGGACCGCCAGGCGCCCCGACGATTTCCGCGCCCACCTCATCGCGGCCCGGGCGCGCACCCTCAACCAGGAGCCCGACGCGGCGCTCGTCCACCTGCGGCGGGCGATCGCGCTCGCGCCCGACTCGGTCGCGCCCCGCGCCATGCTCGCCCGGTTCTACGAGCAACAGCACCGAAACGACGAGGCCGAGAAGGTCTGGGTGGAGACCGCGCAACGGTTCCCGGGACACAACGGCCTGGCGTTCGACCTCGCTGCGTGCCGCGAGCGGCTCGGCGACCTGCCGGGGGCGGAGGCGGCGGTGCGCGACGTGTTGCGGCGCGAGCCCGACAACCCCACCGCGCTCAACTTCCTGGGCTACCTGTGGGCCGACCACGAGCGCAACCTGGCCGAAGCGGTGGACCTGATCGTCCGCGCGCTGCGGCAGGATCCCGACAACGGCGCCTACCTGGACTCCCTCGGGTGGGCCTACTACCGTCTCCGACGGCTCGAGGAGGCGCGTGCCCAACTGGAGCGGGCGGTCCGGCTCACCGGGGGAGACCCGATCGTCCTGGAGCACCTGGGAGACGTCTACAAGGACATGGCGCTCAAAGACTTGGCGAAGGAACAGTACCGACTGAGCCTGGCTGCCGACCCGGGGAATACCCGCGTGCAGGCCAAGCTCGAGGCGCTGCACTAGACCCGGTGGAACCGCCGATGCCGCATGGGGTACGAACGACAGGTGGATTCGTCCGTGGCGTCTGACCGCGACCCGGCTGCGCCCCCGATCCTGAGCCTCTCGGACGAGGATCTCATGGCGCGGGTGGCCGAGGATGATGAGCGCGCATTCTCGGAGCTCGTCGGTCGCTTCCAGGGCCGCGTGACGAATCTCATCAGCCGCGTGCTGAACGATCGGGAGTGCTCGGACGACCTCGCGCAGGAAGTGTTCGTGCGGGTGTTCGTCCACCGGCGGAATTATCGCCGGGGCTCCAAGTTCACCACCTGGCTGTTCACGATCGCCGCCAACCTCGCGAAGAACGAGATCCGGCGGCGGGTCAGGAAGCGGAACTGGTTCAGCCTGGATGCGCTGCAGGAGATGCTGAGCGACAGCGCGATCCAGCTGGCCGACCCGACCGAGGGTCAGGAGACGGTGCTCCAGCGGGAGCAGCTCCAGGAGGCGGTCGGGCGCGCCATCGCGACGGTGCCGGAGAAGTACCGGGTGGCGCTGGTGCTCCGCGACATCGAGGGGTTCGCGTACGAGGAGATCGGACAGATGCTTCGTATCCCCGGCGGCACAGTGCGCTCGCGCATCAACCGCGCGCGGGGGATGCTGAAGCGCAAACTCCAACCGCTACTGCGCAGAGAAGGGACATCATGAACTGCGGCGACGCCCGCCGGCTCTTCGGAGCCTACTGGGACGACGAGATCACGCTCGCGGAACGCGACTGGCTGGAATCACACTTCACCTCCTGCGCCGCATGCCGCACGGAGTACGAGACGTTCGCGCACTCGATCGAGCTGGTCAGCTCGCTGCCGCGCGCCGAGGTGAGGCCCGGCCTGGCCGAGCGCGCGCTGGCGCGCGCCCGTCGAGCGGCCACGGCCCCCGACCGGCTGCCCATCGGCACGCCGCGCTGGATCCCGGTCACCGCCACCGGAGCGCTGCTGGCGATCGCCACCACCATGACGCTCCAGTTCATGGGGATCACGCCCGCGGGCCGCCTGGCGTCGCGGGTCGGGGTGGCCGCGGTCTCGCAGCCGGTGCTGGTGCGCCCCACGGGCGCGGGGACCTCGTCGCCGATCGTCCCCAACGACCGCCGCTCGACCCTCGATGGAGACGTCGACGCGCAGCTCGCCGGCGGCGTGCCGGACAGCCTCTTCGACCACAGCGCCGACGTCGAGTTCATCCTCGACCCCGTGACGCTGCGCAAGGGTCGCGCGCACACGGTGCTGCGCCTCAACCCGAGCGTCCAGGGCGAGAAGGCCGTCATCACCTTCTAGCAGGAGCGTCTCCGTGGCGATCCGCCTCATCCTCCCGCGCGCGCTCCAGGCCGTCATCACGGCCGGCGCGCTGTCGCTGGTGTCGGCGGGGCCCGCGACGGCCCAGGGGACGCTCTCGGCGCTCCAGACCGACGTCGACCAGATCGCCCGCCGCGCACGGCCATCGGTGGTGACGGTGTTCGCCATCCGCACCGAGAGCGTGGCGAAGACCGCGGCCAGCGCGGCCGCGCCGGCGCCGCGGGTCCGCACCCGGGTGGGTTCCGGTGTCGCGGTCGAGGAGAATCTCATCCTCACCACCGCCAGCGTGGTGCTGCAGGCCGAGCGCACGCTGGTCAGCACCGCCAACGGCCTCCAGGTCGAGGCCGAGATCGTCGGCGTGGACCCGGTGTTCAATCTGGCGCTCCTGCGCGTGCCGACCCTGCGCCTGCCGCCCCTTCGCTTCGCCGACGGTGAGCCCGCCCGCATCGGCGACTGGGTGGTGTCCCTCGGCACCTCCTACAACGCCCAGCCCACGCAGTCGCTCGGCAACGTGGCGCAGCGGCATCGCGAGCCCGGCCAATGGTTGCTGCAGCTCACCAATACGGTCTACCCGGGGAACAGCGGCGCCGCCGCACTCAACATCCGCGGCGAGCTGGCCGGCCTCGTCCAGGGCGAGCTCGGCTCGCCGGATCTGACCGGTACCGCCGGTGCCGGCGAGCGCCGTCCGGGGGGCACCAGCTTCGCGATGCCGGCCGAGACGCTGCGGCCGGTGTTCGAGAGCCTCAAGCGCGAGGGACGGGTGCGCCACGGCTACCTCGGCGTGACCACGCTGGCCGCGAGTCTCGAGAGTGACCGCGAGGGCGGACCCAGCACGCCCATCGGCGCGCTGGTCGAAGGCATCATCGGCGGTGGCCCCGCGGATCGCCTGGGACTTCGGCCCGGGGATCTGATCGTCGCCTTCGACGGTGAGCGGGTCGAGACCCCGGAGCAGCTCGCGCGCTGGGTGCTCGCGACACCTCCCGCCCGGACGGTCACGCTCGTCTGGGTCCGCCGCGACATCGAGCACAACGGCAACGTGGTGCTCAAGGAGTCGCCCGATCGCGTGCCCCAGTGGCTGGCAGGCGCGCTCGCCGATCCGCAGCCGGACGGCCCCCGAAAGATCGCGGAGCTCGAGCGCGAGATCCGGCGCCTGAGCCAGGAGCTGGGCCGCCTCAAGGATCAATCTGGCCCTCCGCAGCGCTAGGCCCTACGCTGCGGCCGTGTCGGCCGACCTCCTGATCACGTATCCCGCGTCCCGCGTGCGCTCGCGCGTGCGCGTGCGGCGTGGCGCGCTCGACGCGCTCGGGATCCTGACCCGCCGGGCGACCGGCGCGTCGCGGGCGGTGGTGGTGAGCGATGCGCGCGTCGCCTCGCTCTACGGCGGCCGGGCGCTCCGCTCGCTCCGGCGGGCCGGGATCGCCGCCGAGCTGGTCCTGATCCCGCGCGGCGAACGCGCGAAGAGCCCCGCCGTGGTGTCGCGGCTATGGGAGCGGCTGGCGGCACTCGGCCTCGGGCGGCGCGACGTCCTGGTGGCACTGGGCGGCGGGGTGGTGGGCGACCTCGCCGGGTTCGCGGCGGCCACCTGGCTTCGCGGCGTGGCGTGGGTGTGCGTCCCCACCACGGTGATGAGCCAGGTGGACAGCAGCGTCGGTGGCAAGACCGGCCTGGACCTCGCGGCGGGCAAGAATTTGGTGGGCGCCTTCCACCAGCCGGCGCTGGTCGTCGCCGATCCGGAGACCCTCTCGACCCTCTCCTCCCGGCAGCGGCGCGCGGGGCTGGCCGAGGTGGCGAAGCTGGGGATGGCCGTCGACGCGGCGCTGTTCCGCCGGGTGGCGCGTCACGCGGCGGCCCTGCGCGCGGGCGATCCGGCGGCTCTCGCCGCCGCCGTGCGCGCCGCCCTGGTCGTCAAGGCGCGCGTGGTGCGTGGCGACGAGCGAGAGCGGGAGGGAGGCGAGCGCACCGCGCTCAACTTCGGGCACACGCTCGGCCACGCCGTCGAAGCGGCGCACCGCTATCGCGGCATCCTGCACGGGGAGGCGGTGGCAGTCGGCATGCGCGCCGCCGCGCGGCTCTCGGTGCGGGTCGCTGGACTTGCCGAGCGGGATCGTCTGAGGCTGGAATCCGTGCTCGACCGGTTGGGGCTGCCGCGCCGCATGCCGCCGACACGGTTGAGACGACTCGAGGCGGCGATGCGACACGACAAGAAGCGAGGAGCCCAGGTCCGCTGGGTGTTGACGCCCCGAATCGGCCATGCTAGCGTCCCGCGTCCGATCGACCGCCGCCTCGTTCAGGCGGCCATGCTCGAAGTCGGGGCCAGGCGCTGAGGGCCATGCACCGCATCCTGGTTCTGCACGGTCCGAATCTCAACGCGCTCGGCACCCGAGAGCCCGAGACCTACGGGCGCGACTCCCTGGACGACATCAATCGGCGTCTCGAAGGGCTGGGCGGCGAGCTCGGCGTCGAGGTCGAGTGTCAGCAGAGCAACCACGAGGGCGTGCTCATCGACGCTCTCCACCGGGCCCGCGGCCGCTCGCACGGCGTGCTGCTCAACCCGGGTGGCCTGACGCACACCAGCGTGGCACTGCGCGATGCGGTGCTCGCGGCCGGCATCCCCGTCGTGGAGGTCCACCTGTCGAACCCCAACGCCAGAGAGTCCTTCCGGCACACCTCGTTCGTCTCGGGCGCCGCCCTCGGTCTCGTGCAGGGATTCGGACCCCTGAGCTACCTGCTGGGACTCCGGGCGCTCGCGGCCCATCTCACCCATGGCCCGCGCTAAGGGCGGCACCCGCGGCACTCCGCGGGGCAGGCGTGCCCGCGCGCCGGACCAGCCGGTCCGGTCGAAGCCGGTCAAGTCGACGCCGGCGGAAGCCGATAACTCGCGCGGGACAAGGCCCGGCGGCTTCGAGCTTTCCGAGCTCCGCCAGCTGATCCGGCTCGTGCAGCGCACCGGGATCGGCGAGCTCGAGGTGACCGCGGGGGGCAGGACGGTCCGCGTCTCCGCGCACGCCGGGTCCATCCCGGCGACGGCGGTGAGCGCGGCCGTCGGTGCCGCTCCGACCCCCGCCGCGGCGTCGGGTGCTTCGTCCCCCTCGGGAAGTCCGGCCGGGACCGAGCATCAGGTCGCGATCGTCTCTCCGATGGTGGGCACGTTCTATCGCGCCCCGGCGCCGGACGCCGATCCGTACGCCGAGGTCGGCGACATGGTCGAGGTGGGGCAGACGGTCTGCATCATCGAAGCCATGAAGCTGATGAACGAGATCGAGTCCGAGGTGAAGGGCCGCGTGGTCCGGATCCTGGTCGAGAATGCCCAGCCGGTCGAGTACGGACAGAAGCTGTTCCTGATCGAGCCATGATGAGCGCGCCTCCCGCGCCCCCGGCCTGCCGGGCGGACGGGATGGCTGGAACCGCCGGGAACCCAGCGCCGTTCGCGTGGGCCGGGGCGCGCGGGGTGCAGCCATGAACATCCGCAATGTGCTCGAGAAGATGATCGCCGCCCGCGCCAGCGACCTGCACCTGAAGGCCGGCACCGCGCCCGTCGTCCGCGTGGACGGCATCCTCTATACGCTCGATGAGCCGGCGCCCGCCGCACAGGAGCTGCGCGACGTCTGCTCCCAGCTCCTCAACGACGAGCAGCGGCTCTACTTCTCGACCCACAACGAGATCGACTTCGCCTTCGGTGTCTCGGGCCTGGCCCGCTTCCGCGCCAACATCTTCATGCAGCGCGGCACACCCGCGCTCGCCATGCGCCACGTGCCGGTCGAGGTGCCCTCGCTCGAGGACCTCATGCTGCCGCAGGTGGTCCGCGAGCTGGCGTTCTCGCCGCGCGGGCTGATCCTGGTGACCGGCCGCACCGGCTCGGGCAAGTCCACGACGCTGGCGGCGATGGTCGACGCCATCAACAAGGTGACGACCCGCAACGTCATCACGGTCGAGGACCCGATCGAGTTCCTCCACCGCGATCGCATGTCGTTCATCCACCAGCGCGAGGTGGGACTCGATACGCGCTCGTTCCACGACGGCCTCAAGTACGTGCTGCGCCAGGACCCCGACATCATCCTGGTGGGCGAGATCCGCGACCTGGAGACCATGAGCACGGCGCTGATGGCGGCCGACACCGGCCATCTCGTGCTCTCGACCCTCCACACCACCGACGTCGTGCAGACCCTGCAGCGCATCATCTCCTTCTACCCGCCCCACCAGCACACCGAGATCCGCATGTCGATCTCTTCGAACCTGCGCGCGGTCATCTCGCAGCGCCTCATCGCACGTCGGGACGGTGCCGGGCGCGTGCCGGCGGTCGAGATCATGATGAGCACGCCGACCATCCGCGAGTTCATCCTCGATCCGGCGAAGGTCCCGCTCATCCACTCGGCGGTGGCCGAGGGCGGGACGCAATACGGCATGCAGACCTTCGACCAGTCGGTGTTCACCCTGCTGCGCGAGGGGGTGATCACCGAAGAGGAAGCCCTGCGGAACTGCAATAACCCGAACGAGCTTCAACTCAAGCTCAAGGGCATCTCGGCGACGTCGGACCGGATGTGGGGATCGGTCGACGCGGCCGCCGAGGACCCGGCGGCCGCGCGCGCGGGCGGTGGCGGCGGGGGGAACGAGTGGATGAGCCGCGAATAGCGGGGCCATGTTCCGAAAGGTCCTGATCGCGAACCGGGGGGAGATCGCGCTGCGCGTCATCCGCGCCTGCCGCGAGCTGCGCATCTCCACGGTCGCCGTGTTCAGCGAAGCCGACCGTGAATCCCTGCACGTCCGGCTCGCCGACGAATCGGTCTGCATCGGTCCGCCCGCGCCGGTGCAGTCCTACAACTACATCCCCCGGCTCATCTCCGCGGCCGAGGTCACCGGCGCCGACGCGATCCATCCCGGCTACGGCTTCCTTTCCGAGAACGCGCACTTCGCCGAGGTGTGCGCCTCGTGTGGATTCACCTTCATCGGCCCGACGCCCGAGATGATCCGCAAGATGGGCGACAAGGCGGTCGCGCGCCGCACCATGGTGGAGGCCGGCCTGCCGGTGGTGCCCGGCAGCGCGGGCGTGCTCACCGACGCGGACGAGGCGCAGTCGCTGGCGAAGGACATCGGCTACCCGGTCATCATCAAGGCGGCGGCCGGTGGCGGCGGACGCGGGATGCGGGTGGCCTGGGACGAGAAGCAGCTGCGGGCCGGGTTCGGGATCGCCCAGGCCGAGGCAGGTGCCGCCTTCAGCAACAACGCGGTCTATCTCGAGAAGTACATCGCGCGCCCGCGCCACATCGAGTTCCAGCTGTTCGGCGACACGCACGGCAACCTGATCCACCTGGGCGAGCGCGAGTGCTCGGTGCAGCGCAACCATCAGAAGCTGATCGAGGAATCGCCGAGCCCGTTCCTGTCCGCCGAGCAGCGCCAGAAGGTCGGCGCCCTGGCCGCGCGCGGGGCGAAGTCGATCGGCTACCTCAACGCCGGCACGATGGAGTTCCTGTTCGACCAGGACGGCTCGTTCTACTTCATGGAGATGAACA
This sequence comes from Candidatus Eiseniibacteriota bacterium, assembly GCA_041492985.1. Taxonomy (GTDB): domain Bacteria; phylum Eisenbacteria; class RBG-16-71-46; order RBG-16-71-46; family RBG-16-71-46; genus WS-11. The sequence continues at coordinate 13,219 of JBGPXY010000055.1, forward strand.
CGCGCATCCAGGTCGAGCATCCGGTCACCGAGGAGGTGACGGGCCTGGACCTGGTCAAGGAGCAGATCCGGGTCGCCGCGGGGGAGCCGCTCTCGCTCACCCAGGACCAGGTGGAGTGGAACGGGCACGCGATCGAGTGCCGCATCAACGCCGAGGACCC
>JBGPXY010000068.1:0-12185 GCA_041492985.1 Candidatus Eiseniibacteriota bacterium
ACCGACATGCCGCAGATGGTGGCGCTGCTGAACGGCTTCGGCGGCGGTTCTGCGGCCCTCATCTCGACCGCGGAGTTCCTGCATGCCGCCGCGGCCGGCGCCCGCCCCGGCGGCACCGAGGCGACCTCCACCATGTTCGGCTGCATCATCGGCGCGATCTCGTTCAGCGGCAGCGTCGTCGCCTTCGCCAAGCTCCAGGGCCTGATCTCCGAGCGCGCCATCACCTCGACGATCCAGAAGATCGTCAACGTGCTCCTGTTCCTCGCCCTGCTCGCCACCGTCGTCGTCATCGCGATGGGCGGTGGCGCGTCGTGGTTCCTCACCCTGCTCGTGGGCTCGCTGCTGTTCGGGGTGTTGATGGTGATCCCGATCGGCGGCGCCGACATGCCGGTGGTGATCTCGCTCCTCAACTCATTCACCGGGCTCGCGGTCGCGGCGACCGGATTCGTGCTCGAGAACAACGCGCTCATCATCAGCGGCACGCTGGTGGGCGCGTCGGGCACGCTGCTCACCATGCTCATGTGCAAGGCGATGAACCGCTCGCTCACCAACGTGCTGTTCGCGGGTGTGGGCGCGGGCCCGGTCGCGGGCCCTGCCGCGGGTGCCGCCGGACCCGCGCGGCCGGTCCGCGACATCACCATCGAGGACGCGGCGGTGCTGCTCGCCAACGTGCAGTCGGTGATCATCGTGCCCGGCTACGGCATGGCGGTCGCCCAGGCCCAGCACGCCGCGCGCGAGCTGGCCGACATGCTGGGTCGCAATGGCGTGAGCGTGAAGTACGCGATCCACCCGGTCGCGGGCCGCATGCCGGGCCACATGAACGTGCTGCTCGCCGAGGCGAACGTGCCCTACGACCAGCTCTTCGACCTCGAGGCGATCAATCCCGAGTTCGAGCACACGGACGTGGCGCTGGTGGTGGGCGCCAACGACGTGGTGAACCCCGCCGCGCGCCACGACAAGTCGAGCCCCATCTACGGCATGCCCATCCTCGACGTCGACAAGGCGAAGCACATCATCATCGTCAAGCGGAGCCTGAAGCCGGGATTCGCCGGCATCGACAACGAGCTCTACTACGACCCGAAGAACACGATGCTCTACGGCGACGCCAAGGCGGTGCTGACGAAGCTGGTCGAGGAGCTGAAGAGCGCCGCCGCGTAGGCACGCGTCACACACGGAAGGCCGGCTCCCGAGTGGGGCCGGCCTTCCGTGTTGTCGCGGGATTCCCGCCCCAAACCGCGTGGCTACCCGGCGGGCAGGATGTTCTGGTTCATCTTGAAGAGGTTGCCCGGGTCGTACTTCGCCTTGAGCTTCGCCAGCCGCTCGAAATTGGGACCGAAGGCGCCCTTCTGAACCCGCTGCGCCTCGTCCTCTGGCATGAAGTTCACGTACACGCCGCCGGTCGCGTACTGGGCCATCGCGTCGAACAATCGTCGCGCCCAATCGATGCACGCTTTGTCCTGCCCCGCATCCTGCCAGCGCGTGTGGACGTTCATGACGTAGTTCACGTCGCGGTGTGGGTAGGCGGTCGCGTCCTTGGCCACGCGGTTGATGGCCCCGCCGAGATGGCCGATGAAGATCTCGCACTCGGGCGTGGGGACCTTGCCCGCGTAGTCGATCATCAGCTCGACCGCGGCGTCGCTCAGGTCCACGAAGTCGTGCGACTTCCAGTAGTTCCTGGCGCCGGGGGTCAGCAGCGGATCGAACGCGGTCTGCCAGCCCGCGAACGGCATCGGGCCACAGATGTCGGCGATCGGCTTGGCGAGGGCCTGGAGCGGCGCGATGGCCTTCTTCCCCTTCTCGATGTCGCCGTTGTAGCAGAGCGCGAAGACCACGATGTTGGTGCCGTGAACCTCGGGCGGCAGGAAGGGCAGCGGCGGCGCCTTGCGCATCACCACCCAGCAGGTGAGCTCCTCGGGGGCGTTCGCCGTGATCTTGCGGTAGCCGTCGAGCAGCTCCTTCGCCTTCGCGTACGGGTGGACGATCAGGCCCGCCAGCACCTCCGGTCCCACCGGGTGGAGTTTGTACTCGAACGACGTGACGACGCCGAAGTTGCCGCTGCCGCCGCGGATGGCCCAGAAGAGATCGGGCTCCGACTTCGCGCTCACCTGACGCAGCTTGCCATCCGCCGTGACGACGTCGGCCGAGATCAGGTTGTCCACCGTGAGCCCGAGCTTGCGGCTCAGCCACCCGAAACCACCGCCGAGCGTCAGCCCCGCCACACCGGTGGTGGAGTTGATGCCGACCGGGGTCGCCAGCCCGAACGCCTGCGTCTCGCGGTCCATCTCGCCCAGGATCACCCCCGGCTCGACGCGCGCGGTGCGCTCGACCGGGTCGACACGCACCGACTTCATCTTCGAGAGGTCGAGCAGCAGGCCGCCTTCACACACGGCATTGCCGGCGATGTTGTGTCCGCCGCCGCGCACCGCGAGCAGCAGCCCGTGCTCGCGCGCGAAGTTCACGGTCTGGATGACGTCGGCGGCGCCGGCCGCGCGCACGACCAGGCCAGGGCGCCGGTCGATCATGGCGTTCCAGATGGTGCGGGCTTCGTCGTATCCGGGCTGGCCCGGCATGCACACGGCGCCTCGAACCTGAGCGCGCAGCTTGTCGACGGCATCGGCGGCCAGGACGGGGAACCTCCCGTCGGAGGACTTGGGACTGGCGACGGTCATGTTCGACATCTCCTCTCGCGATGGCTCGGCCGGGAATCCATCGCGTGCTCGGGGTGGGCTGCTGGACTCATGGATGGGCGGGCAGGGGCTAGAGGCGGAGTCTCGTGCGGAGAGTTGGGGAACGCAACGCGGTGCGTGATACCGCTTCGATCCGTGTCGCTTCGATACAGCCACGCGGTGTATCCCGCGCTACGCTCCCCCCAGAGCGGCGGCCCATCGACTCCGGGCTGGCCGGAAAACCGGCGGTATTCTAGGGCAACCGGGCGCGGCTGACACGCGGTATTTGCGGGGTCGCCAGGGCTCGAAACGGCGTTGCGGGGCGCCCGGGGTGGGCGCTTTCGACGGCCTTCTACGTGTGCCCGGCCATCATGGCGGCATCGGAGCGCACCTTCAGGCCGAGCGCGGCGCAGATGCCCCGCGCGGCGCGCTTGCCCTCCTGGACGGCGGTCACCACCAGCTCGCCGCCGAGCGCGTCCCCGCCGGCGAACACCTTGGGGTTCGCGGTGCGGCCGGTCGGCTCGTCCACCACCACGCGACCCTTCTCGTCGAGGGACACGCCCGGGAACTGGGCGACCAGCTCGCGCAGCTTGGCCTGGCCGATGCCGAGCACGATGAGATCGGCGGGCAACTCGCGCCCATCGGCCAGCCGCAGTGCGAGCAGCTTGCCGGAGGCGTCACGCATAAACTCCTTCGGCACGGCGCGCTCGAGGAGCTGGACACCTTCCTTGCGCGCCAGTTCCAGCTCGTGCGCGTATCCCGGCATCTCGGCCGCGGTGCGCCGGTAGACCATGGCGACCTCGGGCACGCCGAGCCGGGCCAGCTCTCGCGCGGCGTCGATGGCGGTGTTGCCCCCGCCCACGACCAGCGCGCGCCGGACACCCGTGAGCGCGAATCCGGGCTCGAGCTTGAGGCGTTCGATCCACGCGGTGGCGCCCACCACGCCGGCGCCCTGCTCGCCGGGGACGCCGAGCCGCGCATCCGCTCCCAGGCCGACTCCAAGGAACACCGCGTCGTGGTCGCGCAGCAGATCCGCGGGCCTCACGTCCTTCCCCACCGTCACGCCGGTCCGAATGGTCACGCCCAGCGAGCGGATGAACTCGACCTCGGCGAGCGCGCCGTCGACGTGCATCTTGTACGGGGCCACACCGGTGGTGTTGAGCCCGCCCGCCAGCGCGCGCTGCTCGTAGACCGTCACCACGACGCCCTCGAGCGCGAGATAGCCCGCGACCGCGAGCGAGGCCGGACCGGCGCCCACGCAGGCGACCCTCTTCCCCGTCGATGGCGCCCGGGGAAGCAGCGTGGCGGCCTTGCCGACATCGAGCGTCTTCTCGACCGCGTAGCGCTGCAGCCGGCCGATCTGGATCGGCGGGTAGCGGTGCCAGTCGTTGTACACACAGGCGCCCACGCACAGCACCTCGACCGGGCAGACCCGGGCGCACGAGTAGCCGAGCAGGTTGGCGGACAGGATGGTGCGCGCGGAGCCTCGGACATTGCCGGTCGCGATCTTGCGGATGAAGCCGGGGATGTCGATGCCGGTCGGACACGCCTGGATGCACGGGGCGTCGTGGCAGTAGAGACAGCGGTTGGCCTCGGCGACGGCCTCACCCGGGCCGTAGGTCGGCTTGGCGTCGGCCAGCTGTCGCTCGAGACGGTCGCCGGCGAGCACGCCCTCGGGCGCCAGGGGTTCGTTCATCGGGCGTTCCTGCGGCGTTGCTGCACGCACTGCACGGTCAGGTCCTCTTCGACGTTGGACTTCATGCCGGGGACCTCGCCACCCAGCCCGCGCTTCGCCCACTGCACGCGCGAGAGCGCGTCGCACGGCTTGCCGTCACGCACGCGGAGATCGAGTCCCTCCATGAACCCGGCCAGCGCGGCGTAACGCTGATGCGCCGCCGGGGCGCGGATCGCGAGCACGAACATGCTGTCGTCCCACTCGGCGCCCTCCGAGAACCGGCCGTGCTTGACCATGCGGTCTCCGGCGCGCCGGAAGGTCTCGATGCCGAGCGTCATCAGCTCCTGCTCCATCGGCACGCCGGACCTCAGCGTCCGGGTCCGCGCCTCGCGGAACAGATGCACCGCGCGGTCGAGCCGATCGGCATAGAGCGCGCGCTCGACCCGCTCCCGGTCGCGCTTCGCGATCAGGCGCCCGACGCCCTTGTCCCAGGGCAGCACGCGCTCGAAAGCTTCGAGCCACCCGATCTCGTCGTCATAGAGCCCGCGCTGATGGTGGACCCAGGCGCCGCAGAACGCGCTGGCCTCGACGAGCAGGCCGAGGGTCGCGACCACCGTGACGAGGATGAGGAAGCCGAGGAGTCCCTTCATGGCTATAGGAGTCCCCCTCCGGGCCGGCGGCGGCCGCGGCGTTCGTCGTTCGGATTCGGGCTCCGGGACAAATCTCCCGTGCGAACCGGGGCCATATCGGCGAGGATGGCGTCGCCGGGTCGCCATGATGCCATCTTTGTGCACCGCACGAAACCCCTTCGTGCGCCGGAGGGACGTCTCGGAATGCGCCTCATGAGAACCGATCGTGCCGTCTGCTGTCTGCTCGTCACCGTCACCTCCCTGCTGCCCATGACGGTCCGGGCGGACGCGGCGCTGGACTCGCTGGTCGCCAGCGAGCGCGCCTTTGCCGCGATGTCGGTGGCCAAGGGGATGAAGGACGCCTTCCTCACCTACCTCGCCGAGGACGGTGTCGTCTTCCGGCCGACCGCGACCAACGGTCGCCAGGCGTGGGAAGCCCGACCGCCCTCGACGGCCACGCTCATGTGGGAGCCTTCGTTCGCCGAGGTCTCGTCGGCGGGCGACCTGGGTTACACCACCGGGCCCTGGGAATTCCATCCCGCCGCCGACAGCGCCGGCACACCCGCGCCACCGGAACGCTACGCGTACGGCCATTTCAACTCGGTGTGGAAGCGGCAGAAGGGTGGCGTCTGGCGCGTGGTCGCCGACATCGGCGTCTCGCACGGCAAGCCCGAGCGTGGGGTCGGGAGCGGCCAGTTCACGGCCGGGCCGGTGTTGCCCATCCGCACCATGAAGGGTGGTCGCGTCAACCTCGCCTCGATCGACCGCGATCTCTCGAAGGTGATGCGGACCCTCGGTGCGCACGAAGCACTCGCGGCCCACGCGGCGCCGGATCTGCGGCTGAACGTCGAGGGGAAGTTCCCGTCGCTGGGGATCGAGGCCGCGCAGGCCCGGTTCGATTCGCTGGTCGGCTTCTTCGAGTTCAGGTCGGAGGGTTCGAGGATCGCCTCGTCGGGCGACCTGGGCTACACCTATGGGCTGGCCGAGCACTTCGTCTCGGCGAAGGCGGCGGTGGCGGACACGAGCGTGTACCTGAACGTGTGGCGGCAGGAGGACGGCCGCAACTGGAAGCTCGCGCTCTCAGTCCTCAATCCGCTCCCGGCTCGCTAGACTCCGCGCCGCCGCCGGCCGGTCACGAGGTCCGCACCGACCGGCTCGAACGTCCCTACCGTCGCGCGCCGGGATGGATCACGGCGCGCAACTCGTCCAACGAGCGCACGACCCCGCCGCGGACGACCCATCGCAGCCGTCGCAGATTGGCGACGTCGAGCGTCGGGTCGGCGCCGACGATGATCAGGTCGGCCACCTTGCCGGCCTCGACGGTGCCGAACTCCTTCTCGCGCCCCATCGCGCGCGCACCATTGCGGGTGGAGGCCACCAGCACGTCCATGGGTCGCATGCCGTCGCGCTGCATGCTCTCCATCTCGCCGTAGATCGACGGGCCGTGAAGCGTGAGCGGATTGCCCGCATCGGTCCCGGTGGCGATCGGGATGCCGGCGCGCGCGACACGCATCAGGTTGGCCGCCATCATGCGGTGGAGGCTGTCCATCCTCGCCGCTCGCGAGAGCGGCCGCGGGGCGCCGATCCCTCGCACGGCCGCCGCCATCTCCCGCAGCATGCCGGTGAAGCTCCTGCGCGGTGCCGGCCTCGTGGCCTTCGCTCGACGGGCCGCCTCGGGCGTCGAGGCCACGTGGGCGAGGGTCAGCGAATCGACGACGCCGTTCGGATCGTCCACGGCGGGCGTACGACCCTCGGCTTGCGATGCGGCGAGACGGGAGTAGCCGTCATACACGGTGAGGGTGGGGCAGTAGATCGTGCCGTTCTTCTTCGCCAGGGCGATGAACTCGTCGTCGATCGAAAGGTCCTGCACGCTGTGCACCAGGTACCTGGCGCCCGCGCGCAGCGCCGCCTTCGCCTCCCGCAAGCCGGTCGCGTGGACGATCAGCGGCAGTCCCGCCCGTCGCGCCGCCGCGCCGGCCGCATCCACGGCGTGCTCCATCGCGGTGAAGTCACTCCCGGGGCGGACGATGAACCACACCTTGACCGCGTCGGCGCCGATCGACTTGAGGTAACGAACGCCTTCCTCGGCCGCGGCGGCGTCGCGCAGCACGATGAACTGGCGCTCGGCCGGGAGGTTCAGCCAGTGATCGATGGTGGAGAGCAATGGACCCGCGGCCGACACGTGCGGCGCCTGGGTCGAGCGCTCGGCGTCGTCACGCATCCGCATCGTCCAGGGGAAGCCACCCACATCGAACACCGCCGTGACCCCCGAGGCGAGCCACGAACGGTGGAAGCGCTCGGGGTGCGCGCGCAGCCGGGCTTCGACCGAGTCGTAGGGAAACTCGCCGCGCAGGTCGAGCGCGTCGGGCCGGCCATCGGCCCACCCGGTCTGCGAGTAGTGGACGTGAGCGTCCACCAGCCCGGGCAGCAGCCACGTGCCACGGGCATCCAGCGTATCCACCCCCGCCGGGACCGGACATCGCGAGCGTGGCCCCGCGCATTCGATCCTGCCGTCGCGCAGCACCACCACCGCGTCGCGCACCGGCGGGCCGCCGCGGCCGTCCACGAGCGTGGCGCCCACGATCGCCCGCGGCGGCGGTGGCACGCCCGGCAGCGACTGGAAGGCGGTCGACACCGCGATCTTCCACCCCTGCGGCGTCGCGAGGAACACGCGCTCCGAGAGACCGCTCTGCTCGTCGGTGCCATAGCGCACGCGGTAACGGTAGGTGCCGTAGACGACGCCGGGTCGGACCGGCGTCAGCCGCAGGTCGAGCGCCTCGAATTGGTCGGGCCAGCTGCTGCTCCGAGTGGACTCGATCGAGGCGTAGCCGAGCGCGAACCCGGTGGGCCCGGTGCGCGCCAGGCCGGTCGACTTGAGGTAGCAGGCCAGGTAGGCCGTGCGGTCGCGGTGCCGGATGGCCGAGAGGTTGGCTTCGAAGACCCGCCGTGCGGCGGCGAGCTCCGGGGAGGCCGCGCCGGCGCTCCTCGCGCCGGTGGCGCCGAGTGAGAGAGCCGTCGCCGCGGCGACGAGCAGGGCGAGAACGCGGCCGAGTCGCGGCATCGTGCCGAGACTAGCCCGCCCGCCCAGCCGCCGTGACGCCCGCCGTGTGGGGTGCCACGGACTTCGTCACCTCACGCTTGATGAATCGCCCGGCGCCGCGCTCGACGTCGAGCTTGCCGTCGCGGAACTGGACCCGGCCGTTCACCACCACACAGGTGGGCTTCCCCTTCACCTTGAACCCCTCGAAGATGTTGCGGTCGCACTTCGAGTGGTGCGTCTTGGCACTGCGCGTGCCTTCGCTCGCCGGGTCGTAGAGCACCAAATCCGCGTCGCTGCCCACCGCGATCGTGCCCTTGCGCGGATAGAGGCCGAAGATGCGTGCGGCGTTGGTGCTGCCGAGCGCCACCATGCGCTGCAGGTCGAAGTGCCCCTCGCACACCCCATAGGTGTAGAGCAGCTGGAGCCGATCCTCGATGCCGGCGGCGCCGTTCGGGATCTGGGTGAAGTTGTCCTTGCCCATCCGCTTCTGCGCCATCGTGAACGGGCAGTGGTCGGTGCCGATCGTGTCGAGCATGCCGCTCGAGAGTCCGGTCCAGAGCGCATCGTGGTGACCGATGTGCGGCGGCCGGATCGGCGGGCTCATGACGTAGGCCGCGCCTTCGAAATCCGGCTTGGTGAACACCGTGTCGTCGAGCAGCAGGTACTGGGGGCAGGTCTCGCCGTAGCACTTCTGCCCGCGCAGCTTGGCGCGCTCGAGCGCCTGCACCGCCTCCTTGCAGGTCATGTGCACGATGTAGGCGCGGGTGCCGTGCAGGGCCGCCATCATCAGCGCCCGCTCCGTCGCCTCGCCCTCGACCGCGCTCGGCCGCGAGACCGGATGGTACTCGGGTCCCAGCATGCCGGCGGCGACCAGCTCCTTCTGCAGGGCGTACACCGCGTCCCCGTTCTCCGCGTGCACGGCGACGACGGCGCCGAGCTTTGCGGCCTGCTTCATCACCTGATAGAGCTCGCCATCGTCCACCATGATGGCGCCCTTGTAGGCCATGAACACCTTGAACGAGGTGATCCCGTGCTCCTGCACCACGATGCGCATCTCCTCGGCGGTCTTGTCGCCCCAGCCGGTGATCGCCATGTGGTACGTGTGATCGGCGACCGCCTTCTTGCTGCGCTCGCGCCAGGTCTTGAGCCCGTCGAGCAGCGAGTCGCCGCGACCCGGGATGCAGAAGTCGATGATGCAGGTGGTGCCACCGGCGATCCCCGACGCCATGCCGGTCTCGAAATCGTCCGCCGAGACCTGCCCCATGAACGGCAGCTCCATGTGCACGTGGGGATCGATGAAGCCGGGGAACACGAACTGTCCCGAGGCGTCGAGCACCTCGTCCCTGGTCGCGCGTTTCTCGAGGTTCTCACCGATGGCGACCACGCGACCGCCGTCGCAATAGACGTCGGCGATGAAACGGTCCGCGGCGGTCACGATCTCGCCGTTCTTGATCAGCAGTCCCATCGTCCCCCTCCCTGCCGGTATCGGTCGCGCAGACGAATCCGCTCAGCCTCTCTGATACTCCATCAGCCGCATCCACGGCCGCGAGAGATCGAGTCCCTCGTACGACTCGAGCACGAACCCGTCCTCATCGGCCCAGAACGTGTAGCTCTCGTCCTCGCCGCGTGCCGGCGTGCTGACCACATAGCGTCCAGCTTTCACCGCGCCGAACGGGGTCGCGAACAGCCCCTTCTCCACGCAGCGGTAGAGCATCCGGTCCGGCGTCACCGCCATGTACGGCGGCCCGACCCGCAGCACCGGGAACTCGTGCTCGCCGCCGATCTGGAAGTCGCGGCGCGCCAGCACGAAGGTGTTGAAGAGATGCGTGGCGTACTCGACCTCGCAGTAGTCCGGGAAGTCCCCTTCCTGCTCGCGGACCTGGCCACCGTACTCGATGCGCACCCGCCACATCGCGCCGTCGGCGCCGTGCCGCGCGTGCAGGACGCGCGGGCCCACCGACCAGGCGATCTCCAGGCCGGTGAGGCGCCATCCCCGCGTGAGGGTGGCGCGATACTCGTGCCGGTTCGGGAATGGATGCGGCGGCAGCATCTCCTGCTCGCCGGTCGCGACCAGCCCGTCATCGGTCGCCTCGATCCGCCAGCGTTCGATGCCGCACTCCTCGCCGGCGTGGAAGATGGTGTAGCGGCCCGCCAGGACGGCCGTCCCGGGGCGCGGCGGTTCCAGCGACGCGAATCTCACGGCGCCAGGTCGACCAGCTCGTCGTAGGTCTCGGGCCGCCGGTCGCGGTAGAACTGCCATACGCGCCTGACCTCCTCGATCATGTCGAGGTCCATCTCGGCGACCACCAGCTCGTCCTTGTCCTCACTCCCCTGAGCGAGGAAGTTGCCGCGCGGATCGACGAAGTAGGACGACCCGTAGAACTTGCCGAGGTTCCAGGGCGCCTCGGTGCCGACACGGTTGATGCAGCCCATGAAGTATCCGTTTGCGACCGCATGGGCCGGCTGCTCGAGCTTCCACAGATACTGCGAGAGCCCGGCGACGGTGGCGGACGGATTGAAGACGATCTCCGCGCCGTGAAGCCCGAGGATCCGCGCCCCCTCGGGGAAGTGACGGTCGTAGCAGATGTACACGCCCACCTTGGCGTAGCGGGTCTGGAACACCGGGTAGCCCAGGTTGCCGGGCTTGAAGAAGTACTTCTCCCAGAAGCCGGAGGTGTGCGGGATGTGGTTCTTGCGGTACTTGCCGAGATAGGTGCCGTCGGCGTCGTACACCGCGGCGGTGTTGTAGTAGACGCCCGGCAGGTCGCGCTCGTAGACCGGGACCACCACCGCCATCTGATACCTGGACGCGATCTTCGCCACCGCGTCGGTGGTCGGGCCCGGCACGGCCTCGGTCGCGTCGTACCAGCGCGGGTCCTGGCTCGGGCAGAAGTAGGGGCCGTCGAAGATCTCCTGCAGGCAAAGCACCTGCACACCCTTCTTCCCCGCTTCCTCGATCAGGGGCACGTGCTTGTCGAACATCGCCTTCTTGATCTTCGCGACCGGGAGCGACTCGTCGTTGAGCGGGTTGCCGCACTGGATCAGACCGCCGATGAGCTTGCGGGGCATCAGCTGCTCCTTGTCGGGTTCGAAAGAACGCTCGATTCGAGATCGGGCCGACGCATCTGCCCCCCGCCCTACAGCCAGCGGGTGATGACGACCTTCTTGTCGGTGTAGAACTCGACGCCGTCGCGGCCGTGCGCCTTGAGGTCGCCGAAGAACGAGCCCTTCGCTCCGCCGAACGGGAAGTAGGCCATCGGCGCCGCGACGCCGATGTTGACGCCCAGCATGCTGGGCTCGACCCGGTAGCGGTACTCGCGCGCCCACTTGCCGCTGCTGGTGAAGATGCTGGTGGCGTTGCCCAGGTCGTGCTTGCGCACGATGGCGACCGCTTCGTCGAAGTCCTTCGCCCGCATGATGCACAGCACCGGGCCGAAGATCTCCTCGCGGCCGATCACCATGTCGGGTTTCACCTCGTCGAAGATGGTGGGACCGACGAAGTAGCCCTCGGGGTGCTTCGCGTCCTTGTACGCGCGACCATCGAGGATCAGCTTCGCCCCCTCCGCGAGCCCCTTCTCGATGTAGCCGAGCACCTTCTCGCGGTGCTGCTGGGTGATGAGCGGGCCCATCGTCACGCCCGGCTCCTCGCCGCCGCCGACTTTGAGCTTCTTGGCCTCGCTCACCAGCTTGTCGCGGATCTTGTCGTAGGCATCGCCCACCGCCAGCACCACGCTGTTGGCGAGGCAGCGCTCGCCGGCGCAGCCGAAGCACGATTCGGTCGAGATGGCGGCGGCCCGGTCCATGTCGGCGTCGGGCATCACCACGACGAAGTTCTTCGCCCCGCCCAGCGCCTGCACGCGCTTGCCCTTCTCGGCGCCGCGCTTGTAGACGTAGTGCGCGACCGGCGAGGAACCCACGAACGACACGCCGGCGATGCCCGGGTGATCGAGGATGGCGTCCACCGCGTCCTTGGCACCGTGCACCAGGTTCACCACACCCTCGGGGAAGCCGGCGTCGTGCATCAGCTCGAAGAGGCGCACCTGCGAGAGCGGCACGCGCTCGCTCGGCTTGACGATGAAGGCATTGCCGCACGCGACCGCGTAGGGCAGGAACCACATCGGCACCATCGCCGGGAAGTTGAACGGCGTGATGGCCGCGAACACGCCGAGCGGCTG
>JBGPXY010000016.1:0-24146 GCA_041492985.1 Candidatus Eiseniibacteriota bacterium
CCGTCGTTCATCGCCGTCCCGGTGGTGCACAACGGCCGGCTCTACGGTGTGCTCAACCTCAGCAACAAGCAGGGCGGCGAGCTGTTCAACGGCGTGGACTTCGACTGCGCCTCGCTCGCCGGCGCCGCACTGGCCGTGCGGCTCTCGAGCTGCGGGAGCGTGCGTTGGACCACCGCGAAGGCGGCCTGAAGCTCCCTCCTCGCTGAGCTCGGAGTCCGCGACATCGCGCGTGTCGCCGGCGCCCGAGCCGTCTCCCCCCGTGTGCTAGGTTCTCCGCATGAGTGTCCCCGTGGAGCGCACGCCCGCTCCGCCCGCGGCCGCCGAGCACCTGCCCCTGTCCGCTGACGGGCCCGGATGCCTGGCCGTCCTCGCCCATCGCCTGCACGAGAGTCCCGGGGTGGTGGCGATCGAGGCGGACTTCCGCGACCACACGCTCACCGTGCGCTACCGGCCGTCCCAGGTGGACCCCGATCGGCTGAACGCGCTGGCGGACGAGGTCGGGGCGCTGTTCGCCCAGCGGGTGACCTACTGCAAGCGGCGCGAGACCCCGGGCGGATGCGACGAGTGTGATCTGCGGCTCGGCCACATCCCGCCATCGGACGCCGTCGCGTACGCCGTGACCGCCGAGCCCGGCAGGGTCGGGCTCTCACTCCGCGACGTGCCGACCGACACCGCCGAGCTGGTGCGGCCGCTCGCGCGCAGCAAGCCGTGGGGCGCCACCCTCTCGATGTCCGAGCTGGAGCAACTCGCCCGCGGTCGGGCGATGGCGGTGCTCACCGGGCTCTGCCTCGCGCTGCTGGTCGTCGGCATGGTGCTCGAACGCTCGCGCGCGCCGGTGGCATGGCCCCACGCCGCGTTCCTGGGTTCGGCCCTTGCCGGTTGCTGGTTCGCGCTGCGCTCGACCCTCAAGGCACTGGCGCGCTTCCGCTTCGACGTCAACCTCCTGATGATCCTCGCGGCGGCCGGCGCCGGCTCGATCGGCTACCTCTTCGAGGCGGCGGTGCTGATGTTCCTGTTCTCGCTCAGCAACACGCTCGAGGTCTACACCATGGGGCGTACGCGCCGCGCGCTGCACGCCCTGCTCAAGCTGCGGCCGGCGCGCGCGCTGGTGCGCCGCGGCGACCAGGAGATCGAGGTCGAGGCCGAATCGGTCCACGTCGGCGAGCGGGTGATCGTCAAGCCCGGGGAGGCGATCCCGGTCGACGGCACGGTGGCGGTCGGCGCGTCGCTGGTGGACCAGAGCAGCCTGACCGGCGAGTCGGTGCCGGTGCCCAAGGAGCCGGGGGACCGCGTCTTCGCCGGCACGATCAACCAGCAGGGGGCGATCGAGGTGACGACCAGCCGTGCGGCCGGCGACACCACGCTCGCGCGCATCGTCGCGCTGGTCGAGGAGGCGCAGGAGCAGAAGTCGCAGACCGAGGAGGTGGCGCAGTGGGTCGGGCGCTACTACACGGTGGTCGTCATGATCGGCGCCGGGCTCATGATCGTGGTGCCGCCGTTCGTCATGGGCCGCGACTTCGCGACCTCGTTCTATCGTGCCATGGTGCTGCTGGTGGTCGCCTCGCCCTGCGCGCTGGTGATCGCCACGCCCGCCACCATCCTCTCCGCGATCGCCAACGCCGCGCGCAACGGCATCCTGTTCAAGGGCGGTCGTTTCATCGAGGCGCTGGGGCGCGTGAAGGCGATGGCCTTCGACAAGACCGGAACGCTCACGCGCGGCCGCTTCGAGGTGACCGACGTGGTGGGGCTCGGCGGAGCCTCCGAGAACGAGGTGCTCGGCTGGGCGGCCAGCGCCGAGAAACGTTCGCAGCATCCGCTCGCCCAGGCGGTGGTGCGCGCCGCCGAGGCGCACGGCGTGCCGATCACGCCCGCCGAGCAGCTGACCTCGCATCTCGGCAAGGGCCTGGTGGCGCGGGTCAAGGGCGTCGCGGTCGAGGTCGGCACGCCCGACCTCTTCACGCAGCTCGACGCGGTGGTGCCGCCCGAGGGCCTGGAGCGCATCGCCGCGTTCAACCGCGACGCCAAGACCGCGATGCTGGTGCGTTGCGGCGGCCGCTGGGGCGTGATCGCGGCCGCCGACCAGCTGCGGCCGGCGGCCGCGGAGACCGTCGCGGCACTCAAGCGGCTGGGGGTGCGCGCCACGGTCCTGCTCTCGGGGGACAGCGCGCCCACGGTGGCGGCGATCGCGCGCCGCACCGCGGTGGATGAACACCACGGAGCCCTGCTGCCGGAGGACAAGGTCGCCGTGATCGGCGCGCTCGAGAAGGCCCACGGCGCGGTGGCGATGGTGGGCGACGGGGTCAACGATGCCCCGGCGCTCGCCCGCGCCACGGTGGGGATCGCCATGGGGGGCATCGGCAGCGACGCCGCCATGGAGAGCGCCGACGTGGTGCTGATGGGCGACGACCTGACCGCGCTGCCCTACGCCGTGCGGCTCGCGCAGCGCGCGCGCCGGGTGGTCATCCAGAACGTGGCCATCGCCTCGGGCGTCATGCTGGTGCTGGTGACGTTCGTGTTCATCGGCCAGCACACGCCGTTCGGCCAGCTCAAGCTCCCGGTCGCCGTCTCGGGACACGAGGGGAGCACGGTGGTCGTCATCCTGAACGGCCTGCGACTGCTGCGAGGCAAGCGCGGGGCGTGAGCGGCGACGCTCGCGCGCGCTAGGGCTTCTTCCTCGTCACCTTCCAGGTGCCGACCTGCCTCTCGCCGCCCAGCACCGGCGTGCTCGTGAAAGTGCCCTCGATCGTGTCACCGCGCATCCGCCCCTCGAAACGCGCGACCCGCATGCAGTCGCAGTCGGGATCGCGGTAGGGGGCGAGGCGCCCGCTGATGCCGCCGCCGACGGCGCGCACGAAGGAGATCGACAGCACCTCGGGCGTGCGCGCGATCGGCAGCCCGGCCGAGGGGTCCTGGGTCGGCAGCCGCTCGACACGCCGATCGCGCGGGATCATCACCACATCGCCAAACGCGGTGTCGGCTCCCGCCGAGAGCTTGAACACGATGCTGCCGCTGCGCCCGCTGGTCTCGCCGCGATACTCCCCACCCCACTCGCCGGCCAGCGCGCCCACGTCCGCCGGGCTGCCGACGACCGGCACCGGCTCCGGCCCGCCGGAGCATCCGCCCACCGCCAGTGCCGCCGCCATCAGGAACCCCATCGCCACCGCTTTCACCTTCGCCTCCTCATGTCGCGCGGTCGCCGCGCCGGCCGCGCACTCACGGCACCTCGGTCACGACGACATTGTCATAGTACACGGTGCATTCTCCCACCCCGCCCGTGTACGCGGCCAGCGCGATCCGGCCCTTCGGCCGAGCGTGTCGGGCGTCGACCCGATCGATCGTCAGCGCGCCGTTCACCCACACGCGGAATCGCTGTCCCCGAGCCTCGACGCGCAGGTGGTTCCACATCCCGTTGGGGTTGATGGCGCGCGCCTTGCCGAGCGGCCACTCGCGCACGTGCATGATCACGTCCTGGTAGCCGGGTCCGCGCAGGTCCACCCCCACGGCGGTCTTCTGCCCCTCCACCCGCACCGCCACGCCCTTGTCCACCCCGCGCATCGCGCAGATATCCACATCGACGGTGTAGTCGGTCCACGACGTGTCGCCGGCGTAGATGAACGAGTGCTCCTGCTTGCGGTCGGGGAGATCACCGCGCAGCATGCCGCTGCGGACCTCCCAGACGTCGTCCCGATCTTTCATCCAGCCGGCGAGCGAACGATCTTCGAAGTCGTCCTGGAAGAGCACGCGTCCCGCAGCCGCGACCGATCGCGGGGCAAGCGTCGGCAGCGCTTCGCGTGCGGGATCGATCGACCCCGCGCCGAGCGCCAGCACGGCCGCCGGCAGCAGCAGCAAGTGGCGGATCGCGGATGTGCCCATCGCCCACCCACCGTGGGCGCATCGTACGGGTGAGTCAATGGGGGAGTGGCGGTCGCGCGCGTTTGATGCCCCGCCGACCCGCTGCTAGACTCCGCGCCCCATGACGATCGAGCAACGCTTCATCGAGATCATCGGCGTGCCCGTGGACCTCGGCGCCGGGCGGCGCGGGGTCGACATGGGCCCCTCCGCCATCCGCGTCGCCGACCTGGAATCGCGCCTCGAGCAGCTCGGGCACCAGGTCGAGGACTACGGCGACCTGGACGTGATGATCCCCGAGACCCAGCAGGTGGGCGAGGGGAAGCTCCGCTACAAGGGACCCATCCTCGCCATGTGCGACGCGCTCCGGGAGCAGGTCGATGGAGCGCTGGAGCGTGGCCGTCTGCCGCTGGTGCTGGGCGGCGATCACAGCATCGCCATCGGCTCGGTCGCCGGCTCGGCCTGCCACTTCGCCAAGACCGGGCGGTCGCTCGGTCTCATCTGGTTCGACGCCCACGGCGACGCCAACACGCCCGAGACCACGCCGTCGGGGAACATCCACGGCATGGCGCTCGCCATCGCGCTCGGCCTCGGCGATCCCGATCTGGTCAACCTGGGCGGGCGCGCTCCCAAGATCCAGCCGCGCAACACCACCCTCATCGGCATCCGCGACGTGGATCCCGGCGAGCGCGGCATCCTGAAGCGTATCGGCGTGACGGTGTACACCATGCGCGACATCGACGAGCGCGGCATGCGCGACGTGGTGGATGAGGCCATCGGCATCGCCAGCGACGGCACCGACGGGATCCACCTCTCGTTCGATCTCGATGTGGTGGACCCCGAGGACGCCCCCGGCACCGGAACCCCAGTGTGGGGCGGCATCACCTACCGCGAGGCGCACCTGGCGATGGAGATGCTCAGCGAACGCGCCGAGATCGCGGCCATCGACGTGGTCGAGGTGAATCCAGTGCTCGACACCCAGAACATGACCGGGGTGCTGGCCGCCGAGCTCGTGCAGGGCATGCTGGGGAAGCGGATCTTCTAGCCTTGCCCGTTGCCCCGCCTACCGCGCGGCGATGACGGCGATCTCGACCAGGTAATCGGGCGAGGCGAGCCGCGCTTCCACGGTGGCCCGCGCCGGCGGGTTCGCCTGGTCCACCCAGGCGTCCCAGGCCGCGTTCATCTCGTCGAACGTGCCGATGTCCGCGAGCCAGATGCTCGCCGAGAGCAGCTTCGAGCGGTCGGTGCCGGCCTCGGCCAGCCGCTCGTCGATGCGGTGCAGGATCGCCTCGGTCTGGCCGCGCACGCTGCCGGCCGGTTCCTTCGAGACGTGGCCGGCGAGGTAGACGGTGTCGCCATGCGCCACGGCGCCGCTCATGCGGGGCCCGACGCCGATGCGGACGATGCTCATGCGGTCCCCGCGTGGCGAGTGGCGCTCGGCCCGGTTCGTGACCTCACGAGCGCCGTCTCAGGTCTTGTTCCCCTGCGGCTGGTCCGCCCCGTTCGGATCCATGTCCGAGGCATCCTCGGCCGGTGTCCAGCCCTCGCCCGGCAGCAGGATGTACGCGTGTCCGGTGAAGCGGTGGATGCGCACCGGATAGGTGTCGTCGCCCACGGTCATGTGGTCGTAGCGCCAGCGTGTCGGCCACACGTACATCGCGAAGGCGGCCAGCAGTGCGGCCACGAGCACGGCACGGAAGATACGGAAGGTCACGGGAGCAGGAGAGTAGCGGAGGAGCGCGGGCGCGCACAATCGCCGCGCGGGGGTGCGGCGCGGGCGGGGCCGCGGACGAGGCGGCCGCCGCAGGGGCCGCTCGTACGGCCGGTACCCCGGGCGCGGAGGCCCGCCCGGGCCGGCGGGTGCTAGCGGTCGCTCGAGGGCTTGTCGCCCGCGGCCTTCACGACCACGCGATGGGCCACCGACTGGCCACCCTCGTCGCGGTAATAGACCGTGACGCGGGCGTCCTTCTCGAGATCACCGCTGGTCTTCAGCTCGGCGTGTCGGGTGAACACCCGGCTCTGCGGTTTCTTGCCCTGTTTCTCCACCGTCAGCGTGGTCTTGTCCAGCGCGGTCACGATCCCGGTGAACTGCCGCAGATTGAGCTTCGACTTCGACGTGCTCGTCGCGGCCGACGAGCGGCGCGCCGCTTGCGCGTCCCCGGATCGCGGGGCCGCGAGCGGCAGCATGGCGAGCACGCCCACCGCGAGCGCGACGCCGAGTGAAACGGACCTCCATCCCTGCCTCATCCTCCTCACCTCCCTTCGTCCTCACGGGGACAGGGCGAGCGCATACTAGGCGGGTACAGCCACGGACGTCAAGCGTTTCGGCCCCTATCCATGCGGGTGGAAACGATGTCGACAGGTGCGACCCCGGCGTTGTCGAACGAGCTCCGCGGCGCCCGGCGCGGCCTGATCAGCGTGCCGGCTTCCGCTGCACCCCGAGCTTCTGCATGCGCGAGGCGAGCGTCGAAGGCTTGAGGCCGAGGATGGTGGCGGCACCCTTCGGGCCGCTGATCCGGCCCGCGGTCTGATCGAGCACGCGTTCGATCGCCTCGCGCTCGATCTCGGCGAGCGTGCGTCGCTCGGTGTGGCTCGCCACCACGGCGGGCACGGGCGGCGTGTGCGGGGGAGTGAGTGCCGCGATCGCGCCCACCTTGCGCGGAGACCTGGGGGCGACCGGGAACGCGCCCGGGCCGGAGCGGGCCGCGGCGCGGGCGGCAAGGGCGAGCAGAGTGACCTCCGAGTCGGTGAGGAAGCGGCGCGAGAAGAGCGCGAGCACGCCGCGTCCGCCCTCGCCGAGCGGCACGGCGACGAAGCTGCGCACCTGATGCACCGCGAGCCACGCGGGCTCGGCGAGACCGCGTGCGGCGAGGTCGCCGCGCTCGACGTAGGGCTTTCGCTCGATGGCCACGCGGCCCACGCGCCGGGCGCCGAGCGGGAAGCGCCGGAATGGACCATCGACGCGCGTGGTGATCCCAACGCTCACCGCCAGATGCAGGCAGGCGCGCTGGTCCGGGCACTCGGCGCGCATGGCGCACGTCGCGCACGAATCGCCCGGGCCGATCGTCCAGACCCGCACCAGCACCGCGTCGCAAGCCTCGAGCGCCTCGCGGGCGAGGGCTGCGAGAGAGTCGTGCCGGACTACCGTGGCGTCCATGTCGTTGCCCTCCATCCCTGTCGCTCTGACATCACGGAATCCCGAGACACTAGAGCGCGACATATCGTGAGTCACGATATATCGTGACTAGCCGCGTGATGTGTGGCAATGCATCGTCTTGGGCGAACTGGCCATGACCGAGACGGCCGCTGGGCGTGGGCCGCCGGGTGACAGGCTCAGTCAGGCGACGCCGAATTCCCCCCACCGGCTTGCCGCGTTGACGGTTGCGAGCGCGCCCGATAGCCTGCAGCGCGCTTTCCCACCGCATCTGGTCCCCAGCCCGCGAGAGACAACGATGGCGAAGGAAGTCCTGCCGCCCGAAGCCGACCACACCGCCAACCTCGACGACTACGAGAAGGCGTATGCCGCGTTCGACTGGAAGCAGGTCGAGCCCGAGTTCGATTGGTTCCGCACCGGGCGGTTCAACATGGCGCACGAGTGCATCGACCGGCACTGCCGGGGTCCTCGCAAGAACAAGCTCGCGCTCCTCTACACCGACGGCGAGCGGATCGAGAAGCACACGTTCGAAGACCTGATGCGGCTCTCGAACCGCTTCGCGAACGCGCTCGTGCGCATGGGCGTCACGCGCGGCGATCGCGTGTTCGTGTTCCTGCCGCGCACCCCCGAGTGCTACATCGGCATCCTCGGCATCCTCAAGGTGGGCGCCATCCCTAGCCCGCTGTTCGAGGCGTTCATGACCGACGCCGTGCGCGACCGCATGCAGGACGCGGCGGCGGTGGCGCTGCTCACCACGAAATCATTGCTCGAGCGCGTGCCCGAAGCCGACCTGCCGAGCCTGAAGCACGTCATCCTGGTCGGCGGTGGCGGCAAGGCCGAGGGGCGACATCGCGCCTGGGATCAGGAGATGGAGAAGTCGAGCGAGCGCTTCGAACCGGCGTGGCTCGGGCGCGAGGACCCGCTCATCCTCCACTACACGTCGGGCTCGACCGGCAAGCCCAAGGGCGCGCTCCACGTTCAGAACGCCATGATCGGGCACTTCCAGACCGGCCGGTGGATCCTCGATCTCAAGCCCACCGACACCTACTGGTGCACGGCCGATCCCGGCTGGGTCACCGGAACGTCGTACGGCATCTTCGCCCCGTGGCTCAACGGCACGACCAATGTGATCCGCGGCGGCCGTTTCGACGCGGATGCCTGGTACGAGACCATCCAGAAGCATCGCGTGACCGTGTGGTACTCGGCGCCCACCGCGTTCCGCATGCTGATGGCGGCGGGGGAGAAGGTGGCCGAGAAGTACGACCTCTCGTCGCTGCGCCACGTCCTGTCGGTCGGCGAGCCGCTCAACCCCGAGGTGGTGCGCTGGGGATGGCGCGTGTACGGGCGGCGCATCCACGACAACTGGTGGATGACCGAGACCGGGCACCAGCTGATCTCGAATTATCCGAGCATGGAGATCCGCCCAGGCTCGATGGGCAAGCCCATCCCGGGTGTGACCGCCGCGATCCTGGATGAGAAGGGCCAGCCGCTGCCGCCCAACACGCTCGGCCTGCTGTGCATCAAGGCGGGCTGGCCCGGGATGATGCGGCAGATCTGGAACAACCCCGCGCGCTACCAGGAGTACTTCCGCTTCCCCGGCTACTACTTCACCGGCGATACCGCGCACTACGACGAGGACGGCTACTTCTGGTTCCAGGGGCGCGCCGACGACGTCATCAACACCGCCGGGGAGCGCGTCGGACCGTTCGAGGTGGAATCCGCGCTGGTCTCGCACCCGGCGGTGGCCGAGGCCGGCGTGATCGGCAAGCCGGACGAGCTGCGCGGTCAGATCATCAAGGCGTTCATCTCGCTGCGTTCCGGTTTCCAGCCGAGCGAGGAGCTGAAGAAGGAGATCGCCGCGCACGTGAAGAAGAACCTGGCGGGACATGCCGCCCCGCGCGAGATCGAGTTCCGCGACAAGCTGCCGAAGACGCGCAGCGGAAAGATCATGCGCCGCGTGCTCAAGGCGTGGGACCAGGGGCTGCCGGTCGGCGACATCTCGACGCTGGAGGAGTAAGGGCCTGCAACTCGCGCGGTTCGCCGGCCGTAGTCGCCTCGTCACCACCGCCGCACTCCGCTCCCCGGGGACCGCCCATCCATGCAGCTCGTCATCGAATCCGTCGGCAAGCGTTATGGCCGCTCGCTCTGGGGCCTGAGGGACTTCAGCCTCACGGTCGGCCCCGGCGTGCTCGGGCTGCTCGGGCCGAATGGCGCCGGCAAGTCGACGCTCATGCGCATCCTCGCAACGGTGACGCGGCCGACCGAGGGCCGGGTCACCTGGGACGGCGTCGATCTCAGGCACGACCCCGATGCGCTGCGACGGGTGCTCGGCTACCTGCCGCAGGACTTCGGCGTCTATCCGAACCTGACGGCGTCGGAGTTCCTCGAATACCTGGCGGCGGCGAAGGGCCTGGACGGGCGCACCGCCCGCGCGCGCATCGCCGAGCTGCTCGAGCTGGTCAACCTGACGGAGGCGGCGAGGCGCCCGCTGGGCGGCTTCTCGGGCGGGATGCGCCAGCGGGTCGGCATCGCCCAGGCGTTGCTCAACGATCCGCGGCTGCTGATCGTCGACGAGCCGACCGCGGGGCTCGATCCCGAGGAGCGCCTGCGCTTCCGCAATCTACTCTCGGAGCTCTCCGGCGAGCGTATCGTGCTGCTCTCGACCCACATCGTCTCCGACGTCGAAGCGATCGCCACGCATATCGCCTTCATCGCCCAGGGCCATCTGGTCGCGCACGACTCGCCCGAAGCGCTCCTGCGCGCGGCGACGGGCAAGGCGTGGGAGTGGGTGATCCCGAGCGACGCGCTGGCCGCGGTCAAGGCGCGGCACCGGGTGAGCGGCACGCTGCGACGCGGCGACGGCGTGCACGTGCGCATCGTCGGCGACGCTCCGCCCGATCCCGGCGCGCGACCCGCCGAGGCGACGCTCGAGGACGCCTACCTCTGGACCATCGGCAATCACCGGGCCGCCGCGCCGGCGGGGGACCGGGCGAAGGTGGCGGTCGCGCCGTGATCGCGCCGGCGGCACTCTTCCAGCTCGTGCGCGCCGACTTCCTCGAGCGCGTCCGACGCCACAGCTTCCTCATCACGCTCGCCTTCACGGTCTACGCGGCCTACATGTTCCTGCCGCCCAACCACGCGCACTACGCGACCCTCAATCTGGGCGGACATCGCGGCGTCTACAACTCGGCGTGGGTCGGCACGCTGGTGGCGATTCTCTCGGTCACCTTCCTGAGCATGGCGGGCTTCTACCTGGTCAAGAACGCTGTGGAGCGCGACCGCCGGACCGGCGTCGGCGCCATCCTCGCGGCCACACCGATGCCCGGGTCCGTCTATCTGCTCGGCAAGATGCTCAGCAACTTCGCCGTGCTGGCGACCATGGTGGCGGTGCTCGCGGCGGCAGCGGGCGTCATGCAGATCATCCGCGGCGAGGACACTCATGTGCGGCTGGTGTCGCTGCTGACCCCGTTCGTGCTCGTCACGCTCCCGATCATGGGCGTGGTCGCAGCGCTCGCGGTGTTCTTCGAGGTGACCCCGCTGCTGCGCGGCGGGCTGGGCAACATCGCCTACTTCTTCCTGTGGATCACCACCATGTCGCTCTCGAGCGCGATGGGACACGGCGATCCCAGCGAAGCGGTCAGCGTCTCGAACCTGGTCCGGCAGATGCAGACCGCGTGCACGACGGCGTTCCCGGACTACCCGGCGGGCAGCAGCTACTCCATGGGGTTCAACATCAAGGACAAGGGCGTGTGGGACATGCAGACGTTCGTGTGGGATGGCGCGCACTGGACCCCGGAGATGCTGGCGTGGCGCGCGTTCTGGCTGGCGGCCCCGTTTGCGATCACGCTCGTGGCAGCGCTGTTCTTCGATCGCTTCGACACGCAGCGCGCGATGATCGGCGGTGGGATCCGGCGGATGGCCCGCGGCGGCAAGGCCCTCGCGCCGCAACCGACCGACGACGCGCTCGACCCGGTCCCCGCATTCTCGGGCTCCGCGTCGCACTCGATCGGCGGCCGCGCCCTCTCGCGGCTCGCGGAGCGCGCCGGTCACTCACGATTCGGCGCGCTGGTGCTCGCCGAGCTGCGCATCGCGTTGAAGGGTGTTTCGCGCTGGTGGTACTTCGTCGTGCTGGCGCTCACGGTCCTGAGCCTGTTCGTGCCGCTCCCGGGCGTGCGCCAATTCGTCGCGCCGTTCGCCCTCATCTGGCCGGTGCTGCGCTGGTCGCCCATGGGCACGCGCGAGGCGATTCATCGCACCGATGCGCTGCTGTTCTCCTCCCCGCGACCGGTCGCGCGGCTGCTCGCCGCCCAGTGGCTGGCGGGGTGGATGATCGCAGTGATGGTGAGCGCCGGAGCCCTGGCGCGTTTCGCGGTCACCGGCGAGTGGGAGAGCTTCGCCGCACTGCTCGCCGGCGTGGTGTTCATCCCCTCGATGGCGCTGGCCTGCGGCACGTGGAGTGGTGGTGCCAAACTCTTCGAGGTGCTCTACCTGATCCTCTGGTACGGGGGGCCGATGAACCGGATCCCGGCGATCGATTTCGTCGGCACCACGCAGCCGGCCGCGGGCCCCGGGGCCCCGATCGCCTTCCTCATGGTCGCCGCCGGGCTCATGGGCCTTGCCGTGCTGGGCCGGCGCCGGCAGCTCGCGCGCTGACCGGCAAGTGCCGCCCAAAATGGCACTTGAAAGCCGCCCTCCCGTGGTCGATATTTCCCGCGTCTTCGTTGCCGGTGGACTTGGCCGAGCTCAAGGAACGCCGCCCTGGATGACATGGCGGCTTTTTTCATGTCCCGGCCACCCGACTGCGGGGGTTCCGATCAGATTGATCGGGCGAGCCGTCGCGTCAGACGGCGATCAGCACAGGGCTCTCGGGTCCTGAACAAGGAGTTCTTCAGTGGCTACTGGTACCGTGAAGTGGTTCAACGAGGCGAAAGGATTCGGCTTCATCTCCCAGGAGGGTGGCGAGGACGTCTTCGTGCACTTCTCTGCGATCCAGGGCGAAGGTTTCAAGACCCTCGCTGAAGGCGACCGGGTGGAGTTCGAGGTGACCAAGGGCCCGAAGGGCCTGCAGGCCGCCAACGTTCGCCGGGCCTGATCCAGCCGAGGTACCACCTCACGCGTTCAA
Source organism: Candidatus Eiseniibacteriota bacterium (assembly GCA_041492985.1). GTDB lineage: Bacteria > Eisenbacteria > RBG-16-71-46 > RBG-16-71-46 > RBG-16-71-46 > WS-11. The sequence goes on from JBGPXY010000016.1 coordinate 12,126, forward strand.
GGGGCGGCGCTCACGCGCCGCCTCTCGCGTTTACGGGCAGAACGCCCGCTCCGCCCCGCACGGACCGGGCCCCGCGGACCGTCATCCGGCTCAAGAATGACGCGGTTTTGGCCGATGGACTCTCCTGATAGACCCCGTCGCTCCGGGTCCCATGGCAGGGGGGATGTCCAGGCATGGACGTGCAGTCCCAGATCGCACATAGCCCGGTGGCCTCGGGCGCACCACGCCAGGACGATCCGTCGGCGGCAGACCGCCCCCCGGACGCTACGGTCAAGGTGGTCGCCGCCTGGATCAACCAGTTCGCGCGCACGATCAAGACCAGCCGGCTCTACCACGCCACCAATCCGACCGTGGTGCGCTTTCGCGAGGAGCTGAGGGCCGCCCTCACGCGATTGCTCGAGGAGGTGGGCCCGGTCACCTACAGGTTCTCGGCCGACGACATCCTCTACGAGGGCGTCTCCCTGTACCCGGCCAAGTCGCGGGACGACAACCTCGCGCTGCCGTTCCACCGCGACGGGGTGCGTGCCCTGACGTTCAATCCGGGCGTCGAGGCGCGCGAGCTCGACGCGCTGGTCGACGCTCTCATGCTGGCGACCGGGCAGGTGCACATCGACGACGACCTCGTCACGATGCTCTGGCAGGCGAACCTCCAGCACGTGGATATCGACTACGTGCCGGCGGAGGGCGACGTGGGGGGGAGTCCGGGCGCGAGCGAAGAAGGCTCGGATCTCGTCCCCTGGCCCACGGCATCGGTCGAGGAGGGGGAGGAGGGCGCGCCGGAGGGCGGCGACACGGAGTCGGCGGACGAGGCCACCGCCCCCGGAACCGGCTCGCGTTCGGACGACTGGACCACCGGCGAGCTGACCGTCGAGATCGAAGCGGGCTTCGAGGAGATCGATTCCCTCGCCTCCCAGGAGACCGGCCGCTTCCGCGACGAGTTCGCGGCCGAGCACGAGGTCTCGCTCATGACCACCGCGCTGGCGATCTCGCGCGCCTACCTGGACGCCGGCGCGACCGACGGGGACCGCGGGGAGCTGGCGAAGTTCGTGCCGCGCATGCTGCGTCTCGCGGTCGGCAACGGATCGTGGCTCGAGGCGCGCGAGGCGCTCGCGCTGCTGCGCGAGTGCGACAGCGACGAATGGTCCGCCGAGGGATACAGCCAGGAACTCTTCCAGCCCATCTCGGTGACCGCCACCGTCGAGCAGCTGGACCGCCAGGAGCCCCAGCAGGTCGCGGAGTTCATCGCCCTGGCGAAGGAGCTGGGCGAACCGGCGGCGGAATGGCTCAACCTGGTGCTCTCCGAGAGTCAGAATCGGCGCACCCAGAAGCCGCTGGCCGTCGCGATCAGCGACCTGTGCCGGAACAACCCGGAGCGCGTCGCTCCGTGGCTCGCGGACTCCCGCTGGCACGTGGTGCGCAACGCCGTGCAGGTGCTGGGGGCGATCGGCGGCGATGCCGTCGTCGGCCTGCTCCGCACCGCGATGCGCCACCGTGACTCGCGCGTCCGGCGCGAGGTGGTGACGGCGCTGAGCCGGGTCGAACCGGCGACCGCCCATCCGCTGCTGGTGGAGATGCTCCAGGGCGCGGACACCCGTCTGTTCTGCGCGATCCTGCACGAGCTCTCGTCCAAGCGCGATACGCCGATCGCCCGCCGGCTGATCGGCTACCTGCAGGACCCCGCATTCGAGGCGCGCCCCGAAGAGGAGAAGCGCGCGATCTACACCGCCCTCGGCGCGATCGGCACCGACGACGTGCTGCCCGAGCTGGAAGCGGAGCTGGCCAAGGGGAATTGGCTCGCGCGCGGCGTCGATGTGTACCGGCAGGCGATCGCCCGCTGCATCGCGCGCATCGGCACCGCGCGTGCGCGGGCCCTGCTCGAACGGGGCGCCGCATCCAAGCGCAGCGCCATCCGCGAGGTCTGCGGTGAGGCGTTGAGGAGTGTGCTTGCCCGTGACTGACCCCAGCGTCCCATCCGCGGGAGCCGCGCCGAGCGGCGGCCACGAGGCGCACGGTGACGACCATCGCACCCAGACCCTCGGGCCGCAGCTGCTGATCCGCCTCTCCGCGGTCATCCGCACGGCGAGGACCCACGACGTCTCCAACCAGGCGTTTCAGAAGCAGCTCCTCGACTTCCTCGCGGTGGCCGAATCGCTGCTGAAGGACGAGGACGAGTTCGCGCTGGTCGCGGTGGCGGACTATTTCTATCTCGACGGTCACCGCGTCAAGGCGAGCGCGACGCTGCTCCCCGTCTATCACGGCCTGCTCGGCGAGTTCGAGCGACGCACGATCGGCGGCATCCGGTTCCTGCAGGGGCTCCATGCCGCCGAGCTCGAGCGCTTCTTCCAGCTATTCATGGGCGCCGAGGACCCGGCCATCGCCGAGCTGCTCACGCATGCGCTCGAGGAGGCCCGGGTCGAGCACGTCGTGACGGTCCCGACCTCTGAGCTGGATGCCGACGACCTGGCGCGCGAGCTGACAGAGCAGAAGGAGAAGACCGAGCGGGGGCGCGCCAAACGCGTGTTCTGGCGGGCCGTGCTCGGCACCAAGAAGATCCTGCTGCGCGCGCGGCAGAGCGGCCGGCCGGACCTGCGGCAGGCCAAGCGACTGGTCCAGCCGGTGGTGGACAACATCATGAGGCACGAGTACTCGCTGGTCGGCCTCACGGCGGTGAAGGACCACGACGAGTACACGTACGCCCACTGTGTGAACGTGAGCATCCTCTCGGTGGGCATGGGGCAGGCGCTGGGGCTCTCGCGACAGATGCTCGCCGACCTCGGCGTGGCCGGGCTGCTGCACGACATCGGCAAGCTGGCGGTGCCGGGCGACGTGCTACGCAAGCCCGCGAAGCTCACGCCCGAGGAGTGGGTGCTCATGCAACGGCACCCGCTCGAGGGCGTGAAGATGACGATGCGACTGCCCGGGCTGTCCATGCTCACGCTCGACACGATGCGGGTGTGCCTCGAGCACCACATGGCGTTCGATCGCACCGGCTACCCGGAAGTCGCGCACGAGTGGGCGCAGTCCTCGCTGGCGCGCATCGTTGCGGCGGGGGATTGCTTCGACGCCATCACCGCGCACCGTGCCTACCACACCCGGCCGCGCACCGCCTTCGAAGCGCTCCAGTACCTGCTCGGCCCCTCGCGGGTGGCGTTCGACCCCGCCGTGCTGTGGGCGCTGGTGCGCACCGTCGGGCTCTATCCGGCGGGATCGCTGCTCCTCACCGACTCCGGGCACATCGTGCTCTCGCTCAGCCCCAACCCCGACGACGTGCGGCGACCGTTCTGTCGCGTGCTGGTCGATCCGACCGCGGCCCAGACGGAGGCGGGGGAGGCGGAGGAATGGAACCCGATGCCGAAAAACGTGAGCGTGGTACGTGTGCTGAGACCGGAGGAGTACCAGGGCTCGACCGCCGACGAGCTCGCCGCCTAGCACGCGTCGACGGGCCACGGCGCCAGACACACGAACGGGCGGCGTCTCCATGACGCCGCCCGCCGTGTTGTGGTGAGCCCGATCCGCGCAGTCCAGGACGCTCCCCGTCTCCGACTACGTCCTCACGGACTCACACGCCACTATCGCTCAGTCCTGACCCCAGTCCTGGTCGTCGTAGTCGTCCCACTGTCCGCGCTCGTAGCGATAGGTGTGGACGCAGTCGCCGCTCCGCAGCTCGATCACGCGGACGATGCGCGGATGGTGGTGGTGGTACAGATGCCCCCGGTAGATCTCGAGCGAGGCGAAGCTCTCATCGCAGTACGGATCGTAGTAGCCGTAACCGTCGGGCGCGGCGTGCGCGAGCGTGGCGCCGAGGAACAGCCCACCCAGGAACCCGGCGATCGCAGCGCCGTGATCCGAGCGCCGGACGACGTAGACGCTGCCGGGGCTGCGATAGCGCGAGATGACGCGCGTATCGTGGCCGCGATAGACGTTCTTGTAGCGCGTACCACGGTCGTGGCCATAGCCGCGATCGGCCTGCGCGACCGACCCCACGCCCGCCGTGACGAAGGCCGCGAGCAGCAAGGTGGCCATCCAACGCGTCTGCCTGGGTGAGAAGTTCATCGCGTCCTCCCGGATCCTCGGTGACAAGTCGAGCGGTCTCGATGGGAGGGAAGAGCAGGGGGTGTGCCACGGAGCGCCCGACGACCGCCGCGTTGCGGCGCAACCGCTTGGAGTCGTGCTCCGCGGGGCCACACCCCCCGCGGCACGTCGGTCTGTGGCGGGCCTGCCACAGGCAGCGCGGATGGGCCGCGCAACGGGCGGGGAGGGAGCCTCCCCGCCCGACGGAGCGTACTAGTTGCTCGTCACCGTGTGGGGGTTGCTCCCGTTGCGGGTCCAGGTGACCGTGCCTCCCGGAGCGACCGACACACTCGCCGGGTTGTAGGCGTTGTCCACGATCGAGACGGCTGCATTCGCGGGCTGTCCGCCCGCCACGGTGACCGTGCCGGCCATGGAGAGGCCGTGGATGTTGCAGTGATAGTTGTAGGTGCCCACGGTGGCGAACATGTGCGCGTACATGGCGCCGGGGCCGAGCGTCCCGGAGTCCAGCTCCTTCGCAGCGCCACCACCTCCGGGTGGATTCGTGGAGTTCTTGCCGCAGCCCGGGACGCTCGCGACCAGGAGGGTGAGAAGCGTGAGGGCGAGCGTGGCGAAGCGGGGACGTCTGGTCATGTTCCCTCCGTTGGAGAGGCCCTGGGCCGAGGGCCGAAGGATGTCACAAAGCGGCAGGGATTGAGATACCGCAGCCCCCGCTGTCGGACCAGCCTTTGTTGGGGGCGCGGCCAGAGCCTTGCGGGCCGCCGACATGCGCCGGCACCCGGGAGTCGATCTCGGAAGCCGCCCTAGTGTGCGTGCGCCCGTGCCGCGGTGAGGAGACGCCAGCCCAGCAGGACCAGGGCTTCGAGCTCGGCGATGCGCATCCCGGCGGGCTCGATGGTGACCGCACACCGGCCACGCGGGCCCAACGAGCGCGGGCGGAAGCGCACGCACGGGAACCCCGACTCGTTGGCGATGACGTACTCGGGCCTCCAGAAGCCGACGCGGGTCCAATCGTACCGGAGGCCGGACGCGGTGGTGAAGACACCGCCGCGCCACCAGCCGGGCTGGTAGGAAGCGACGGCCGCGCCGCCGTCCGGCGCGATCTCGGCGGCACCCGTCCAGCGTGCGCGGATCTCCCAATCGCCCGAGGGCCCACGGCCGAGCGTGCGCTCGCGGAAGGTGCCGCGCGCGGTCAGCGTGCCGATCAGCCGCCCGTCCGCGCGAAGCTCCCACTCCGAGCGGCCCCAGTGAGTCTGGCGCCACTCGAGCGCGCCGCGCGCCCACGACTCCGGCGCAGCGTCCACGCGGAGGGGTCGCGCGACATCGCGGGCCCCATCGTCCGGCCTGGTCATGTTCGGTCCCTCACTTGCGCGTCGTCGTGGAATCCCCGCGCGGCGAACGGCCTTCACTTTGAAGCGCTCGCCGGAGCAGGAACTCGATCTGGCCGTTGAGGCTCCTCAGGTCGTCCGCCGCCCAGCGCTGAAGGGCCTCGAGGAGCGCCGGATCCAGGCGCAGCAGAAATGGCTTGCGCTCAGCCATGGGATCACACGGCTACTGGTAGAGCGTGCCGGTGTTGATGACCGGCTGCGTATGCTGATCGCTGCACAGGACCACGAGCATATTGCTCACCATCGAAGCCTTGCGCTCGTCGTCCAACGACACGATGTTCTTCTTCGAGAGCTGGTCGAGCGCCATTTCCACCATCCCGACCGCGCCCTCGACGAACAGCTTGCGGGCGGCGACGATCGCACTCGCCTGCTGACGGCGCAGCATCGCACCGGCGATCTCGGGCGCGTAGGCGAGATGGCTGATGCGCGCTTCGATCACCTCCACGCCGGCCTTGGTGAGCCGCTCCTGGATCTCCTTCTTGATCTGTCCGGCGATCTCCATGGTGTGACTGCGCAGGGCCATCTCCCCGGTGTCGTGTGCGTCGTAGGGGTACGAGGACGCCATGTTGCGCAGCGCCGACTCGCTCTGGACGTGCACGAAGTTCTCGTAGTTGTCGACCTCGAACAGGGCCTCGGCGGTCTCGACCACCTTCCACACCACGACCGCGGCGATCTCGATCGGGTTGCCGATGTGATCGTTCACCTTGAGCTTGGTGGTCTCGAAGTTGCGGACCCGCTGCGACACCTTGCGCTTGGTGCTGAAGGGGTTGATCCACTTGAAGCCCGGTTCCTTGACCGTGCCGACGTAGTTGCCGAACAGCTGGATCACCTTCGCTTCGTTCGGATTGACGATGAAGAGTCCCGCCAGGCAGATCACGTCGACGACCCAGACCATCACCCAGAAGAGGGCGAGCCAAACCTGGTCATTGCGGGCCGCGGCGATGAACGGGACGAGCAGTCCCAGCGCGCCGCCGGCGAGGACGAACAGCATGAACACGCCTGGCATCGGTCTGATCTCACGTTCGCGAATCATGGCGACCTCCTCCTGTGGGTTGATGTCACAATGATATCAATCTGATGTCGTCCTGGGCAAGGGGATTCTGGGAGTTTCTGGGGGAGTCTGGCGCCCGGCGCCGCCTGGGCCGTCGCCGGCCGCCCGCAGATGGGCCCGGCCCATGGGGTTGTGGCAGCTTCAGCGGGTTAGGGCGGCGATGCTCTGGCGGAAGGCGGGATAGGCCGCGAGCAGGGTCTCCCGGGAGCCGGCCTCGCAGTCCGCCAGATCGAAGCCCGGCGAAACAGTGCTGCCGAGCAGGGCGAGGGAGCCCCCCGGCACGAGACGCGATCCCTGCCACACGCCCGCCGGCACCACCACCTGCGGGCGAATCCCGGCGGCGAGATCGGTGCCGAGCATCACCGTCCGCCCGGAGCCATCAGGCCACAGCTGCAGCATCTCGACCGGGTCGCCTAGGTAGAAATGGAAGATCTCGTCGGCCCGCAGGCGATGGAGGGCGGAGAAGCTCTCGGGCGTCAGCAGGTAGTAGATCGCCGTGGCGAGCGACCGTGGCCCCGGCCAGCCCGGCCCGAGAGCGCCCGGCGGGAGAGACTCGCGCGCCCGGTAGGTCTCGGCGAACCAGCCACCCTCGCCGGGCAGCGGCTCGAGACCCAGCAGCCGTTTCAACTCATCGACGCTCAACATGGCTCCCCCGAGGGTTGCGTCCCGATCCGGTCCGATGCGGACATCACAGACGACGAGGCCCGGGCGCCCGCCCGGGCCTCGCATGCTCGTCGGCCGCCGGATACTCGGGGGCCCGCGGCCGCGCCGGCGACACCGGCGCTCCGCCACGTCCGGTCTACGCGGTCTGCGCCGCCTTGGGCTGGAACTCGGCCGCGTTGTGCTCGAAGTCCCACATCATCGGCGGCTCGCCACCCAGCTGCCGGACGTAGGCGTACACCTGGCCGCGATGGTGGAAGAACTCGTCGTGGACGATCCCCATGCACACGAACCCCGGCAGGTCGCCCCAGGGCGACTTCACCATGCCACTGAGGTTCGCATCGGTGATCGCAGAGACAGCCTTGTCGCTCGCGGCCCAGCTCTCGTTGACGAAGCGAATCAGGTCCTCACGCGTCTTGAGGCGCGCCACGATCGCCTTCTCGTCCGCGGCCTTGATCTCGCCGCTGGCGACACCTTCGATCATGGCCCGAACGACCATGCCATAGAGATGCACGACCAGCTCATTGGGCGTGCGCATGTTCTGGATCGGCCGGCTGTCGAGCTTGTCCGCGGGGAGAAGCTCGATCGTGCGCAGGGCGATGCCGTGAGCCTGGCGGGTGTTGTCCCAATATGCGTTGAGAACCTTGCGGTCGAACATGGTGGTGAAGCTCCTTGGCTGAGGGTGTCGGCAAGCCCGTGCGGCGGCGGGTATGGTCGTCTGTCGCGGGGACGGCAGTCTGGTCCCGGCCGCCGGGCCGGTCAACCAGATTCCCGTTCAGATCCGCGCCACCCCTGGGGACGCGCCTTGCCGCTTCTCCACCGGGTTTCCTCATACCGACCGGAATTCCGCGGCCTTCCGCACTCCGCGACGCGACCCTTTCGGCGCTCGGCGCGGGGACCCGTCCCCCGCAACCCCCTGTCGACACCAGATCTGCCGGCGGCCCGTCGTTAGCGCCGGATACGCGGCAGGGCGTGGCACGGGTGTTGAGAAGAGGTCTGAGCGTGAAAGGGGGTACAAGCCATGAAGAACTACACGAGGAAGATGCAGCAGGTCGCGGGGCTCGGCCTCGCGGCGCTGGTGATGGTGATGACGCTGAACGTAGGGCAGGCGGCGGCGGCGGTCCGGTCGGCTCACGCTGCCCGAGGCCTCGATCGCGGTGCGGTGTCAGTCCTCAGGGGGCTGAATCGCGGTGCCGTGTCGGTCCTTGGTCGGCGCGATCGCGGTGCCGTGTCGGTCCTCAGAGGGCTCGACCGCGGTGCGATGTCGGTCCTGAAGGGAAGGGCTGTCTCCAGCGCCAACTGAAGCGGGCGCGACTCAGAGTCGTCTCGGAGCCGGTCCGGTCAGCGGACTCTGACCACCCGCTCGGGGGTCGCTCGTCTCGAGCTGCCGCGCACGGCGACCGCTCGCTTCACCGCCGCCCGTTTGGCCTCCGTCCGCCCCTCGAGCGCGTCGCGGCGCCGGGCGGCATCCACCAGCGCGCGCGGGAGCGCGACCTCCATGGCGAGCAACGCATGCGAGAGCGTCTTGCCCTGGGCATCGAGCCGCAGCGACACCGTGCCACCGCCTCCCAATGATTCGTGGAGGAGGAAGTTGAGGGCCCAGAGATTGGGGACCTCGTGCCGCTCGACCCGGCCCCGGCAGATGCCCTTGAAGCGGCGCTTCACCAGCGCCGCGGTGAGCGTGCGCCGCAGCCAGGGGTAGATCTCGGGCGCTCGCGCGATCAACCCGATGTTGCAGGTGTCGCCCTTGTCACCGCTGCGTCCGTGCGCGACCGCGGAAAGCGGCACCCGCACGAGCCTGGCGCTCCCACCGGCGCGCGGCCACGAGTCTCGCGGCAGCGCCCCGGGGCGTCGTGCGGGCACCAGGGGCGTCGGCCACTCGAGGGCCCGCTCGCCGTCGCGGGTGACGAGGCTCGGCTTCACGCGATCGCGCGGGGCCAGCGCCGGCCAGTAGGCCACCACCTCCTGCGCCTGCGGACGTCCACCGGTGACCGCCACGCCGGGAGGCCCGGAGAGGATCACGGCCGGCACGAGCTTCGAGAAGCGCTCGATCTTGTCGCGCTCGGCATCACGGACCGACAGCCGCAACAGGACCTCGGGCGGGTCGGACGGGGGCGCCAGCGGTCCCCAGCACGCGGAGTGGCCGACCAGCTCGGCGTGGCGCTCGGTGAACGACAGGCCGAGGCGTTCCCAGAAGAGCGCGGTGAAGGCACGCGCCTTGGCCACCGCGTCCGGCGCCGAGATGATGAGCGAGCCGCTCGCCTTCCAGCCGTCGAAGTAGGAGATGCTGACCTTGAGGTTGGGCGGCGCGGGCCGGCCGCGCACTCCCCACACCCGCACACGATCGCGCCCGGCCTGCTCGAGGCGGATGGTGGCGAAATCCGCCACGACGTCGGGCGTGATGTAGCCGCGCGGGTCACCCATCTCGTAGACCAGCTGCTCCTTCACCGTGCGCACCGTGACCGCTCCGCCGGTGCCCGGGTGCTTGGTGACCACGAACGAGCCGTCGGGGGAGACCTCGATCACGGGATAGCCGATGGCGGCGAATCGTCGCACGCCCCGCCAGTCGGTGAAATTGCCGCCCGTGCTCTGCGCTCCGCATTCGACGATGTGCCCGGCGACGATGCCGGCGGCGAGCCGGTCCCAATCGTCGGGCGCCCAGTCGAACGCGTGGATCATGGGTGCCAGCGTGATGCCGGTGTCGGTGCAGCGGCCGGTGACGACGATCTGCGCCCCGCTGCGCAACGCCTCGACCACCGGCCACGCGCCGTAGTACGCGTTGGCGGAGGAGACGCGGTCGCGGATGGTCGAGAACGAGCCGCCATCGTCCATGTGGTCGAGCGCGACGCCGGCGGCGTTGAGATCGCCCAGCCGGTCCATCAAGTCGTCGCCCACCACCGCCGCCACCTCGATCGCCTGTCCGTGGGTCTGCGCCATCCCGAGCAGGGCGCCCCGGCAGGCGAGCGGGTTGACCCCACCCGCGTTCGAGATCACCCGCGTGCCCCGCTCCACCAGCAGGGGCAGGGTCTCTTCGACCTGGGCCACGAAGTCGCGTGCGAAGCCGAGGCGCGGGTCGCGTGCGCGCTGCTTCTGCATGATGGACATCGTGATCTCGGCCAGGAAATCGAGCGTCACGTAGTCCACCGGCCCCAGCTCCACCTGGCGGCGGAACTGCGCGAGATCGTCGCCCCAATACCCGCCGGCATTGGCGATGCGGATGAGGTCGACCATGGCGCCGGGCAGGGTAGCACAGGGTGAACGACCAACCCGGCGCGGCAGCAACCTCAAGCATGGCGTGGCGCGGACGATAACCAGGAAGGACACGACACGCGCACGGAGCGTGCGCGGCATGTGCGGGAGGTACACGATGAACTTCGGAGGCGCACGCCGACTGTTCGAACCGCCGGCTGAACCCTCACCGTCCGTGTCGACGGCGAACGCGCCCGCGGTGACGAGCGCGCGACCGCCCGTCGCTTCCACCGACCGCTCCCCGGTCGAGCCGACCTGGACCATCCCGCTGCCGGCATTCAGCGCGGCGGTTCCCGACCTCGCGCTCGGCGTGCTGTTCCTCGCCACCTGGATCGCGCCCACCGCGCTCCGCGCCCAGATGGTCGGCTACCTCATGCTGCTCATGCTGCTCGAGTTCATCATCATGCACTCGTCGGCATTCATGGGGAACGTGCTCATCTCGAACGCGACGCGCGCCGGAAAGACGGTCGGGATGCTCGGGCTCGGCGCCTTCTACACGCTGTTCGTAGGCGCGTTCTCGCTGGCGTTCCACCAGCTGTGGCCGCTGTGGAACTTCTGGGGACTGATGGCGAACCGCCTGCTCGGCGTGCTCATCGGGCAGGCGCCGGCGGGCGAGGAGAAGCTGTTCATCCAGCGGACCTGGGCCTGCTCGGCGGTTTGCTATCTCGTGTTCGCGTTCGCCACCACTTTCCTGCCGATGCCGCGCTTCGGCATCACCCCGGAGGTCGTCGCGCACCTCGACCTGCCGGGGAGCGGGCTGTGGATCGACCAGCCGTGGCGCGTCATGGCCTTCGGGTTCCTCTACTTCACCACCGTCGGGGTCTCCGAGCTGTTCGGTCACGCGTGGATCAAGGTGAGCGCGCTGCCGGGCCAGGGCCGGTCCGCGAGCGACTAGCTCGCGCCCGACGCTTGCCGCCGCCGGACGGTTCCGGCGCCCGAGGGTCCCCGTCACCCGACGATCTCCCTGCCGGTGGCCGCTCCTCAGCAGGCGCGCGCAGCCGTTCCGAGCGCGATCCGACTGGCCCGAATCGCCACGCACCCGGCGTTGCCCACCCCCGGGGCGCGTGCTAGCTTCCGTCCCTCTACGGCATACGGCTCAGGCAACGGAAAGCTCCGCCCCTACCGCTCTCCAACCCGAGGTCCGCTCATCATGTCCGCCTTCCGCACGCTCACCCTCGCCGACGCCGCGCTGCCGCGTGCCGGGGTCTTATCGAACGTCGTCCTGATCGTGGGCGCGAGCCTCCTCACCGCACTCGCCGCCCAGATGGCCCTGCCGGTGCCCTGGTCGCCGGTGCCGATCACCGGCCAGACCTTCATCGTGCTGCTCTCGGGCGCGGTGCTCGGCACCCGGCGCGCACTCCTCGCGCAGGTGCTGTATCTCGCCGAGGGCGCGATCGGCCTGCCCGTGTTCGCAGCGGGTGGGGCGGGAGCGGCCACGTTCGCCGGTCCGACCGCGGGCTATCTGTTCGCTTTCCCGCTCGCCGCGGGGCTCACCGGGGCGCTGGCTCAGCGCGGCTGGGATCGTCACTTCGGCACCATGCTGGTCGCCATGCTGATCGGCAGCACGGTCGTGTTCTCGCTCGGGCTCATCGTCCTCGCGCGCTTCGTTCCCGCGAACCAGCTCCTCGCCGCCGGGCTCTACCC
>JBGPXY010000138.1:0-7364 GCA_041492985.1 Candidatus Eiseniibacteriota bacterium
AGCCCGACCGCGTCGGAGCTCTACGACCTCATCGTCATGAGCTTCCACCAGGACCGGAATGTCGCCGTGCGACGGTTCGGAGCCACAGCCAATCTCTTCACCTTCAAGAAGGTGTTCGATGCGGTCGGCCTGTTCGACAGCCACCTGATGTCCGGGGGAGACCTCGAGTGGGGGCGGCGCGTGTACGAGCGTGGTCTGCTGCAGCTTTACGCGGATGACGTGCGCGTCTCTCATCCGGCCCGCTACTCGCTGGAGGACACCTATCGGCAGGCGCTGCGGCTGGCGGGCGGCACCTATCGGTTGAAGCAGCAGGACGGCGCGACCCCGGCGAGCCGTGCGATCGACCTGGTGAGAGCCTGGACACCGGCGGTCGGGTTCTACGGGAAGATCCTGAGGGACAAGCGCCTGACGCGCATGGGGTACAGGCTCTCGGTGGTCCGCGTCGCGCTCGGGGTCAAGTACGTCACGGCGTGGGAGTTGATGCGCCTGATGATGGGTGGGGAACCGCGACGGGGATGACGATGCCCGGGGCGCATCGCTACCGCGCGGGAATCAATCCCGCCAAGGCCCGATGACCGCCGGGATCCCGACGCGCCCGGCCGCGGCGCGACCAGGGCGCGCGTACTTACTCCTCGCTCTCGCCGTGGCGCTGCACGCGCTGCTGCTCTGGCGCATGGGCGCCCACCGGGTCGATCTCGATCACGACTCGACGATCAGCTATCTCGCGGCGACGGGACACCAGGGCGAATACGCCCGGCTGCCGTTGAACGCGTGGAATCCTGCCAGCGCGATCCAGCGCCTGTTCCAGATCGACGAGGCCTGGCCGCTGCGCCGTATCCGGGACGATCTGGCACTCACGGACATCCATCCCCCGCTCTACTTCTGGCTGCTGCACGCCCAGTTCCTCGTCACCGGGGCGACGCCGTGGGCATTCCTGGTCCTGAACGGACTCATCGGCGTGCTCACACTGCTCACGGTGTTCTCGATCGGACGGCGGCTGTGGGACGCGGAGAGCGCCGCCGGCGCGGCGCTCCTGTGGTCGGTGAGCTACGGGGCCTTGCTCACCGCCGGTGATGCCAGGCCCTACGCGCTGTTGGCGTTGCTGTCGCTGCTCACGATCCGGCTCATGCTCTCGGCGCGGGATCGCGGCGGCCGTCCGACTTTCGCCCAGGCGGCGCTCCTGGTCATCGTCATGACGCTCGGGCTGACGACGCACTACCACTTCCCACTCCTGATCACGGCGGTGGGCATCGGGCTGCTGTGCTCGGGAGACCGCGGTTCGCGGTGGCAACTCGTGACCCTCATCGCGCTCGCGGTGCTCGCGCTGGGAGGCTTCGCGCTCGTCCATCCGGGGTTCGTCGGTTCGCTGCAACGACAGCGGCTTCAGACACAACCTCTCGACGGGGACGATTTCCTCGCGCGGCTCAGGCAGTTCCTGCTCGGGCTCGAGGGGCTGGCCCGACCCGCGTATGCCCGGCCCGCCCTCACCTGGCTGTGCGTCGTATTGCTCGCGTGGGTCGGATGGCGCGCGCATCGATCCGGAGCGCTTCGCCGGCTGCCGAACCTGTGGAGCCGCCTCCGCGACGCGTCGCCCGGCGTGCGGTTCATCGCCTGGACCGCTCTGGCCTACACCATCGTCGAAGGAGCGCTGTTCGCGGCCCATCTGTCACCGGCGCACGCCGTGGGCGGCAGGTACAACGCGGTGCTCTGGCCATTGTTTGCGCTCCTGTTCACCGGCGCCGTGCGTGCACTGGGCCCCGGCCGCGCCACGATCCCTCTGCTGGCGCTCGCCGCCGCACTGTTGACGTATCAGACGGCGGACGGTGTGGCCGCGAGCCAGCAGCGGCTGGTGCGCTCGCCGGCCTGGCAGGCGCTCTCCTCGGCGCGCATGGTGGTGGCCGATCACGTCCAGCGCGGCGTGCTGCCTCGCTGCATCCTGCACGTGCCCGCCGACGCGCAGGTCTGTGTGGTGTTTGATCCCGCAGCGCTCGACTCGCTGCTTCCCGCCCGCAGGGTCAGCGGGTTCCCGGTCACGTTCCTCCTCAGCAGCGAGTTCGGTGACCCTCGCGTGCGGCAGGCGCTGGAGAACGCCATCCTGGCCGGAGACTCGATGCGCTCGAAGGGCTATGGCCCGGCGGGGACCGAGGTCGTGGTCTTGTCGCCGGCGGGCCCTAGAAGCGGAACTGAAGCTGGGCGATGAAGAAGTTCGTGTGCGCCTGGGTCGCCCCGGCGAGGCGCTGCACACCTTCGAGCAATAGCCGCACCCGATTCGGCGCGATCTCGATGTTCGTGCCGAACGTGGTCCCGCGCAGCCGTCTCGACGCGCCGATCGCGGGGCGCTTGAATTCCTCCTGTCGCGCGACCAGCTGGATGCGCGGCGTGACCCGGTAGCCGCCGTACACGTACCAGCCGGAGTCGTCGAGGTTGCGCGCGCGCCCTTTGACGTGGCGCGTGATGTACTCGGCGCGCACCACCGCACCCCACTGCTCGGCGGTCGCCTCGACGCCCCTGCGGGAGCGGTTGGGGCCATCACGCGTGGCGCTGCCGCCGAGGGTGAACTGAGGGATCGGGGTGGCCACCACCCGCGCCACCGCCATCACCAGCGAGTCCCGGTTCGCCGTCGAGTTCTGGCCCTCGCCGTTGAACACTCCCGCGTACACCGTCCCGTAGCTCTTGAACGCGTACTCCCCCATCACGCCCACGTCGTACTTGGGCGCGAGCGAGTCGACCACCACCGCGAGATCGGCGGTCTCGACCTGCGGCACCGGGATCAGGTATTCGCGGCTGAACGGGGTCTTGTACTGCCCCGCGGTGATCGCGAACGGCGCCGGGCTCCACTTGAGGATCGCCTCGCGCAGGCTGACGGTGGCGGGGTTCGCGGCACCCGCCGACGCTTCCAGCTCGACGAGGAAGCGGTACGTGAAGCGTGACGGCAGAGGCCCGTCCATGGAGAACCGCGCGCGGTTGACCAGCGCGGTGAGCCCGACCCGCCGCTGAGCGGTCTCGCGCATCTGGACGTATCCGCCCAGGCGCGGAGCTGGAAACGTCGCGACCTGAGGCACCGGGAACATCGCCGGCGCGGTGCTGTCGGCGGTGGCCACGGCGACCGTCACAGCCGACGCGGGCGACGGGGGCGAGACAGCAGCCAGGAACATGGCGGCGGCGGACAGGATCACGCCTGGAGACCGACCCAGCGATGCCCTGGAGTTCTCGCCCACCGGCTCCCCCTCCGAGAATTCGGGTTGCTAATGGTCTTTATGTGTCTGAAACTGTTCATGCGAGTTACTTTTGGTACCTTAACGGACCGACATCCCCGATTTCAAGCATGGAGATCACCATGAACACGCTCAACGTCGAGCAGGCCGCCGGACTCCTCCACCTGAACGTCAAACGGGTCCAGGCGATGGCTCGCGCCGGCAAGCTCCCCGCCGTGCGCGTGGGACGGAAGTGGCTCTTCCCGCGCGAACAGCTCGAATCGATCCTCGGCTGCCCGGTGCACCCGCACGCTTCGCTCCCGCTCGCGATCAGCGCCCGCAATCATCTGCGCGGGCGGGTGACCCGCCTGCACGTGGACGGCCTGATGGCTGAAGTGAACATCCGCATCGGCGATCAGGAGGTGGTGGCGGTCATCACCCGCTCCTCCGCCGAGCGCCTGGGGCTCAAGATCGGCGACGAGGCGTTCGCGATCATCAAGTCCACCGAGATCATGGTCGGGAAGCAGGGAGCGGGGGAATGAGCGTCCGGCCGATCGCACGCTGGCTATGCGCGCTGGCGCTGCTCGCGTGGTGGGCCGCGTCGTGCGCGGCGCCGGCCGGAGCCGCTCCCGGCTCGGATGAGCGCACGCTCACCGTGTTCGCCGCCGCCTCGCTGGCGGACGCGTTCACCGAGCTCGGTCACCAGCTCGAGGCAGAGCGGCCGGGCCTCACCGTGCGCTTCAATTTCGCCGGCTCGCAGCAGCTCGCCACGCAGATCGAACAGGGCGGACGGCCGGACGTGTTCGCGTCGGCCGAGGAGCGCTGGATGGCGTACGCGAGCGACCGTCACCTCCTGTCCGCAGAGCCGATGGTGTTCGCACACAACCGCCTGGTGGTCATCGTGCCGAAGACCAACCCGGCGCGCATCGGACGACTTCTAGACCTGGCGCGCGGCGGCGTGAAGCTGATCCTGGCGGCCGACGCGGTCCCGGTCGGCCGGTACAGCCGCACCGTGCTGCAGAACCTCTCCCTCGACCCGTCGTACGGCAGCGACTATGCGAAACGCGTGATCGGCAACGTGGTGTCCGAGGAAGAGAACGTGAAGTCGGTGGTCGGAAAGGTCCAGCTGGGCGAAGGGGACGCCGGGATGGTGTACCGCTCGGATGTGACGCCGGCCGTCGCGCGCCGCGTGCGCGTGCTGGAGATCCCGGATGCGGCCAACGTGCTCGCCTCGTACCCCATCGCGCTGGTCGAGGGCGCCCCCGCGCCAGCGGCGGCACGGGCCTTCATCGACCTCGTGCTCTCGCCCGAGGGCCAGCGTGTCCTCGAGCGGCGCGGGCTGATCCCGGTTTCCGTGGCGACGCCCTGATGAGATGCGGCGATTCACGGAGTTCCCGCGCGACGCCCATTGCCGGCGGCGGGTAGGCTGCGTCGGTGAGCGCCGCCCCTCCGAAGCCCCCCTCGGCCCGCGCACGCCGCGGCCTGCTGATGCGCGTCGTACTCACCGCGGCCACGACCGTGCTGGTCGCGTTCCTGGCGCTGCCGCTGGTGAGCCTGCTGCTCCGCATCTCGGCGCGCCAGCTCCTCGCCCGGCTGGGCGATCCGGTCGTGCTCGACGCGCTGCGGCTGAGCCTCGTGACCAGTGTCCTCGCCACCGCGATCGTCGTCGCACTCGGGATCCCGGCGGCCTACGTGCTCGCCACGCGGGCATTCCGTGGCAAACGCGTGGTCGAGGTGTTGATCGACCTGCCGATGGTGCTGCCACCCACTGTCGCGGGATTCGCCCTGCTCATGGCGTTCGGCCGCATGGGACTCGCCGGGAAGGCACTGTCGGCGCTCGGCATCACGCTGCCGTTCACCACCGCGGCGGTCGTGATCGCCCAGGTGTTCATGGCGGCGCCGTTCTTCATCGCCCCCACCCGCGCGGGATTCGCGGGCGTGGACCGCCGCCTTCTGGACGCGGCCTCCACGCTGCGCGCCTCGGAGGCGTTCACCTTCTTCCGCGTCATGTTGCCGCTGGCGATCCCCTCCATGGTCGCCGGCATGGCCATGAGCGCCGCGCGGGCGCTGGGCGAGTTCGGCGCCACCATCACCTTCGCCGGCAATCTGCCCGGCACCACCCAGACCATGCCGCTGGCGGTGTACGTGGCGCTCCAGTCCGACCTCGATGGGGCGGTCGTGCTCTCGGTGCTGCTGTTGCTCATGTCCTTCGGCTTGCTGCTCGGCCTGCGCTCGGCGCCGGCGGGCTGGTTCTGGACCCGGGCCGGTGCTGCGCGTCCGGGTCGCTAGTCGGCTGGGCGGTTTCTCGCTCGAGGTCGATCTCGAGGCCGAAGACCGCTCGGTGCTGGTGCTGGTCGGCGAGAGCGGCTCGGGCAAGACCACACTCCTGCGATCGCTCGCGGGGCTCCTGCGATCGGACGCGGGCATGATCACCCTCGGGGACGAGGTCCTGTTCGACGGCGCGACCGGCGTGATGGTGCCGCCCGAGTCGCGCGCGATCGGCTACGTCGCCCAGGACTACGCGCTCTTCCCGCACCTCTCGGTGTTCGAGAACGTGGCGTTCGGGCTGCGCGCCAGCGGGGTCGCGAGCGGCCCACTCCACGAACGGGTGGACGCGGCGCTCCGCCGCACCGGCGTGCTCGACCTGGCGAGACGCCGGCCGCACGAGCTCTCAGGCGGGCAGCAACAGCGCGTGGCGATCGCCCGCGCGATCGTGCTCGAACCGCGGCTGCTGCTCCTCGACGAGCCCCTCTCCGCGCTGGATCTCAAGACCCGGCAGGGCATCCGGGGCGAGCTGCGCCGCCTGCTCGCCGAGCTGCCGTGCGTCACGGTCTACGTGACCCACAGCCCGACCGAGGCGATGGCGTTCGGTCAGCGGATCGCGGTGCTCGAGAACGGGCGCATCAGCCAGCAGGGCTCGCGGGACGACCTGATGCGCCATCCGCGCTCAGCCTACGTCGCCGCGTTCCTGGGCGTGAACTTCTTCCGCGGCGCGATGGTCGATGCGCGCGGGCCGGGCGAGCCGCGGATCGCCACCGCGGACGGCGAGTTCGCGATCGCGGACCCGCGCCAGGAGAGCGACGTCGCGCTGGTGTCCATCCGCGGGAGATCATTCTGTCGCGCGAACGCCCCACGGGAAGTGCCCGCAATGTGTTCGCGGGAACGGTCGAGGAGATCGTCCCGGAGCCCCCCGCGGGCGAGCACATGCGGGTGCTGCTCGCCACACGCCCGCCGCTGGTCGCCGAGGTGACGAAGGAATCGACCGAAGCGCTCGGGCTGGCGCCGGGTCAGCCGGTCTTCGCCTCGTTCAAGGCCACCGGGGTCGCCGTCATCCGCTGAAGGGGCCCCCGCCCCTCAACGCGTGGATGGCTGCGCGCGGCTTGCCGCGAGCACTTCGAGGCACAGACGCGACATCGCCTCGTCCGAGCGCGCCTCGAGCTCCGATTGCCGCTGGTCGAGAGCCTGCTCCTGGCGGGCCATCTCGGCCTGCTCATCGTCGAGCGCCTCCCGGCGCGTACTCAGCGCGTCCATCCGCGCGCGGATGGTCTCGCGGGTATTGTTGAGCTGCAGCAGACGCTGGCGATCGCGCTCGCGTGACGTGCCCCCGCGACCCTCGCTCCGGCGCTCCTGGATGGCCTCCCGCTCGTTCTCGATGCGCTCGAGCTCCTGCTCGAATCGCTCCTGCTCCCTGTCCAGGCGTTCTTCGCGCGCCTCGAACGCCTTCATGCGCTCGGCGAACTCTCCGATCTCCGGATCGAGCTTCCGCTGGGCCTCGAACAGCGCCCTCGCCCGATTCAGGATCCCCGGGTCCCGGACCAGGTAGTCGCGTCCGCCGCTTCTGAACCACAACAGTGGACGGCCTTCGCGTCGCCATTCCCGCGCGAGCTTCACGGTTTCGCGCAGATCCATGTTGTGGCTCGATGTGCCGTGAGCCGGGTCGAAGTAGGCCCACTCGGGAACGGCGTTGGAGCTCGGCTGGGCGGCGGCGGCAGACCGTGGGCCACCCAGGACCACCATAGATGTGGCCGCGAGCAGCAGACGGTGGAATGTCGACAGGTACCGTATCGGTCGCAAGTGAACCCCCATGAGTTGGTCGTTCCCCGGCCCCGATTCTGGGCGCCGATCGTGCGGACGACGGACGGTGGGGGTCACTGGCGGATTGAGCCCCTG
>JBGPXY010000018.1:0-23036 GCA_041492985.1 Candidatus Eiseniibacteriota bacterium
GCGCTCGATTGGGATGGATGCGATGGATCCGGGCGCACGGTGCGCCCCGGGCTCTATCTCGTGCGCTGCGATGGCCGCGGAAGATCGGAGGTCGCGAGGGTGGTGCGTCTCGAGTGATGCACGCACCGCGATGGGCCCATGGGCGGAGCCGGGAACGCCACTAGTGCGGCGTGTACAGGTATTTCGCAAACAGCCGGCGCGGCTTTCCCTCGAGACGCTCGGCGATCCACCAGATCCCCTCCGCGCCGATGTTCGTGCTGACCCGCTCCCAGGTATGTCCCTGGTCGTGACTGAGGTAGCCGAGCGTCGTTTCCACGTCGCTGACCGCCCAATCGTCGAGACGCAGGGCTGGGCCCTCGGTGTCCACCCTCTCTTCAACACCCCGCTGCCTCGAGTACTCCTCCCCGGCAAGGAGATGACCGTCGACCAGGAACGATCGGCGGATCCTGACGGACTTGAGGAACCCCGGATCGGGTCCACGTTCAGGGATCCCGAGATAGAGTTCGACCGCGTCGTGCCGCTGCTCCGGTCCGTATCGGTACGCGTCCACGAGAACGTTCGCTCGACGGAACTCGGCGGGGATCGAGTCTGCCAACGAGCGGACGATCCCGTAGGCCTCTTCCGCGGCGAGCCTGGTATGGCGGCCGCCGATGGAGAGGAATCCCGCGGGAGGATCCGCCACGGCGAGCATCACATCCCACTCCAGGCTGTCGGGCACCTCCAGCCGCGCTCGCGTGTTGAGTCGTTCCTCGTCCGACGACGCCCAACCGCAGTTCACCCATGCCCCGGCACTGGAATCTGTCAGCGACCCGGCCGCGCGCACATGGTCGATGCGTGCCCTCATGGGCGGCCGATCGACGGTGAACACCATCAATCGCTGCCCGACTGCGAGTGAGTGCCCCGGGGCGGCAGCCGCGCATCCATTCAGGCCGTAGCACACGTGCTCGGCGTGCCATGCATCGCACCAGACACATTCAGAGGAGGTGTCCGGCGTGGCGATCGCCCATGCCACGAGGAGCAACAGCGGACTCATCGCGCGCCCCGAGCCACGACGGACAGGTTGCTGAGCGGGCGGCGCATGCTTGACCCCGACCTGGCTAGGGAGCCATCCCGATGCCGCGCTCCACCACCCCCGCGGCGCGCAGCACGGTCGCCTCGTCCCACGGCCGGCCGGCGAGCTGCAGCCCCAGCGGCAGCCCGCCGGCCGTGCGTCCGACCGGCACGCTGATCGCGGGCCAGCCGAGCAGGTTGAACGGAGCGGTGAACCGCGTGGGTGCCGGCACACCGAGCAGCGGCGCCCCGTCGGGCATCGTCGGCGTGCTGAGCACGTCCATGCGTTCGAACGACTCATCCATCGTCGCCCGCAACGTCGCGCGTGCCTGTTGGGCGCGGAGGTAGGCCCCGGACCTGTACCCGTAGGCGCTCAGCAACCGCAGCCGCGCGAACTCGCCGTAGTCGGCGGAACGCTCCCGCAGCCAGGGCCGGTGGTGGACCGCGGCCTCCAGGGCGATGATCGCGTAGTTGATCACGCGCGAGGTCGCCAGCTCCGGCAGGTCCATCGCCTCGAGCGTGGCGCCGGCGCTGGTGAGCGCTTCGAGCCCGGTGCGCCATGCCGCCAGCGCCTCGGGCGTCCCCAGCGGCTCGGTCTCACCGTCGTTCCCGAGCACGCCGATGCGCAGCCCACGCACGCCCGCCAGCAACCGGGGCGTCACGGATGGCACCGGGATCGAGCGGGTGCGCGGATCGCGCGGGTCGGCCCCGGCCAGCGCCTCCAGCATCAACGCGGCGTCCGCGACCGAGCGCGTCATGGGACCGACGTGGTCGAGCGACCATGAAAGGGGGACCGCGCCGTGCAGGCTCACCCGGCCGAAGGTCGGCTTGAGCCCGACGATCCCGCACAGCGATGCCGGGATGCGGATCGAGCCGCCGGTATCGCTCCCGAGCGCCGCGAACACCATCCCCGTCGCGACCGCCGCGCCCGAGCCGCTGCTCGATCCGCCGGCGTCGCGCGTCGGGTCGTGGGGGTTGCGAGTCGGTCCGAATTGGGGGTTGTTCGAGCCCGGCGAGTAGGCGAACTCGGGGAGGCGTGTCTTGCCGACGATCACCGCGCCCGCGGCCTCGAGCCGCTCGACCGCCGTGGCGCTGGCGGCGCGCGGGGCCGGGTCGAGCACTCGTGAGCCCGCGGTGGTGGGGGTGCCCGCCATGTCGAGCAGGTCCTTGATGGCGACCGGCACGCCGTGGAGTGGGCCGAGGTAGCGACCCGCTGCGATGTCGCGCTCGGCGGCGCGAGCGGACTCCCGAGCGTGCTCGGAGAGCACCAGTTGGAACGCGTTCAGCTCCGGATCGCGCTCGGCGATCGTCTCGAGCGCGCGTTCGGCCAGCTCGACCGGAGAGACGTGACCACTGCGGATGCGTTCCGCGATCGCGCTGATGGAATCCTGTGGCCCATCCGTCTCCGCGGACGCGCCCAGAGCCAGAGGCGCGGGCGGCGGCGGGATCTCCGGAGGTGCATCGCCCCAGCCCGCGAGGTGGTCGGGGAGGCGGTCGTTGGGGATCCCGGCGTCCAGCGCCTCGAAGGCGATCGCGGTGCGCAGCAGGCCCAGCTCGAGGATGCGGCCCAGATCCTGATCGGTGAGCGGGATCCCCTCCGCGCGCAGGTTCGCGCGGAGGCGATCGACCATCCAGTCCGGCGTCTTCGGCCCGCCCATACGATCCCCGTCGTTCTGAACGCCCTCAGCCGCAGGGGGGGGCGGCAAGGGCCCGCGCATCCTCGCCCTCTGTCAGCGCGCCGTCAAATGAGACCGGTGCGGGTCGGCGTCCGGACCGACGCCGAGCGGGCGCGCGGGTCGAGTTGCGGGCAAGTCGGGCAGCGGCTGACGCGCACGAGGGGTGCGGATGCCAGCGCTTGCGCCCATGGAGCGACGCCCGCGCGGGCGATTCTGGGTACCTAACGAACCAGCGTGACGCGCCGCGAGAGCATCCGACCCTCGACCCGTGCGCGTACGAAGTAGGTCCCACTCGCCAAGCCCTCGCCTCGAAGCGTCAGCAAGTGGTCGCCGGCCGAGAGTGGGCCGTCGAGCAACGTCGCCACCCGGCGCCCCCCGACGTCATGGAGCGTGACGGACGCTTGGCCGGCGCGCTGCAGCGTCAGCGTGAGCAGGGCCTCGGGACCGAACGGATTGGGCCGGGGCGCGGAGAGCGCGGGTCCGCGGGGCGCCGCGATCTCGGCATCGGTCGTCGAGCCGATCTGGAAGATGCCCCGGGCGATCGGGCCGCCGTTGAACGCGGTGTCGAGCGCGCGCACGCTCCAGTGATAGAGGCCGTTCGGCAGGCCCTTGAGGCTCCACGCGACGTTGTCGCTCACGTTCCCCGGCTGTGGGAGCGCCCGCCTGGTCGCGACCGGCACCCGATTGGGACCCTTCACCATCGCGCCCGCCGGCACGACGCTCAACTCGTAAGTCAGCGCCGATGGTGGCGTGCGGTCGTCGGTCGAGGGATGCCAGGTCAGGAGCGCATCGTGTCCGGTCACGGCGGCCGAGAGGCTGTTGGGAGCCGTGGGGGAGGCATTCGCGCTCAGCGCGTCGTTTCGGAAGAGCTGCGTGCGCGCCTCGACCAGCCCATTGCCGTTCGGGACGTAGTAGGCGCCGGCGACGAAGTAGTCGAGGTCGCCATCGCCATCCACGTCGAACCACGTGAACGCACCCCCGGCGTTGCCGGCGACCGGCGCTGGCAGCGGCTGACTCGCCAGGGTGAAGACGCCACCGTTGTTGGCGTAGACGACGGCGCGCCCCTCGATCTCACCCGGCCCGAGCCACTCGCCGCTCACGAGCAGGTCGACGTCACCGTCGGAATCGTAGTCCGCCCAGGTGACCGCGGAGAAGTCGAGCCAGGCCATGTCGGGTCCGCCGAAATCGTGTGCGACGAGGACGTTGGTGTAGTTACCGGCCCCGTCGTTGAACAGGATCCGCACCGCCGTCTCCCCGGTTTCGTCGGGGAGGTCCATGTTTCCGGCATACACGATGTCGAGGTCGCCGTCGTTGTCCGCGTCGCCCCAGTCGGCCGTGCCGTAGCGGATGAAGGCGAGCCCCGACTGGGCCGGGACGAGCACGCCGGCGTCGTTACGCCACGTGCCGAGGAAGTTGTCGCCGTAGGGGCTCACATGCCCCAGCAACAGGTCGAGATCGCCGTCCCCTTCCATGTCCGCCCACGCGCTCACCGCATTGGGCGCGATCGGGAGCGCCGTCGAGACGTCGGTGAACGTCCAAGTGCCCGCCGCTCCCGGGCCGTCGTTTCGCAGCATCCGGGTCGGCACCCAATCGAAGTCCCCGAACGCGGAGGGCACGAGCAGATCGAGGTCGCCGTCGTTGTCGAAGTCGGCCCAGGAGAGGGAGCGCAGGTCCATGGTCGTGAACGCGTTGTCTTCGAGATAGGACGGTAGAGCGGTCGGCGTGCGCACCAGCGTCCCCGCGTCGTTTCGATAGAGCACCAGATCGCCCGTGGTCCCGACGACGACGTCGGGATCGCCGTCTCCATCGTAGTCTCCCCAGGCGAGGTCGGCCGCCGTGAAGCTGAGTCCAAGAGCGTCGATCGGGATCGGCACCAGCGCCCACGCGGCGCCCGCCGGTCCATCGTTGCGGTAGAGCGTCAGCCGGTCCTCGAACGATCCGGGATCCGTCGCGGTCGCATAGACGACATAGTACCCCGCGACCAGCAGGTCGAGATCGCCGTCACCGTCGACATCCGCCGGCGCGGCCGAGGCGATCCAGAAATCGGTCTCAGGGCTCGAGTTGAGCGAGGTGTCGGTGACCGAGAACTCGGTGAACCCGGTCTGCGCCCGGACCGGGCCCGCAGCCAGCGCGAGCGCGAGCGCGATGAGCGCGACGAGAACGGATGACGCCAGGAGGGCCGGTTCGCGGGACGGGTGTGACGGCATCGGGAACATGCTCTTCCCCCTTCCTGATGGTGGGTGCATCGGCCGCGCCGCCGGCTAGCAGGTTGCATGCCCCTGAGACGACGCGTGAATGGCGTGACGAAATCGACATCGTTCAGCCCCCCTGAACTGCCAAGGCGCCGCGATGACTGCCAAGGCGTCAGAAGCTCGAGGCCATGCCGGCCTGCCCGAGGTCGAGTCGACCGGGCTGACGTGGACCTTCGTCCTGCAGCTCGCGCGGCTTCAGCGCCTGGGGATGTCCCAGCGTCCGCGCAACATCACTGCCGAGCGAGTCTGCGTGAAATCGGTCGCGTCGGGATCGAACGCGACGCCGCTCGGGAAGCTCGCGTCGCTGACCAGCCGATCGATGGTCGCGACGAGATCGAGCGCTCCCCAGACCTGCTGGGTGACCCTGGCGCTCATCCTCTTGCGGTGGTTGGTCCGTTCGAAGCGCGTGAGATCGAACTTGTCCGAGGTGGTATAGCGACGGATCTCGGGCATCCACTCGAGTTCGACCCGGCCGCGGCTCGCGCCTTTCCCCCACGGGATGCCCAGCGAGGCGCCGACCCCGTGATGGTCGTACGAGATGTCCGTGTCACGGATCGGAGTCTCAGGCAGCTCGCCGCGGGCATCGAGCGTGCCCCAGCGTCCCGTGACGCCAAGCGTCACCGCCCAGCGTCGGAACGGCTGCACCTCGGCCGTGAACCAGCCGAGGTCGTTGTCGTTGTCGCGTTCGTCGAAATGCGCGTTGTAGTCGCGGTGGACCCGCTCGAAACCGGCCGTCAGGTCGAGCGAGCCGCGAAACAACCGCTGGTCCAGGCTCGCGCCCAGGGTGTTCTGCGCGTAGGTGAGCGAACGGCGCACCCGGATTCCCGCCGCGAACGACTCGTCGGGATCGGTGATCTCGCCCAGGTAGTAGCGCGGGAGGTGGTCCCAGGACAGCTTGATGGAGGTCAGCGCGCGCCGCCTGGCGGTCACCTCCTGCTGGAGCGAGATCGCGTACTGCTCGCGGTCGAGCACATCGTCGCGGTCGAAACGCGCAAGGTCGAGACCGGCGTCGAGCCGGGTGATGCGCCGCGGTAACACCCGCGCCCGGAGACCCGCATCGAGGCTCAGCGCGCTGAGCGCGTCACCCGGCGACTGGATCAGGAACCGCGGGGGACCGGGGCTGGTGATCATGCGATCGAGTCTGTTCTGGGTGAGCTGGAGGACGTTGTCGTCGGAACCCCGGCCGACGCCGACTCCGAACGTGAACCGGGTGCGTGCGCCCCGCTCGGGCCTGGACTCGACCTGGGGCCGAGCGTCCAGGGAGTCCGCGGGGGCCGTGCTCGCCGCGCGAGAGAGCGTGACCGAACCCCACATGGTGACGAAGAGCAGGACCGCGACGACAACGATTCCGAATCGCGTGCGCCTGAAGACGGGCATAGTGGACCTCACGTGGCTACTTCAGGACAACGAGCCGGCGTGCGAACGCCAGTCCGTTCCGACCGGAGACGCGGGCGTAGTAGACGCCGGAGGGCAGCCGCACGCCGTCGTCGCCCGCACCGTTCCACTGCACCGTCACCGGCGAGGCGGCACGCCCGCGCCAGGGGGTCGCGACCCGCCGGCCGGCCAGATCGAGGATCGATAGATCGGCGTCACCGTCCACCGGCCCGAAGGTCATCCGGATCGAGCCCCGCGCGGGATTGGGCCAGATCGCGAGCGCGCGCGGCGCGGACGTGGACGCGGGCACGTCCACCGGCACCACTGCGAGACCGACCTCGGGCAGCGGCGTGTCGGCGGAGACCGCGATCCCCATCCGCCACGCGGGCCCGTACGGCGACCCCGGAGGCGGGGTGAAGTGGATGTTCCAGGTGCCGGCATCGATCGCGACGTTGTAGGCGCCGGTCGGTCCGGTGAGGTGGTGTGGCGTCCACAGGGGCGTCGGCGAGCCGGGCGCGTAGAAGTCGACCGCGACGTCGGCGATCGGCACGAGGCTGAGGGTGTCGCGCACGACCCCCGACACGAACCAGCCGCTGGCGAGCACGACCGTCGGCAACGTCTGTGTGCTCGAGAGGGCCGCGCCCAGGAGCGCCGCGGGACGCAGCCGGGTCGTCGAGGAGGGGATGTACTTCACGTCGTAGCTGGCCGGCGGCATGAGGACGTCGTAGGTGCCGTCGGCCGCCGTCTGGTCGTTCGGGGTGTAGATCTTGGCGGTCGTGCCCGCCGGGTAGAGGTCGAGGTCCACGTTGGGGACCGGCGCCGACAGCGCGTCGACGACCGTGCCGAGCGCGTGGACGCCGGTGACGAGCGCGACGGTAGGAAGCGTCGTCGCCGAAGAGACCGTTCGCGAGTTCTGCGAGGTCGGGGCGAGGCCGTCGCACGCCGGCGGATCGTACTGCACGTCGTAGGTGCCCGGCGCCACGACCACGGTGAAGTCGCCGGCCGCGTCGGTGTCATCATGGGCGAGCCGCTGCGCGGCCCGTGTCTGGGAGTCGACGACATTGATGTTGACGTTGAGGGCGGGGGCGCTCCCCGGACCGACGACATGGCCGCTCAACGCGACGCCGGCCGTGAGCTGCACCACGCCCACGTTGAGCGCCCCCGACACGCCGACCGAGGCGATGTGGCCGACCTGATCGACGACCCCCACCGGAGGCTCGATGTTGATCTCGTAGGTGCCTGTCGGCAGGTAGACGCTGAACGCACCGGTCGCGTCCGTGCGATCGTTGGTGGCGGCCTGGCGCGGCGCGCCCACGGCGGTCGCGTCATAGAACTTGAGCTTGGCGTCGACGCACGGCTGTCCCGTGTGGTCGTGGACGGTCCCGCTGACCAGCACCGCGTCCGCAAGCTGCTCGGTCCCGAAATTGCGGCTGCGGTCGACGATCACGTTCGTCGATCGCGCCGCCGCGACCGCCACGCAACGGGGCGGGTCGTAGTTGAACGTGTAGGTCCCGGTGGGCACCATGATCGAGTAGTTCCCGTTCGCGTCGGTGTTGTCGTGTGCGGTCGGGATCCGCTTGCCGGTGCACTGGTCGAACACGTCGATGTCGACGTTCTTGAGCTTGGTGTTGTGCTTGTCCTGGACGGTGCCCGAGATCTGGAAGCCGCTGCGCAGCGTGTCGACGAGCCCCGCGATGTCGGAGGCGCCGACCACCAGGCCGAGCCGCTCGCCATCGACGAACGCGAGGGCGGTCGGCGGGCGATAGTCGATATCATAGCTGCCGGGGGGGACGCGAAGGCTGTACTGCCCGGACGCATTCGTGACGTCCTTGCTCAGGTACACACGATGGTCGGTCGCGCGATCCACGAACTTGAGGTCCACCCCGACTGCGGCGGCGAGGCCCGGCGTCTTGACGGTCCCGGACACCAGGCGCCCGGGGTGCAGTGTGGTGACGCCCAGGTCGGCGCTGGCGGTGACGACCAGATCGTGCCGATCGGCCGCGGCGACGGTGCTCCCCGCGGACGGGGTGTAGTGCACGTCGTAGGTGCCGTTGGGCACGACGATGCTGTACGTGCCGTCCGCCGCGGACTTGTCGCCCGCCAGGAAGATGTTGTCGCCGCCGCAGAGGTTGATGAAGTCGAGATCGACGTTGGCCAGACCCACGCCGGCTTCGTTCCTGACCGAGCCGGTGATGGTCGCCGCCCGGGCGTCCCCGGCCGCGACCAGCACGAACAGCGCGAACAGCGAGAACAGGACCGCGCGCGTCGCGCGATGACCGGCCGCGATCATGGTGCCTCCCCCCGCGGGCGCATCCGAGCGGCGCCTCATCCGACCAGCGCCGGTCGATCCGGGACGTCGAATAGCTGCTCCGCGAACAGCTGCCGGTACCGGCCATCGCGAGCGATGAGTTGGTCGTGCCGTCCCACCTCGACGATCCGGCCGTGGTCGAGAACCACGATCCGATCCGCGTGCCGGACTGTGGACATGCGATGCGCGATCACGAACGTCGTCCGACCCCGCATGACGCTCGCGAGCGCCTCCTGGATGAGCGCTTCCGACTCGGCATCGACGGCCGACGTCGCCTCGTCGAGGACGAGGATCGGAGGATTGCTCAGCACGGCCCGGGCGAGGGCGATGCGCTGGAGCTGCCCCCCCGACAGGCGCTGGCCCCGCTCACCGACCTCGGTCGCGAAGCCGTCCGGCAGGGCGGTAATGAACACGAACGCGTTGGCGATACGCGCCGCGTCGACGACCTCGTCTTCGGACGCCTGAGGACGACCGTAGCGGATGTTGTCCGCGATCGAGCCCGAGAACAGGATGGTCTCCTGGGTCACGACGCCGATCTGACGCCGGACGGAGTGGAGCTCGGCCGGTTGAACGTCCTGGCCGTCGATCAGGATCCGGCCCTCGTCCGGCGTCAGGAAGCGCAGCAGGAGATTGATGAGCGTGGTCTTGCCGGCGCCGTTGTGGCCGACCAGTGCGACGGTCTCGCCGCCGGCGACCTGGAGCGTGATGTCGTGCAGGACGCGCGTGTCGGGCAGGTACGCGAACGAGACGTGTTCGAACGTGACGTCGCCGCGGGTCATCTGGAGAAGGCTGCCCCCGTGCGGCTCCTGGTGGACGGCCGTGTCGTCGAAGAAGTCGAGGATCCGGTCGAGCGACACACGCGAGGCCTGGTAGGTCTCGTTGGTCTTGGCGAGCCGCCGCAGCGGTGGGAACAGCATCCCGCTCAGTGAATAGAAGGCCATCAGGCTGCCCTTGGTCATCGCCCCGGCCAGGACGTCGCGGCCACCGATCCACAGCACGAGCGCCGCGCCGAGCGCGACCGTCACGTTGGCGATCGCCGTGAGGCGGCCGCCGAGGCGTGCCTTGTCGATCAGCCGGTCGCGCAGGCGGCCGGTCTGCCGTTCGACCCGCGCGCTCTCGGCGCCTTCCTGCACGAACGCTTTGACCACCGCCGCGCCGGCGATCTTCTCCTGGAGCGTTCCCGAGAGCGCCGAGCGCTCACGGCGCGCGAGCCGGCCGGTCTCGCGCAGCCGCGGGTTGAGGCGCACGAACGCTACGACGTAGATCGGCATCGCGGTCAGGACGATGCACGCGAGACGTGGGTTGACCCAGAAGATGGCGATCACCACCGCGAGCACGGTGACCCAGTCCATCAGCGCCCGGATGAAACCGTCGGTGATCATGTCGAGCACCGCGTTGATGTCGCCCATCAGGCGCAGCATGAGCTTGCCGGTGCTCGACTCGCGGAAGAAGCGCATCGAGAGCGACTGGAGGTGACGGTAGAGATCGAGGCGCAGCTCGAAGATGATCCGTTGTCCGATCGACTCGGAGACCGTGCGCTGGACGTAGACGAGCACGCCCTTGAGCGCCGCGAGCGCGACCAGGCCGAGGAAGAGGTCGAACAGGAATGTCTCCGCGTTCACCGTGCGCCCGAACCACGTCGCGGTCGAGTGCTTGAGCAGGACGGCGTCGATCACACGCTTGAGCACGAACGGGATCGGGATGTCGATCACCGCGAGCGCGGTCGAGAGCGCGACCGCGAGCACGAGCAGCCCGCGGTGCCGGCGTGCGTACGGAAGGAGCCGCTGGATCTCCTCGATCTGGCCGCGTTCGCGACCCTCGTCGAGGCCGGGCGTTGCGGTGGCCGGGAACGCGGTCGAGGACATGGTTCAGCTCGCTGCCAGCGCGCGTGGGGAGAACTTCACGTCCGGAGCGCCCGGCGCGGCGATCGAACGGGCGCTGCGCTCCGCGGGCCTGCGACGGACGCCGCCGGTGGCCGGAATGTGCCGCTCGCGGGGCAATTCCTCGAGGGCGGGTACGAGCGCGCCGGCGATGATGGCCTCGCCGTTCAGGCACGGCAAGCCGCACACCGATTCGACCTCGGCGATCCCGAGCCGCCCGTTGGCGACGACTCCCGCGGTCGCGAGTACGTTGTACCCGAGGTCCAGCAGGCGGCGTACGCCCGCGTCACACGACAGCGCGTCGGGCCCGGCGAACGTGACGGCGTCGATCGATTCGCGGAAGCGCTCATCCGCGAGCAACATCGCGGTCTCGCGCTGGACGATGCCGTCGGCGACTTCGATCACGACGAAGTCGGGCCGCACGGTCTCGAGTGCGGCCCGGAGGCGCGAGGCGATGGCGAGCAGCTCGTCGAGCGAGCAACCGGCCGTCGAGGGCCAGCCCGCGTGCGTGAAGTCGAGGACCACGCACGCGCCGGCGTCCAGCAGGAAGTTGGGATCCTTGACGCACGCGGTGCCAGTGATCTTGGCCGCCGCGACGCGATACCCCGCAACGGTCAGGCTGTGGATCATCTGAGCCGCGGTGGTGGTCTTGCCGGCGTTCATCGAGGCGCCGAGCGACAGGACGGTGGTCGCATGCGCGCGCCGCGGGATGCGCTCATCCGGGATTCCGAATCGCGACAGATGGAGCGGTGCGCCGTCCGCGCCCGCCAGGCGGCCAAGCCATTCGATCACGCTCGGCTCGATCATCCGACTGTTCATGCTCACCACCTCGCCGCACACGCCGCCGACGCCCACGATGTGGCCGAGCTGCCCGGAACACCGCCCGACCGCCTCGAACTGATCCGTCGCGTAGCGGTTGCCGAGCACCCCGGCGAACACGTCGCCAGGGAACAACGCCATGCGCCGGCCGCCGTGGGTCTCCAGCTCACGATGCCGGCCGATCGTCACCACCCGAGCCAGCACCAGACTCCCCGGGTTCGTCTCCTCGCTCGGGGGCAGGAGCCCCGTCACCAGCTTGGGTTCGACTCGGTGGGTGACATACGGCCACTTGATGAGACGGCGCTCGAAGGTATCCATCTGCGCTTCTCCCCCACTCGGCTAGGCTCCTGACCCATTCGGCGGCACGCGATGGACAGGTGGTGAAGGCGGGCCGTGAAATACGTATCCGGGCCCAAGCAAGAAGCCCCCGCGACCGTTGGAGTCGCGGGGGCTACGGGTGGATCGGGCCGGTCAAAGCGAGTCGAGCGCGCGCAAATGCGGATCGAAGGGTGCTCGATCATCGGGGGGAGGCAGTGTCGGTGGGGGCGGCGGGAGCGGCGGGAGCGGCGGGGGCCCGGTCGTCAGGGCCGCGTCGGGCGCGAGCGCGCTGCCGGCATTCAGGACGCCGGCCCCGAGGTTGCCGGTCTGGTCGGACGATCTGACCTGGACCGGGCGCGCCGTCGAGGCGATCCGCGACATGACGGCCTCCTGCGTCCAGCCCGGGTGGATCGCGAGCAGCAGCGCCGCAGTCCCCGAGACGAACGGGGCGGCCATCGATGTGCCGCTCCACAAGGCATATCCGCCGTGGACGTACGAGCTGCGCACGCCCACGCCGGGCGCGGAGATCGCGACGAAGCTGCCGTAGGAGGTGAACGGCGCCGCCATCCGGTCGGCGTCGGTCGCGGCGACGGCGAGCACATGACTGCTCCGTGCCGGATACTCCTGGGGAGTCGGGGCGCCCCAGTTGCCCGCCGAGACCACGCAGGTGATCCCGAGCTCGTCCTCGGCTTGGTCGATCAGGTCCTGGATCAAGTCGCTCTCGCGCAGCATCCCGAGGCTCATGTTGATGACCCGGGCGCCATGGTCGATCGCCCACCGGACTCCGGCGGCCACGCTCATGATGTCTCCACGCCCGTCGGCATCGAGCACGCGGACGATCAGGAGCTGGGCGTTCGGGGCGGTGCGCGCGACGATGCCCGCCACGTGGGTGCCGTGCCCGTAGGCTTCGTCCACCCTCCCATCCAAGTCGTTGTCGACGCCATCCGGCGTGTCCTCAGCGACGGCGTCGTGGCCGATGAAGTCGTATCCACCCACGATCCGGCTCGCGAGCGCTGGGTGCGCGAGTTCCGCCCCGGTGTCGAGGATCGCGATGCGCACGCCCTGGCCGGTGCTCACCCGCTGGGCCTGGTCGAGATCGATCGCTTCGGCCGCAGGCTGTGCGAAGTAGTTCTGATAGGTGCCGCCGCCGTCGTCGAACGCCACGCTCTGCTGGCGGGATTCCGCGTTCTCGACCGGGCTGTTGGGTTCGGATATCAGGACGCGCGAATCAGTGCTCAGCCGCGCCGCGAGCGACGACGGGGTCTCGCTCCCGCCCGGAGCAAGGCACGCATAGTCATCGTCGCGATCGACCAGGGTGGCCCCGAAATCGCCGGCGAGAACGGCGGGGTCGGCGCCCCCGGCCAGATGGACGACGACTTCGTCGCCATGGTCGCCGCTGGATGAGAGCCGATCGGCGCGGGGGGCGCCGGTGGGAGCCAGTGCGGGCGCGAGTGGCGCCTGGCGCGAACACGACCCCAGCGGGAACCCCACGAGCGACAGGATGGCGAGCGTGGCGAACACATGGCGAAGAGCTCGAGGATGCGACATGGACAACCTCCTTGCGGCGGCCGGAATCATATGGGTTCGGTCATGGGGTCACAAGACGCGGGGGCGGAGTATGGAGCCCTCGGGAGGCTCCCCTGGGACGGGGGGCTGGGAGCCGTCGGCCACGATGCGGTGCGCGGCGAGCCCGCCGAACAGGGCGAACCCCGCCCAGTCGAGGGGATTCGCGCCCTCGCGCCGCCGCGCGGCCTGGGTCTCGGCGAGCGCCCGACCCAGCGGGATCTGCCGCGCCAACCGGCGGAAGAGCTCGGTCATGAAGCGGGCGGACGCGTCGTCATCGACGTCCCATTGCGCCGCGAGCACGGCGCCGGCGCCGGCGAGCAGCATGGCCCGGCTGAGCCCGAACCACTCCTCCCCCGGCCGGACGAGCGCGCGTGCCGTATCGCACGCCGAGAGTGTGACCCAGCGGGCCGACAATCGGAGCGTGGCCATCTCGTCCGCGGACATCCAACGATCGCTGAAGCGAAGCGCGGAACTGTGAGGGGAGTCCGGGCGATAGGCTCCGTGTCCGGCGAAGTGGATCCAGGCGGCCGACGGCGCCAGGGCCAGGAAGCGCTTCGTGGTCGCCTCGGCGCCGGTCAGCACGTGCGCGGACGGAAACGCGCCGGAGACGGCCTCGCACTCCTGCCGGACGTGCTCGAGATCCTCGCCGGGCGAGCCGACGATCAGCGGTCGCCCTCCTGCGACGCCCGCCCGGGCGACGCGATCGGCGATGAGGCCGAGGCGGAGCCCGGGGACCAGGACCGTGGGGACGCGCTCGCACAATCGCGATCCGTCGTCGAGCGGCAGCGCTGCCCACGGCAATCGGGCGAGCGGGCCAACGGGAAGTACCGACAGGACGCTCGGGGTGGCCGCGCCGGACAGGCCCCGCGGGAGGATGAGGTCGGCGATCTCGGCGAGGCCGGCTTCGAGCGTGGGGCTGGAGGACCGGCACGCCCCCTGCCGGAAGGCGGCCCCGCGAAGCTCGAACAGGATACTGTGCGCGAGCTGGGTCACGCGTCGCTCCCGCGCGAGCGAGATCGAGCCCTCGAGGCCGGACCGCCGTATCGCGATCGCGCCGAGCGAGTCGTCGTGGACGAAGTAATCGATCAGGAGCTGCCCTTCGTCCAGCGCACGACGTACCGCCGCGGCGCGGATCGGACGCGCCGGAAGACTGCGGAGCGCCCGCGCCAGGCCCCGCCCCGGCCGATCCGCGATCCCGCTTGCGGGGGGGCTGTCCGAGGAACGGGCCAGGCGGTGGCGCTCGCGGGCGAATCGGGCGCTCGCCCAGCGCCTCACCTTCACGGGGAGCGCCGCGCCGCGCGCGCGGGCCGACGCCGGACCGACCAGCGCCCGGCCACGCCCTCCTTCGAGCGCCTCGAGCGCCCGGTCGACGCGTCCGGCACGAAGCTCGAGCATCGCGAGCTCGAGATGCGGCCAGCCCCAGTCGCCCCAGAAACTCGCCCGCCAGTGCTCGTCGAGGATCCGCGCGGCGAGCCGCTCCGACTCGATCGCCGCGCGGCGGAGCAGGCGACGTGCCGAGTGCGCGTCGCCCGCAGCCCGCGCGAACGCCGCGCGCGCCGCGAGCGCGAGATGCCGAAGCCGGGCCGAGGGTCGGTCACCGGAGGCGCGCCGGATCGCGGCGAGGCTTCGGGCGGCGGCGGCGCATTCGTCGCACGCGAGCTGGGTCCTGGCGAGCAGTGCCAGGCAGCAACCCTCGCGCTCCCGATCGCGGGCGCGCCGGAAGTGTCGACGCGCCGCGGCCAGCAGCGCAGCCGCCGCGCGCGGATTGCCTTCGCGGCCCCACAGCGTCGCGAGCCCGACGAGCGTCTCCCCGATCCACACCGCGTTGCCTTCGCCGTGGAAGGTCTCGAGCGAGCGAGCGAGCCGGTCGCCCGCGGCCCCGCGCTGGCCGAGGCGATGCTCGGCGAGCGCGGCGAAGGTCTCGGCCTTCGCCCGCTCGTAGGCGAGACCGAGCGCGGCGCAGCGTCCGGCGGCGTCCCGGGCCGCGTCGCGAGCA
Source organism: Candidatus Eiseniibacteriota bacterium (assembly GCA_041492985.1). Classification (GTDB taxonomy): domain Bacteria; phylum Eisenbacteria; class RBG-16-71-46; order RBG-16-71-46; family RBG-16-71-46; genus WS-11. The sequence continues at coordinate 15,240 of JBGPXY010000018.1, forward strand.
TCATCGTAGGCTCCCATCCGCAGCAGGATCTCGGCCCGGTCGAGCGCGGCCAGGGCGGCGGGCGACGGATAGCCGTGCTCGCTGCCCTCACGTCCCACCACCTCGAGTCCCTCGATCGCCCGCTCGTAGCGGTGATCGAGGAAGTCCAGGTAGGCGAGGTTGTAGCGTGCATCGAGCGCCACGAGCGGTAGTCCTTTCGCCACCAGGGTGGGGACGGCGCGCTCGTAGAGCGGCCGGGCTTCGGCGGAGCGCCCCAGCAGTGCCAGGCAATTGGCGACGTTGATCTCGACCATGGCCACGCCGCGCGCGTCGCCGGTGCGGCCGAAGAACCGGCATGCGTCGCGGTAGCGTCGGAGCGCGAGCGTCGGAAGATCGAGGCGGTGATAGAGATTGCCTTCGTTGTTGGCGAGACGGGCGAGCGAGGCATGGTCCCCCACCGTGACCAGGAGCCGTCGACCGCGGGCCGCCGCCCGGATCGCCTCGCCGTACCGCCCGGCGTACATGAGCGAATCGACCAGTCCAATCGCGCACCGCCCGCGCTCGCGTGGGTTGCGCGCGCGAGCGAACCAGCGCTCCGCACGCCGATAGCACTCTGCGGCGGCGGCGGCCCGACGCACGCCGCGCAGCACGTGACCACGCATCCGCCACATCTCGCCGCGGCGGGCGGGATCCGCGGTGCGAAGCGCCGATGCGAAGCCTTGGTGGGCCGCACGAACCGCGTCCTCGGGCCGCTCGCGGCGCAGACGCTCGACGTCCGCGAGCCAGCGCTCGGCACGCGAGGTCGGCGTGGGATCACGCGAGACGCTCGGCGCCATGGGACGGCCTAGAGATCGACCGCGGGCAGGAGGTAGCGGCCGGTCGGGCCCGCGACCGTCATCTCGATCGCACCCGCCGGCAGATGTTCGATCGAGAATGCGCCGCTTGCGTCCGGCCACAGCGGGAAGCGCTCCTCGCCGATCGCGATCTCGATGCGATGGAGTTCGGGCTCCTCGATCTGGATCCGCCCCCGCACGGTGCGCAGTTCGGGAGACTCGGGTTCGATCTCGATCTCGAGCTGCCCGGCTTCGAGCGCATAGGACAGACGACGAGCGGCCCCGACGGCGCGCCGGGTCGCTGCCGCCAGCGGCAGGGCCTGGGAGTCGAACACCAGCCGGGCGACCTGCTCGACCAGGCCACGCAGCGTCGAGGGGCCGGGGGTCGGCTGGAACATCGCAAGCGCACGGGCGCGCAAGGCGGCCGGGACCTCGGGGACGCGGTCGCGGCGCATCCGCTCGACCAGCTCGCCGAGCACGCGGACATTCTCGCGGCACGCCGCGCACGGCCGACCGAGATGCTCTTCGACCCTCGCCCGGCCCGCCGCATCGAGCGTGCCGTCGAGGTATTCGAGCACGAGCTCGGTGGAGAGGTGCGCTTTGGACCCGCGTGGTCTCATCCCGCCTCCTGGACCGAAGGGGCCCGCCCGGAGCCGCGCTTGCGGCCGTCGGGCCGCACGGCGGACCCCGCGCGATCGTTCCCTTCGGAAGCAGAGGTGGGACCCCGGTCGGTCGTGATACCCGCATCCGGATCGGAGAGAGCCCGGACGATTCCGCTCAAGCGGTCGAAGCAACGCGCACGAGTGGGGCCGATGGAGCCGACCGACATCCCCAGCCGACGAGCGATCTCCGCGTACGGGGGCACGGGATCGGTGTAGTAGAGGAGGAAGATCAAGGTCCGGCAGCGCTTGGCGAGGCGAGCGACGGCGATCCGGACCATCGCCTGCTCCTCGAGGACCTCGAGCGCGACCCAGGGCGGTGTCCCGTCGGGATCCGGTCGGTCGAGCGCGGCTGCGTCGGCCTCGGTACGCTCGCGCTCGCGGCGGGTCCGGTAGGCAGTGGCTCGCGCGATCCGCTCCGTCGTGCTCGAGAGCCAGCGGCACAGCGTCCGGGGCTCACGCAGGCGTGGCAGCCCCTTCACGAGCGCGGCGAACACCTCCTGGAACACGTCGCCCAGGTCGTCGTCCGAGAGGCGGTAGCCGCGCGCCACCGAGTAGACGAGGCGCTCGTATCGGGCGACCAGGGTCTCCCATGCTCCGCGGTCCCCCGCCAGGCATCCCGCCACCAGGCGCTCGTCCTCTGCCGGGTCGAACGATCTGGAACCGTGCTGAGGGCTCACGCGCGCGTCTCTCCCAATCGCATGGGCAGAGGATGATACACGAGGGAGCCCGAATCGTCCGCGACCCGCGCGGGCGCGCACCGTTCGTTGCCGCCCCCGCGCGCCGCGTGCTAGGCTTTCGCCTCTTTCGCGCTGTTCGCGCGTCGCTGGCCGTGCTCACGGCTCTTCTCGACCCCGATCTCGAGGCTCCGCTTGACGCTGGACACCGACACCACCGATCTCAAAGCCGTCGAAGCCCTCAAGAACGGCCGCGACCGCATCCTCGCCGAGCTGCGGAAGGTCATCGTCGGCCAGGACCAGGTCGTCGATCAGCTGCTCACGGCGCTGTTCGCGAACGGCCACGTGCTGCTGGTCGGGGTGCCGGGCCTCGCCAAGACGCTGCTGGTCTCGAGCCTGGCGCGGGTGCTGGATCTCAAGTTCAACCGCATCCAGTTCACGCCCGACCTGATGCCGAGCGACATCACCGGCACCGACGTGCTGGAGGAGAGCGGCACCGGGCGGCGCGAGATCCGCTTCATCCCGGGCCCGGTGTTCTCCAACATCGTGCTCGCCGACGAGATCAACCGCACCCCGCCCAAGACCCAGGCGGCGCTGCTGCAGGCGATGCAGGAGAAGCAGGTCACGGCGGGCGGCCAGACGTTCAACCTGCCGCTCCCGTTCTTCGTGCTCGCTACCCAGAACCCGATCGAGCTGGAGGGCACCTACCCGCTGCCCGAAGCACAGCTCGACCGTTTCATGTTCAACGTGCTGGTGGACTACCCGTCGCAGGACGAGGAGGAGAAGATCGTCGCCATGACGACCTCGGCCTACGAGGCCAAGCTCGAGCGCGTGCTGGGCGCCGACGACATCATGACGCTGCAGAGGCTGATCCGACGCGTGCCGGTCGCGGACCATGTGGTGCGCTACGCGGTGCGCCTGGCGCGGGCGACGCGCGGCGGCGCCAGTGGCGCCCCGGGCACGGACCTCGTGAGCAAGTGGGTGTCGTGGGGCGCGGGCCCGCGCGCGTCGCAATACCTGGTGCTGGGCGCCAAGACCCGCGCGGTGCTCCTCGGCCGCTTCGCGCCGGGCATCGAGGACGTGAAGGCGGTCGCCCCATCGGTGCTGCGCCATCGCATCGTCACCAACTTTACCGCCGAGGCCGAGGGGATCAGGGCCGAACAGATCATCGCCGAGCTGCTCAAGAGCGTGCCGTCGGAATAACCGTCGGGCACCGCCGCTGAACCCGGAGGAACTCCCGCCCATGGCCGCCACCGCCATCCCGACCCGGCAGGACGTCGAGCTCAAGCGCCAGATCGGCCTGTACGCCGCCACCGCCATCACGGTGGGCAACATCATCGGCTCGGGCATCTTCCGCTCGCCGCACTCCGTCGCCCAGCACATCACCAGCTTCTGGCTGGTCATCCTGGCGTGGGTGATCGGCGGCATCCTGTCGATCTGCGGCGCCCTGGTGCTGGCCGAGCTGGCGGTCACCCATCCCAAGACCGGCGGCCTGTACGTGTTCATCCGCGAGTCGTTCGGGGACACGTTCGGGTTCGTGTTCGGCTGGGCCAACCTCTGGGTCATCAAGCCGACGGTCATCGCCTCGATCACCAGCGTCTTCGCGCTCTACCTCTGCCAGGTGCTCCACCTCGGCAAGGGCGCCGAGTTCCCGGTCGGCGCCGGCGCGATCCTGCTGCTCACGTTCGTCAACTGGCTGGGCGTCAAGGAGGGCACGCGCACGCAGTCGCTGTTCACCACGCTCAAGGTGATCGGCATCGCGGCACTGTGCGTCGCGGCGTTCGTCGTGCCGGCGACGCATCCCGCCACCGTGGTCGAGGCCGCAACCCGCGCACCCGAGACGTCGTTCCTCCAGGCGCTGGCGCTGGCGATGATCTCGATCCTGTTCGCCTACGACGGCTGGACCGACTCCACCTACGTCGCCGGCGAGGTCATCAATCCGAAGCGCACCCTGCCGATCGCGATCGTGTGGGGCACGTGGCTGGTGATCGCGGTCTACGTGCTCACCAACTTCGCCTACTTCCACGTGCTGGGCGCCGACGGCGTGGCGCGGTACGAAGCGGTGGGCTCGGAGACCATCCGGCGACTGCTCGGTGAGTGGGGGGCGCGCGCGCTGGCGGTGCTGGTCGCGGTCTCCACCTTCGGCACCACCAACGGCGCCATCCTCACCGGCCCGCGCGTGACCCAGGCGATGGCGGCGGACGGGCTGCTGTGGAAGCCGCTCGCCCGGCTCGACCGCCTGCGCGGCACGCCGAGCCTGGCGCTCTGGGTGCAGGGCGTGCTCTCGTGCGTATGGTTGTGGCTCGCCAGTGGCTTCGAAGACGTCTCGGGCTGGTTCGTCACCACGTCGTGGCTGTTCTACGCGCTCACCACCGCGTCGCTGTTCGTCCAGCGCCGGCGCGAGGCGCGCGGAGAGATCGCCGCCCCCAGCTATCGCACGCCGCTCTATCCGCTTACCCCGATCCTGTTCGTGCTCGCGACCGGCCTCATCATCGCCAGCGACCTGCACGACAGCGGATGGAAGGCGTGGGCGGGCGTCGGCATGGCGGCGATCGGCTTCCCGGTCTACTGGCTGTGGAAGGGCCGGCGCGCCCCGGCTGCATGAAGGCCTGACCCCGTGGATCCGCAGGACATCGAGCGCTACGTCAAGCCCGAGGTCTACGACCTCACCTACTCCTGGCTCACCGACGACATCGCCTTCTACGTCGCGCGCGCCCAGGAAGCGCACGGTGCGGTGCTCGAGGCCGGCTGCGGCACCGGGCGCATCCTGCTGCCGACGCTCCAGGCGGGCGTCGACATCGACGGCATCGACATCCACCCCGGCATGATCGAGGTGCTGCAGAAGAAGGCGGCCGCCCGCGGCCTCAAGCCGCGCGTCTCGGTGGCCGACATGCGCGACTTCACCATGCCACGCCGCTACAAGCTCATCACCATCCCCTTTCGCGCCTTCATGCACCTGCTCACCACCGAGGATCAGATCACCGCACTCCGCTGCCTGCGGGAGCACCTGGAGAGCGGCGGCGCGCTGGTGTTCAACCTCTTCTATCCGTCGTTCGAGAAGATGGTGACGCCCGACGGCGAGCAGGTCGCCGAGCGGGAGTTCCCGCATCCCGAGACCGGACTTCCCATCGTCATGTACACCAAGCGGCGCACCGATCGCGTGAACCAGACCTTCGAGGTCGAGCGCGAGGTGGTGGAGTCGGACGCGCGCGGCTACGCCGGCACCACCCACCGCGATCGCTTCCGGCTGCGCTGGACGTGGAAGGCCGAGATGGAGCTGCTCCTGCGCGTCGCCGGCTTCCAGCGCTTCGAGGTGCGGGGCGGGTTCGACGGGCGGCCGCTCGAGAAGGACACCGACGAGATGGTGTGGACCGCGTGGAAGGACTGATGGGCGGTCCGAAGGTGGCGGGCGATCGGTCGAGGAGCGCAGCGGCGATGAACCCGACGGCGGGGGCCCCCGGGGCGACGGGCGATCCACCCTCGCCCTACACCCGTGCCGATCTCTACGACCTGCTGTTCAACAGCTACGAAGCCGATCTGGACTTTTACCTCGGCGCCGCGAAGCAGGCGGGCGGCCCGGTGCTCGACGTCGGGTGCGGCACCGGCCGCGTCCTGCTCCCCTGCCTCGCCGCCGGGATCGACGCGGACGGCGTCGACAACTCGGCCGAGATGCTGGAACGCCTGCGCCTCAACGCCCAGGCCAGGGGCCTTCAGGCGCACGTCGAGCTGGCCGACATGCGCGGCTTCCGCATGCCGCGACGGTTCGCGTTCGTGATGATCCCGTTCAACGCCTTCGCCCACAACCTGACCGGCGACGACCAGATCGCCACGCTGCGATGCTGCCACGATCACCTCCTCCCGGGCGGGCGACTGCTGTTCGACACCTTCTCCGCGACCCAGGCGATGCTCACCGAGCCGGTCGCTCCTCCGGTGCTCGAGCTGGAGATCCCGCACCCGGACACCGGATCTCCGGTGCGCCTCTACGACGGCCGCCGGCTCGACGCCGCGACCCAGACCCAGCACTCGCGGATCGAGATCCAGGAGCTGGACGCCTCCGGGAAGATCGCGCGCTCGCACCGCTTCGCGACGCTGGTGCGCTGGACGTACCCGAGCGAGATGGAACTGCTGCTGCGCCTCGCCGGCTTCGCCCGCTGGGAGATCACCGGTGGCCTAGACGGCCGCCCGGTCGCTGACCACCAGGGATTGCTCGTGGTCTCGGCGTGGAAGGCTTGAGGCGATGACGCCCTCCTCCCCGCGCTCGGCCTCGGGCGCTCAGCCCGACCGCAGCATCGCCCATGGCGCGCGCGAGGGCCGCGCGTCGCTCGATCCCGCGGTCGTCGCACGCCTCGCGCACCTCGATGTGCGCGCGCGCCTGGTCGTGGAGGGCTTCATCGCCGGCATGCACCGCAGCCCGTTCCACGGCTTCAGCGTCGAGTTCGCCGAGCACCGGCCCTACATGCCAGGCGATCCGCTCAAGAACCTCGACTGGAAGGTGTGGGCGCGCAGCGACCGGCTGCTCATCAAGCAGTACACCGAGGAGACCAATCTCCGCTGCCACCTGCTCATGGACCTGTCGGGTTCGATGGCGTTCAAGTCGCCGCGCGCCGCGATGAGCAAGATCGAGTACGCGCAGTCGCTGGCCGCCGCGCTCGCCTACCTGATGCTCCAGCAGCAGGACGCGGTCGGCGCGATGCTGTTCGCCGACCGGCCGCTACGCTACCTGCCGGCGCGCGCCGTGCGCTCGCATCTCGACGAACTGCTCAAGGCGCTCGGGAGCGCCACGCCCCAGGGCCGCACGCGGCTGGGTCCGGCGCTCCACGAGCTGGCCGAGCGCATCAAGCGCCGCGGCCTCATCATCCTGTTCTCCGACCTCATGGACGTGCCCGCCGAGGTGCTGCTGGGGCTCCAGCACTTCCGGCACCGCCGCCACGAGGTGATCGTGTTCCACATCCTCGACCCGGACGAGGTGGAGTTCCCCTACACCGATACCGCCACGTTCGTCGACATGGAGAGCGGGGAGCGGCTCACCACCGAGCCGTGGGAGATCGCCAGGCGCTACCGCGAGCGGCTCGCGCTCTGGAGCGGCCAGTACGCGCACGTGTGCCGCGAGAACAGGATCGACTACGTGCGGCTCGATACCCGCACGCCGTTCGACCAGGCATTGCTGGCCTATCTCGAGAAGCGGGCGCGGCTCCTGTGATCGGTCGATGAGCTTCCTCAATCCGCTCTTCCTGTTCGGGCTCGCGGCCGCCGCGGTGCCGATCCTCATCCATCTCTTCACGCGCAAGCGGCCGCGCGACGTGCCGTTCCCATCGCTCGAGTTCCTCGTCGAGGTGAACCGCAGCGAGATCCGCCGCATGCGCCTGCGGCAGTGGCTGCTGCTCTTGCTGCGCACGCTGGCGGTGGCGGCGCTGGCGCTGGCGATGAGCCGCCCGGCGCTCAAGGGGAACAGTGGCCTCGCCCACGGCGGCTCGACCACCGTGGTGGCGCTGATGGATCAGAGCGGCAGCATGGGCGCCACCGCGGCGGGCGGCACGCTCTTCGGCGAGGCGCGCCGCGCGGTCGAGGGCCTGCTCGCCACCCTTGGCCCCGAGGACGAGCTGCTGCTGGTCCCCTACGACGACGGTCCTCATCCCGTCTCGGCACGCC
>JBGPXY010000083.1:0-11054 GCA_041492985.1 Candidatus Eiseniibacteriota bacterium
CGTCGCTGCCCCGGTTGCGTGCCGCGGCGAGCAGCCCGGCGCCGACGCGCACCACGATGTGTTCCGGCGGCCCGGCGGTGGCGAACTCCGGCGACAGCGGACGCTCGCCATCGTCAGCGATGCGAACTTCAATTGGCGCGAGCCGCTGGGCCGCCACCGAGCGAAGCGCGTCGCGGAGCAGCTCGGGACGATCGCGCGTGGGGATCACGACTGAGATGGACGGGAGCGCTACCATCACCTTTCGGCATCCGCGGCGGGGGTGTCACCCCGTCCCGTGGGAAGGACCGCAGCCCAGCGCGGCTCGGCGAGCGCCCCGCGCACGACGCGCGTCTCGACCAGACCGTGCTTGCGGATGCCGCGCATCTCCATGCACAGGTGGCGCGCCTCGAGCACCACCGCCACGCCGCGAGGGGCGACCAGACGCTCGAGGTGGTCGGCGATCTGGGTGGTGATTCGCTCCTGGAGCTGCGGGCGGCGCGCGTAGTGGTCGAGGAGCCGGGCCACGCCGCTGATGCCGATGATCCGCTTCCCCGGCAGGTAGGCGACATGGGCGCGGCCGAAGAACGGCACGAAGTGGTGGATACACAGGGAGTGGAACTCGAGATCCCGGACCACCACCAGGTCGTCGCCGGCGGTGGCCCCGGCCCCGTGCGGGAATGTGGCAAGCTCGGGGATCGCCGCCGGGTCGAGGCCGGAGAAGACCTCGGCGTAGAGGTCCGCCACGCGGGCCGGCGTGTCCTTCAGCTCGGGATCCCCCTCCGGGTCGAGCCCGAGGGCGCGGATCAGCTCCGCGACCGCGCGCGCGACGGCATTGCGATCGCTGGCGGGGGGTTGGCTGGGCACGGACACCTCTGCGGAGGGAAAAGCTCGGGGCCGGTCGCGGTGGACCGGCCCCGTCGCATGGAGCGGAAGACGGGATTTGAACCCGCGACAACCACCTTGGCAAGGTGGAGCTCTACCGGGCTGAGCTACTTCCGCTCGGAAACCCCAAGCCGGCGGGGACTATAGCGAGGGGGGTCGAGGAGCGTCAAGGCGGGGGACCTGCGTGGCGTGCGGCGCACCTGAGCGTGCGGATGCGCACACTGGTCTGCGTCGGCCAGCGCATCTGGTCTCGAGTCGCAGGCGCCGAGACCGATTCCCCACCAGCGGGTTGCGCGGGACCTCGACGGCGTCGAACTGTCCGCAGCTCTCGCGACGACGGGGCGCGCCATGCCGGCCGGACGTGTCTGCGATGCGCAGGCCCGCGGCCGCCTCGGGGGAGGCGGACGGTTGCGTGACTCAAGCTGCTGGGCCCATCGCTTCGCAGAACACGCCGGCCGTCCGGTGCATGTGGAGGCCGCCGATCTTCATCCGACGGAAATCGGCGTCGCGGACGGGCCCCGGCCCGGGGCGCGATCCAGGTCCACGATCGAAACAGCTTGGCGTGCACTGAAGATTGGGACGACGGCTCAAGTCCACTCGGGCAAATGCCTCAACACTGGACTCGGGGGCCGCACCCGAGAAACCGTGACAGGCCCACCCTGAGAGCGAACCGCCGTCCAAGAGTTCCACAGGCAAGTTGAGGACCACGACCGGAAGCGTATGTCCCAACGGGGCCGCCCGTTCGCCCCTGGAGCGAAACGCTACATCCGGCCGGGCCCACTGCTACAACCACGAAGCCGGCCGCCCGCGAGCCCGCAAGATCATTGCCGCGCCGTGTACGCGCGGGATAATGTCGAACGCATGGAATCGATCCTGCGTCCTCCCGCCGCCGATCTGCAGCTCTGGGAAAGGTTTCAGGCCGGCGTGTGCTCCACGGAAGAGATCCACGGCAGCCGCGTGCTCGAGCGGTGGTCGCGCTGCCGGGACGCCGGACTGCTCGCCGACAATCCCGGCGAGCCGATCATGGCGCTCGAGAGCCTTCCCGCGGCGCGGGAGCGCTTCTCGCCGCTGCTCGCACCCGGTGCCCCCTTCGATGCATTCGCGACGTCGATCGCGAAGGCGGGATTCTGCGGCCTGTTCTGCGACGCCGACGGCCTCGTGATCGCCAGGCGGATCGCCGAACCGTTCGCAGCCTCGATCGGTAAGACGAAGCTCGTCGAGGGCGCGGTCTGGAGCGAAGCGGCGCGTGGCACCAACGGCGTCGGAACCACCCTGTCGGAACGCGCGCCCACCTCCGTGATCGGCGCGGAGCACTATGAACGCAGGAATCACGGGCTGGCCTGCTACGGGGCTCCGGTCCGGGACATCCGCGATCGGATCGTCGGGGTGCTGGACGCCAGCGGCCCGGTCTCTGTGGCTGCGGAGTTCATCCATGCGTCGGTCGTCGCGACGGCCGCGGCGATCGAGGCGCTGCTCGTCGCCCGCACCTACGACGCCGCGCTGCCCGGCGGGTTGTTCGAGTTGGAGCGTCTCCTCGCCCGCCTGCCCCACGCGACGTTCGTGGTCGAGGTGACGGGGCACGTGCGGCGCACGAATGTCCCGCTGCGAGGGCTCCTGCGGGGGCACGAGGTGTCCGACCTGGCGCGCATGGTGAGCGCGCGGCTGGCGCACGAGCCGACGAGGACCGCCTGGGCGCTCGACGAGGCGCCCGGGCCGCTCCGTGGATTCGAGCTCGAATTCGAGCCGTTCGGATCGCCCGGCGATCCGTTCGCGGCGCTGGTGCACGTGCGACCCCGGCGCCGGAGGTCGCAAGCGCTCGAGGTCGTGGAGACCGCGCCCGCCGCGTTCGCGCCGATCGTGGGCAGTGATCCCGCGCTGGTCGCGGCCCGCGCGCGCGCCGCGCGCTTTGCGGTCACCGACCTGCCGCTGCTCCTGCTGGGCGAGAGCGGCACCGGGAAGGAACTCTTCGCCCGCGCCATCCATGCCTCGAGTACCCGCGCGGGCGGCCCGTTCGTGGCGGTCAATTCCGGGGCGCTCACCGGCACGCTGCTGGAGTCCGAGTTGTTCGGCTACGCCCCCGGCGCGTTCACCGGCGCCGCGTCCGGTGGCCGCGTCGGGAAGCTCGCGACCGCCCACGATGGCACCTTGTTCCTCGACGAGATCGGTGAGATGTCGGCGCCGGTGCAGGCGATGCTGCTTCGCTTCCTCGAGGACGGCTCGTTCTTCCGCGTGGGTGAGGCCACCGAGCAACGCGCCGACGTGCGCCTGATCACCGCCACGAGCCGGGATCTCGCCACGCTCGTCAGCGAGGGCCGGTTCCGCGGCGATCTCTACTTCCGAATGCGCGGCATCGTGCTGCGCCTGCCCGCGCTCCGGAACCGCACGGACCGCCGCGAGCTGGCCGAGTCGCTGCTCGCACGCATCGCGCTCAAGCAGAAGCGCCCCAAGCCGCTGGGTCTGTCGCCGGCCGCGCTCGGCTGGATCGAACGTCACGACTGGCCCGGGAACGTCCGCGAGCTGCGCACGGCGCTCGAGTTCGCTGTCGTGCTCGCCGGGGACGCCCCGCGCGTGGAGCTGTGGCATCTCCCGGTCGAGGAGATGATCCAGGCGCCGGAGCAGGGCAGTCTGCTCCACTCCGCGGAGCGCACGGCGATCCTGGGCGCGCTCGATCACTCGCGCGGCAACCTGAGCGACGCCGCCCGGCACCTCGGCGTCGCGCGCAGCACGCTCTATCGGATGCTGGCCCGCCAGGGATTGCGGGGGAACCGCGGCCCCCTCGCCGCGGGACCCGCGGCCCCCGGATCCAAGGACCGATAGCCGGCGTGCCCACGCTGGTCCAGAAGTACGGCGGCACATCGGTCGACGGTCCCGATCGCATCCGCGCCGTCGCCGCCCGCGTGAAGGCGGCGCGTGCCGCCGGCCATGACACGGTGGTCGTGGTCTCGGCGATGGGCCAGAGCACCGACGACCTGCTCAAGCTCGCGCTCCAGGTCTCGCAATGCCCGCCCCGACGCGAGCTGGACATGCTGCTCACCGCCGGAGAGCGCGTGTCGATGTCGCTGCTGGCGATGGCGCTCAACGACCTCGGGGTGGAATCGATCTCCTTCACCGGCTCGCAGAGCGGCATCCTCACCGACGGCACGCACGGCGCTGCGCGGATCGTCGCGGTCAAGCCGGAACGCATCCGCGAGGCACTCTCGCGCGGCAAGGTGGTGATCGTCGCCGGGTTCCAGGGTGTGAACCCCGAGACCAAGGAGATCACCACCCTCGGGCGCGGGGGCTCCGATACCACCGCCGTGGCGCTGGCCGCCACGTTGGGGCGCGCGCCATGTGAGATCTACACCGACGTGCCCGGCATCCTCACCGCCGACCCGCGCGTGGTGCCGGGCGCGCGCGTCATCCCGAGGCTCTCGTATCGCGTATGCTCCACCCTCGCTCACCTGGGCGGTCGGGTGTTACATGCGCGCTGCGTCGACCTGGCGGCGCGCGAGCGCGTGTCGCTCACCGTGCGCTCGTCGCTCGACGAGTCGCCGGGGTCCCGTGTCGGTGACGAGGAGGAGACGGTGGAAGCAGCGCGCGTCGAGGCGATCACCCACATGAGCGATCGCTCGATCGCGGTGGCCGAGGGCACCGCCGGTGGCCGCGCGGAGGCCCGCGGGATACTCGAGGCGGCGGCAGCCGCCTTCCCGGAACTGGAGCTGGTGGCGCACGAGCAGACCGATGGCGCTCACGGGGCGCTGGTGTGGGTCGGCAGTCGCGCCGATGTCGATGCGCTCGAGAAGGACTTCCGCCGGCTGCGTGGACCCGGCGGCGAGTGGAAGCTGACGGCGCACCATGGTGCCGCCTTCGTCTCGGTGGTGGGCCTGGGACTGGGTGCGGCCGAGGTCTCGCGCGCCGAGCAGGCCCTCGAGCGCGCCGGCATCCCGCTGGTGGCGCTGCGCACCACGGCCACCGCGCTCATCTTCAGGCTAGCCGAGGAGCACGGCGAGCCGGCCGTGCGGGCGATGCACGCCGCGTTCCTCGAGGGGCGCGAGGCCCCGCACCCGGCACGTCAGTAAGACCGCCTCCCATCGCCCAGGCGTGTCGCCGATTGAGGCTCACGGGTGGCGGGTCACAGCCGGGCCCGCACGGCGTCGAGCGTCGGCACCTGCCCGCCGCGGACGCGCTCCCGTGCGTCGGCGTAGAGCTGGTCGTAGCCGTCGGCGCTCGCGCGCCACGAGAAGTCCCGGCCCATCCCCCGCTTCATCAGCTCCGCCCATACCGGCGGCTGCCGCCACGCCGTGAGCCCGCGCCGGATCGCGCCCACCATCTCCGCCGGCTCGTAGCGCTGGAACACGAACCCGGTCCCCTTGCGGGCGCCGGAGGCGAAGTCCTCCACCGTGTCGACGAGGCCGCCGGTCGCGCGCACCACCGGGACGGTGCCGTAGCGCAGGCTGTACATCTGATTGAGGCCGCAGGGTTCGTAGCGCGAGGGCATGAGGTACAGGTCGCAGCCGCCCTCGATCAAGTGCGCGAAGCGCTCGTCGAAGCCGGCGCGGTAGTGGAAGCGGTGCGGGTGCTGGATCATCAGCCGGGTGAACAGCTCCTGATAGCGCGACTGACCGGCTCCCAGCACCACGAATCGCGCCTCGAGCCGCAACAGATCCGCCTCCGCCTGCTCCAGCAGGTCGAAGCCCTTCTGGTCCACCAGCCGCGACACCGTGCCGATCAGCGGCCAGTCAGGGGCGGTGGGGAACCCGCACTCGTCGCGCAGCGCCGCGCGCACCTTGGCCTTGCCCTCCGGGTGTTCCCGATCGTAGTGGTGCGGCAGGAACCGGTCGCGCGCCGGGTCCCAGCACACGTCGTCGATGCCGTTCAAGATGCCGCGCAGGTCGGCGGCCCGCTTCCGCAGCACGCCCTCGAGGCCGAAGCCGAACTCGCCGCCGGTCTGGATCTCACGTGCGTAGCGCGGGCTCACGGTCGAGAGCAGGTCGGCGAACACGAGCCCGACCTTCATGTCGTTGACGCGGCCGAAGAACTCGAACGGGCCGGCCGGGTAGAACAGCTCTCGGCCGAAGCCCGCGAGCCCCAGCACCCACGAGTCGTGGATGCCCTGATAACCGAGGTTGTGCATGGTGAACACCGTCGCCGCCCCGGAGAACGCGGGCTCGCCCGCGAAGTGCGTGCGCGCGAAACACGGCACCCAGGCGGCCTGATGGTCGTGCGCGTGCAGGATGTCGATCGGCGCGCCGTCGCGGGCCAGCGCTTCCAGCGCCGCGCGGGCGAAGAACAGGAAGCGCTCGGCACCGTCGGGATAGCTCCGGCCGCGATCGGTGTCGTCGTAGATGCCGGGCCGGTCGAAGAAGCGGCGCTCGCCGTGATGTTCGACCAGCAGCACCGAGAGCGTGCCGATCGCGCCGACTCCGGCCGCGGGCGGGCGAACCAGCTCGAAGCCGGCGCGTTCCTTCCCCAACCCCCACGGCACCTCGCACTCGGGCAGACGGCGGCGCGTCCAGTCCGCGGGCAGCGTGAGCGAGCGGTACGCGGGCAGCGCCACGGTGACGCGGTGGCCGCGGCGCGCCTGCTCCGCGGCCAGCGCGCCGACCACGTCGCCCAGGCCCCCCACCTTGGCGAGCGGCGTCATCTCGCTTGCGCAGTGGACGATCGTGTAGGTCCGCCTGCTCATCGCGCGCGATCGGCCGGCGCTTCGGCGGCGAGCTCGCGCAGGTACTGGGCCGCGTCCTCGGGCGGGGTGGGGTTGATGTGGAACCCCGAGCCCATCTCGAAGCCGGCGATCCGGGTCAGGTTGGGCATGATCTCGAGGTGCCAGTGGTAGTACTCGAGATCACCTTCGGCCACCGGCGCGGTATGGAGCACGAAGTTGAATGGCGGCCGATCGAGCGCGCGATTGATGCGCTGCAGTGTGTCCTTGAGCAGGGCCGCCAGCTCCAGGTACTCCCCCGTGTCATCGGTCGACTGGTAGGCGGCGTCGTGCCGGCGCGGCAGGATCCAGGTCTCGAACGGGAAGCGGGGCGCGTACGGCTCGATCGCCACGAACCGGTCGTTCATCGACACCACCCGGCGCCCGTTGTTGTCCTCGGTCTCCTGATGGACGATGTCGCAGAAGACGCAGCGCTCCTTGAGCTCGTAGTAGCGCCGCGCGCCGTCCAGCTCCTCCTGCAGGGCGCGCGGGATGATGGGCGTGGCGATCAGCTGGCTGTGCGTGTGCTCGAGGGTGGCGCCCGCCTGCTCACCGTGGTTCTTGAAGATCAACACGTAGCGCAGCCGCTTGTCCTTGTGCAGGTCGATGATGCGTTCGCGGTAGGCCAGCAGGATCTGATGGATGTGCTCGACCGGCAGATCGGCCAGGTCCGCCTGATGGTCCGGGCTCTCGATCACCACCTCGTGGGCCCCCACGCCGTTCATCTTGTCGTAGAGCCCCTCGCCGTGGCGATCGAGTCCGCCTTCGATCTGCAGCGCCGGGAACTTGTTCGGCACCACGCGCACCGTCCAGCCGGGGGCGTTGACGGGCCCCGGCTCCGGACGCGCCGCGTAGACCGCGGGCGGCGTCTTGTCCTCGTTGCCCGGGCAGAACGGGCAGAAGTCCTTGGACTTGGTGTGGGAGGTGGAGATGAAGTTCGTGGGACGGCGGCTGCGCTCGGTGGAGATGATCACCCACCGGCCGACCACCGGGTCCTTTCGCAACTCCGGCATGTCGTCTCCTTAGAGGGGTCCGGCCGCTCCTGGCTGGGTGCGCCACATCGGCGGCACGAAGCCGGACAGTTTAGAAAGGTGTGCGCTTCGTGGTCAAGGACGCGCACTCACCGGGAACCCCGCGCGCCGGCTGTCGCGGCGAACAGTGAGCGCAGCGCCGCCTCCTCGTGGGTGGTGATGTCGCGGCCGCGACGGCTCATCGCCACCCGCGCGGTGGCCAAGAACTTGTCGAGGTCGTACTGGCTCGATCGTTCGCCGTCCCACCACGAGAACGCGGGAAGGTGCTTCGGAGCGTAGCGGCCGCCGCCGAAGAGATGCGACCCGGTGCCGATCACCGCACCGGTCGGCAGCAGCGTGCCGATCCCGGTCTTCACCGCGCCGCCGATGATCGAACCCAGCTTGATGAGCCCGCTGTCCACCTCGTGGCCGCCGGCGTGCACCCGCACCGTGCCGTAGTTGTTCTTGAGGTCGCTGGTGGTGGTCAACGCGCCCAGGTTCGTCCACTCGCCGATCAGGCTGTGGCCCACGAAGCCGTGGTGGCGCTTGTTCGCCCAGCCCTGCCAGAGGGTCTCGTCCACCTCGCCGCCGATGCGGCACCCCGCACCGATGGTCGAGCGTCCGATCGCGCCGCCCAAGAGATGCGTCCCCGCGCCCACCACACACGGTCCGGCGACCACGGTGTGCGACAGCACGACCGAGTCGGCGCCGATGTGGATCGGCCCCTGGCGCGCATCCAGCACGGCGTAGGCGTCGACGCGGGCCCCCTTTTCGACGGTGACGCGCCCCGGTTCCTCGACCGCCGCCAGCTTGTGCACCGCGCCGCGCACCGCGCCCTTCACCTGCGCCAGGTCGGCGGCGATCGCCTCGGCGTTCCATTCGACCATCTGCCACGGCCACGCGATCAGGCGCGCCTCGAGGGCCCGACGCGGCAGATCGAGCTCCGCGAGGAACGCCGCGAAGCGCGCTCCGCGCCCGAGGCCGGGTGCGAGCTTCGCGGCGCTCAGCCGCGCCGCGACCAGACGATCTCCCACCGTGAACAGGGCCGGGCCGGACGCCTGCCCCACGTCCGCGAGCCACGGCCCCGGGAGTGCGGCGGCATTGACGGCCAGCACCTCCTCCGCCCCGCCGGGTCGCGACGCGACGGGGGTCGGTGCCGCCCGCCACACGCTCATCGCACTCGCACGTGCCTCGATCGCCAGCAGCGGCGCCTCGACAGCCTGCTGCCAGCGTGACGCCAGATCCGACGCG
Source organism: Candidatus Eiseniibacteriota bacterium (assembly GCA_041492985.1). Taxonomy (GTDB): domain Bacteria; phylum Eisenbacteria; class RBG-16-71-46; order RBG-16-71-46; family RBG-16-71-46; genus WS-11. The sequence goes on from JBGPXY010000083.1 coordinate 8,803, forward strand.
CCGAAGACCAGCGCCGGCACCGGCAGCAGGTCGGTGAGCGGAGCGAGATCGGGCCAATGCCCATCCTCGAACAGCACCAGTCCGTTCGCCTTCACCGCTTCCTCAGGAATCGGAACGCCCCGTCGAACCCGGTCGCGATCGCCCGACGCTTCAGGTCGTCGGCGGCGACGGCGGTGAGGCAGTCCTTGGAGCGCACCTTGTAGAGCCCACTTTCGCGCTCGACCACCACCGCGATCACCAGCTGCGAGCGGGCGGCTTCGGCGAGACGCTCGGCGCGCTCGCGCTCGGGAGGAGCGGCGACCTGCACGCGCCAGCAACTGTCGGGTGAGACCGGCGCCGCGGGTGGGGCGGATGAGGGCGGCGTGGATGCCGCGGGCGCCGCGACACTGTCGGGCAGCGCCGCGCTCGCGAGCGAGCCGGGGCGGTCGCCGAGCGGCCGGGTCGGCTCCGGCACCGGCACGCCGGCGGAGTCGGTGGGCGCGCTGGACGCGCTGTCGGTCGGCGCCGCGGCCGTGGTGTCGGCGGGGGCGCTCGCCGGCGCGGGCTCGACCGGCGCCGTGGTGGCGACCGATCGGTCGCTCGGGCGCCCGAGCGGCTCCGGGATGGTGCTGAGCACCGCGAGCGCATCCGGCGACGGCGTGCTGTCGATCACGGCGGACGACGCCGCGGTGGGCGAGGGCGGCGGGGGGTTGACCCGGATGGTGCCTCCCGAGGCGGTGGTGCCCACCGGAATCCCCTCGGCCGGGGCGGACACCGGCGGCGCCTGCGGAGTCACTGTCGGCGGCGGTGTGTGGACGACAGGTGGCGCCGGTGGCGGCTGGGTCGCGCAGCCGGAGCACAGCACGAGGGCGATGACGGCCGCGAGCGCTCCTCTCATGCCTTGCCCCGCGTCCGCAGCGCCTCGCTCACCTTGCGGACCTGTTCGCTACGCTCGAGCGGAACGCACAGCGTGTCGCCGTTCGCGTTCACGACCACCATGTCGCGCAGCCCCACGGCGGCGGCGGTGCCTCCGTCCCCGACCACCACGCAGCGTTCGCAATCGATCGCCACCGCGTCACCGAACCGCACGTTGCCTTGCTCGTCCCGCGGCTGGCGGCGGGCCCAGGCGCCCCACGAGCCCAGGTCGTCCCAGTCGAACGACGCCTCGATGACGACCGTGTTGGACGCGTGCTCGAGCACCGCGTAGTCCACCGAGATGGACTCCACACCGGGGAACACCTCGCGCAGCTTCTCCGCGAAGCCCGCGCGACCGCCGGTGTAGCGGAACTCGCGGAAGACCCGGGACAGCTCAGGCCTGCCCACCTGCAGCGCGTCCATGAACACCGATCGGCGCCAGACGAAGATGCCACTGTTCCAGAGGTGGTCGCCGTCGGCCACCCACGCCTGGGCGCGGGCGAGATCGGGCTTCTCCTTGAAGCTGGCGACACGGTGGATCGAGCCGCCCAGCGGGGCACCACGCTGGATGTAGCCGAAGTTGGTATCGGGGCCACGCGGGCGGATGCCGAAGGTGAGCAGCACCGGGTCCCGCTCGGCGGTGGCGAAGGCGCGCTCGAGATCGGCGGTGAAGGCATCGGTGTCATCGATCGCGTGGTCGGCGGGCATCACGGCGAAGGCGGCATCGCCCGGGAACCACGCCGAGGCGGCAGCGATGGCCGGCGCGGTGTTGCGCCCCACCGGCTCTCCGAGGACCGTGGCGCCGGGGCACTCGCGCTCGACGGCGGCGACCAGGTCGGCGGCGGTCATGACCACCACGTGGTCGCTCGGCACCAGGCGCGCCGCGCGGTCGAGGGTCGCCGCGAGCAGCGAGCGGCCGTCGCGCGCCAGCGGCAGGAGCTGCTTGGGACGTTCGGGCCGGCTCCATGGCCAGAAGCGCTCGCCGCGTCCCCCGGCGAGCACTAGGACGTATCGGTCAGGCATCAGGTCGGGATCCCTCCACGGACCGCGCCAACCATACGCACGTCGGCGCGAGGCGGCAAGCCGGGCGGCTCATCGATGCCCGGTGGTGTCGACGACCGATCGGGCCGAGTCGGCCGTCGATTGCGCGATCAGCGCGTCGAGCTGGCGCGCGGACGACTCGAGCGTCGGCGAGAGCGGCCCCGCCGCGCGGCCGCGCGCCAGCGCCGAGCGCGCCGCCACGAGGTTCCCGCTCATCACCCACGCCTCGGCGGCCATGAACGCGCGTCGCGGGTTGGGATTGAGCTGGAACGCCGCCTCGAACTCCGGCGCTGCGAATCGTGGCGCGCCCAGGTCCA
>JBGPXY010000097.1:0-10238 GCA_041492985.1 Candidatus Eiseniibacteriota bacterium
AAGATGAGCGCGGGGTTGACGGGGTCGACCAGGCACTGGAAGCCATCGCCGCCGAGGACCAGGGTCCACGCCGTGGGCGATCCCGAGGTCAGGAGCGTCCCGTTGTCCTGGGTGCCACCCAGCAGGCGCGCCGGGTTGGTCGGGTCGATCGTTCCGGCGTAGAACTGGCTGATGGGCAGGTCCACCGATTTGCTCCACGGATTCGTCCCGGTGACGGTCGAGAAGAACCCGCCGTCGTTGCCCAGGAACAGGTGCAGGGGGTTCGCGGGGTTGATCCATAGCGCGTGCTGGTCGACGTGCACGCTGGGTGCGATCGATCCATAAGTGACGCCGCCATCGGTGGATCGGAGGGGCTGCAGCCCCAGCGAGTAGATCAAGTCGGGATTGGTCGGATCGACCGCCATATCGCCGAAGTACCAGCCGAAGCCGCCGAAGTTGCTCGTGAATCCGCTCACGTCGCGCCGCGTCCAGCTCGAGCCGCCGTCGAGGCTCCGGTACATCCCGTAGCCGTCGTACGAGCCCGCCGAGTAGCTGACGATCTGGGCGTAGAGGGTCGAGGGCCGCGAGCGGGCGATCGCGAGCGCGATGCGGCTCACCGCGTCCGAGGGCGCGGGCAGGCCGCCCGCAAGCTTCGTCCATGTCGTTCCGTGGTCGGCGCTTCGCCAGATGCCGCACTCGGGACCGTAGGCCCTGCGGTAGGTGTAGGTGCGCACGCGCTCCCAGGTGGCGCAGTAGACGGTGTCGGGGTGGACGGGGTTGATCACGACGTCGCAGGCGCCGGTGCTGTCGCTCACGAACAGCACGTTGCTCCACGACAGCCCGCCGTCCTCGCTGCGGTAGAGCCCGCGGTCGGGCGAGGTCGTGAACTGGGTTCCCATGGCCGCGACGAAGATGCGCCCCGGGTTCAACGGGTCCACCGCAACGCGCGCGATACGACGCGTTTCCTCGAGCCCCAGGGAGCTCCAGGTGGCGCCGGCATCGAGGCTGCGGAACAGCCCCGCCCCGTCGTACGAATCCACCGAGGAGTTGGCTTCACCGGTGCCGGCGTAGATCGTGTTGGGGTTCGACGGGTCGAGCGCGAGCGCGCCCATCGAGTAGATGCCGTACGCGTCGAAGACCGGGGTGAAGTTCACGCCGCCGTTCGTGGACTTGAACACTCCACCGTTAGCCGCGGCGATGTAGATGGCGGTCTCGCCGGGGGTTGCCGCGATGGCCGTGATGCGTCCGCCGATGTTGTAGGGCCCGGCCTGGGTCCACGTGAGCTCGGCCGCGGCGCGCGCCCCGAAGGTCGGGGCGGGTACTGCGCGCTCGAACTGCGCCTGCTCGACCGCGGCGCGGAACGCCCTCTGGTTGATGGTACGGAACGGGAAGGCGCGCTGCATTCCGAACCAGTCGCTGGGGTAGGGACCGGGCTCGCCCTCCAACCGCTCGCCCGGATGGCCTACGGCCGCGCCGCGCGAGGGGGCGCGATCGGAAGGCGCCAGCAGGGCGCACAGGGCGGCGATCGAGAGGACTGCGAGCGGGCGGGTCTGGCGCATGGGTGCGTTCGGGCCTGTGCGGGTGGAGGTCGGTGCTCGAGGGTCTCATCAAGTCTATCCGGACACGGGCTCCGGGGTCCAGAGAACCCTGTGCGGGCCGGCAGGGCGGGGGTAGATTCGATACGGGATCGCGGGGGTGCGGCGCCGCCCGGGGCGGGAGATCATTTGATCGTCATGAAGTTCGGCGGCACGTCGGTCGGCGTGCCCAGGCATTTCAAGATCGCGACCCGGCTGGTCGCGGGCCATCGCGACCGGGATCCCGTCGTGGTCGTGAGCGCGCTCGCCGGGGTCACCAACCTGCTCGCCGACTTCTGCCGCCATCCCGAACGCCGGCGCGACATCGCGGCCCGCGTCGTGGACCGGCACACCCGGTTCACACGCGAGACGGGGGTCCCGCTCTCGGCCGTGGACACGCTGCTCGACGCCTGGTGCGCCGATGCCGAGCGGCTGGCCGAGGATTCCAACCCGCTCCACGGCGAGGCGCGCGACGCCGTGCTGGCCTGGGGCGAGCGCTTCTCGGCCGAGTTGTTCGCGGCCGGTCTCGCCGCGGCCGGCGTTCCGGCGCGCGCGATCCATGCGGGCGACGCGGGGCTCGTGACCGACGACCGCTTCGGCGGCGCGCACCCCCTGCCCGAGGCCGACGCGCAGCTCGCCGCCGCGCTCGGCCTGCGGCCGCCGGTGCCGGTCGTGACCGGATTCCTCGGGCGAACGCGCGACGGGCGCACCACGACGCTGGGACGCGGAGGCTCGGATTACAGCGCGGCGTTGATCGGCGCGGCGCTCGCCGCCGAGGAGATCCAGATCTGGACCGACACCAGCGGCATGCTCTCGGCCGACCCGCGGATCGTGCCCGAGGCGCGGCCGGTGGCGCAGCTCTCATTCGCCGAGGCGAGCGAGCTGGCCTATTTCGGCGCCAAGGTGCTCCACCCCAAGACGCTGCTTCCCGCGATCGACCGCGCCATCCCGGTACGCATCCTCAACACCGCGCGTCCGGACGAGCCGGGCTCGCTCATCACCCAGACGGCGCAGGCCGCCGAGTCATCGTGGCGGGTGAAGTCGATCGCCTGCAAGAAGGGCGTCACCGCGGTCACCATCGTCTCGACGCGCATGCTGCTCGCGCACGGATTCCTGGCGCGGGTGTTCGAGGTGTTCGGGCGGCACCACATCGTCGTCGACCTGGTGACGACCTCCGAGGTCTCGATCTCGGTCACGGTGGACGATCCCTCACGCCTCGAGGACGCCATCGCCGACCTCGAGGGCATCGGCCAGATCGAGGTGAAGCACGGCCTGGCCGTGGTGGCGGTGGTGGGGGAGGGAGCGCCATCGCACGTCGGGCTCGCCGGGCATGTCTTCACGCTGCTCGGCGGCGTGGGGATCGGCGTCGAGATGATCTCGCAGGGCGCCTCGCGGGTGAACCTGTCGTTCGTCGTGCGCGGCGAGGACGCCGACCGCTCGGTGCGGTTGCTGCATCGAGGGCTGGGGCTGGACATGGAGCGGGCGGAGGCGGTGGCCGCACGCGCTCACGGATGACGGTGGTCCGGCGGTCGAAGCGCTGAAGTGCTGATCTCGAGCGGCCGGGCCGCGTCAACGCCTCAGCGCCCCGGCCACCCCTTCTCGAGCAGGTCCGCCGTCTTCGCGGCGCGACGCTCGCGCGTCTCGGGCTTCTTCGCCTCGATGATGTAGCCGATCACCTCGCGCTTGTGCGACGGCGGGAGTTTCTCGAACTCCGCCTTCGCCCCGGGCGAGCGTGCCAGCGCGCTTGAGTTCGATCGGGACGACGACCGGTTTTCCCTTGGTGACGGTCTTCATCGGTCCCTCCTGACCGGGCCCGGCGCTCAGCGGCGCGCGAGCGGGATGACGAGCTTGAGACCGCTCAGGGTCTCGGAGAAGGCGATCACCTTGATGTCCACGAGGCCCTGCGCGATCGCCGCGGCACGGATCATGTCCTCCTTGATGCGCGTCTGACCCTTGGGCCACAGCACCCAGATCGACCCGTTCCGCCGGATGGCGCGCTCGAAGGTGGAGAGCCGCTTGAGGGGTGCCGCGCCGTCCACGGCGAACAGGATCATGTCCGTGTCCTTGAGCGGGCGGGTCTCGGTGATGTCCGACGTGCGCGCGCGCAGCTCGCGGACGAACGCGGTGTCGCCGAGCCCGATCAGCGCCACGCGCATGTCGGGCTTGACCCCGAGTTTGTCGAGGCGGCTGCGCTTCGAATAGCCGGCCTGGCCCCCGGTCGCGGCCGCCATGGTCAACTCACCGCCGCGCCCGGGGCCGGCGCGACCGTCTCACCGCGAGCGCTCTCGATCGCCCGCCTGAGCGATGCCGCGAGCCGCGAGGGCGCGACGCGGCCGAGGACCACGCGATCGGCGCCCACGAAGGACGCGAGCGACCACAGCGACTGCGCAGTACCCGCCAGCGCGGCGTCGCGGTCCACACCGCCCCAGGACGCGGCCGGAGGTCGCCCGCCATCGGCAAACCAGCGCTCGAAGTGGGCACCCTTGACCTCGAGCCGGCGCTCCTCGCGGTGGGTCTTCAGATCCAACCGACCTATGAGCGATCCGTCATGGAAGAGCGGCAGCGAGTAGTAGCCGTGCACCCGCTTGTGACCCGGCGTATACACCTCGATGCGGTAGTCGAACCCGAACAGGCGGCTGGTGCGCTCACGATGCCAGAGGAACGAATCGAACGGCGCCAGCAGTGTCGTGCCGCGCGCGGCCGAACGACGGCGGCCGGCGCGGGCGAGCGCCGGCAGATCCTCGCTCAAAGCGTACCAACGGCCCCGGTCACCGGCCACGGCGAGTTCGACCACCTCGCCGCCGGCGAGCATGGCTCGAAACGCCCGTCGACGCTCCACCCGTCCGAGCCGCGGGAAGGTGAGGTAGCGGCTCAGGTCGAGCTCGGTCGCGGCACCCATCGCGTGGAGCGAGCGCCGCACGTGCCAGCGACGGAACTCCTCACGGGACGGAGCCTCGAGGGCGAGCGCCGCCGGCAACACGCGCTCGGCCAGGTCGAACCGTTTCTGGAAGTGCACGCGTGAGTCCACCAGCGTGCGGCCGCTCATCCAGAGGTAGTCGAGCGCGTGCGCGGCGGGCTTCCAGTTCCACCAGCCGGCCTGCGTCGCCGGACGCTTGCCACCCCGCGTCGGACGCTTCTCGAAGTCGGCGTTGCCGAGCGGGCCGTTCTCGCGGATCGCTTCCTCGACCCGGCGCAGCAGCGGCCGATTCTTCTGCAGCCACGCGCTCCAGGGGCGGCTGCGTGTCGTGTAGTCGAGCATCGCCCGGCGCCACGATGGGAAGTGCGCGATCGGCACCAGGCAGGCGGCGTGCGCCCAGTACTCGAACAGGAGTCTGCGCCGGTAGGCGAGCCGCTCGAGCGCTCGGCGGTCGTAGGGACCGAACCGGCTCCAGAGCGTGAGGTGGTGGGCGCGCTCCACCACGTTGATGGAGTCGAGCTGGATGCCGCCCGCGTCCTCGGCGAAGCGCGTGAGGTTGGCGGCGGTGAAGCGGCGGCCGCGCGGGCGATCGAGGTGTTGGCGCTCGATGAAGAGTGCCGCGACCGCGCGCAGCGGGAAGGTGGGAGGGCTCATCGGCGCATCGTTCGTCGTGTCAGACCCGCTCAGGCGGGTCCGCGGTCGGTCGCGGCCGGCCACCCGAGCCCGAGCACCTCGGCGAGGTGCAGCATGCGCGCCTCCATGCCGCGCTCGCGCGCGCCGCGGGCCATGTGCAGCAGGCAGCCCGGATTCGACGCGACGACGATCTCGGGGCTGATCCGCGCGATCGCGTCGAGCTTTCGCTCCAGCTGCGCCTGGGCCATGGCCGGGTGGGTGAGGTTGTAGACGCCGGCGCTGCCGCAGCACCAGTCCGGGTCGGGCACATCGACGACCTCGGCACCGGGCAGGCGCCGCAGCAGCGCGCGCGGCTGGCTCCGCACGCCCTGCCCGTGGGCGAGGTGACAGGGATCGTGGTAGCCGATGCGGACCGGACGACCGTCGCCGTGTCGCGTGCGCAGGGGCGCCGTCGGCTCCGGCAGGCCCACGCTCGCCAGCACCTCGGAGAGGTCACGCGTGCGCGCGGCGAGCGAGGCGGCGGCATCGCGCTCCGGATCGTCTTGGAGCAGGTGCCCCGCATCGCGCAGCGTCGCCCCGCACCCGGCCGAGTCGGTGACCACGTAGTCGAGCTGGCCGGTCGAGAACGCCGAGGCGTTGCGCCTGGCCAGGGCGCGCGCCTCGCGCCGCAGCCCGGCATGGGCGTGGAGCGCTCCGCAGCAGGTCTGCACCCGAGGCACGTCCACGCGGCAGCCGGCCAGCACGAGCAGCCGCACCGCTTCCTGATTGACTCGCGGGAACATCACGTCCATCACGCACGAGGTGAAGAAGCCGACGCGCGCTTTCGGCGTGCCCGCGGGATGGAAGACCATACCCTCCGGGCGAGCCTCCATGCGCGCGCCCGCGGGGAGCCGCGCGGCCAGGCTCTCGAGCGTTCGCTCGCGGCGCGGCGCGATCGCCGGCGTCATCGCGTAGCCCTGAACGGCGAAGGGGGGGAGCAGTCGCTTCGCCGCCCCCGAGCGCATGAACGCCGCCATCGGCCCGTGCTGCCCGAGCCGCATGAGGTCCGCGGCTATCTGCATGCGGTCGCGGTGGGGGAGCACCGAGCGCAGCATCCACCCGGCGAGCGCTTTCGTGGGGCCGCCCGTGCCGCCGGCGCGGCGGCTCAGCTGGCCGCGGGTCTCCTCGAGGATGCGGCCGTACGGCACGCCCGCCGGACACACCGTCTCGCACGCGCGACAGCCGAGGCAGTTGTCGAGGTGCTCGACGAGCGGATCACTGGGGAGTATCCGGCCCTCGTTGAGCCCGCGCATGAGGTAGAGCCGGCCGCGCGGCGAGTCGGGCTCGATCTTCAGCTCGCGGTAGGTCGGGCACGCGGTGAGGCACAGCCCGCAGTGGATGCAGGTGTTCAGATCGCGCCGGCTGGGCGGGTCCTCCGCGTCGAACCACGACGGCGAGGAGCGCGGGACGGGGACGGGCTCGGTGCTCACGCGAGCCAGCATAGCATCGCAGGCGGTCGCCTTCGTGCCGCGTTCGTGCCGTCGCGGCGCACGCTGGTCCGACGATGGCGCCCGTTCGTGCGTCTCTCGTTCCCCGCCGACCGCGCGTGCGTGACCATGCGCGATGCGGCGGTCGCGCCGACCACTCTCGGCGCGGGAACCCGCAGCCAGGCGCTCCTCAGGATCGGCTCACGCCCGAACGGGTTCGAATAGAGGGATGCGATGTTCGCCGAAGTGGGATTCCGTCTCGCCGGGGGTGAGAACCCGCTCATCCTGATCCCGGCCAGCGTCGACGATCGAGGTCCCTTCCCGTTCATCCTCGACACCGGGGCCGGCACCTCGCTGATCTCGCCGCGGCTCGCGGACGAGCTGGGCATCGTCGCGACCGAATCGAAGGAGGGCGTCGGAGCCGCGGGCCGGGTGACGGTGGCGCTCGCCCACGTGACCTCGCTCGCCATCGGCGGAGCCCGTCGCGCGCCGATGCCGGTGGCCATCACCGCCGAGGTGGACCGGATCGGTGCCGCGGTCGGCACGCGCATCGATGGCGACGTCGGCTACGACTTCCTCAAGAGCTACCGGCTCACCATCGACTACCGCAAAAAGCTCGTCCGCCTGGTCCAGGGCACGTACGACGTCACGAGCGCGGCGCCGGTGACGCGTTCGGAGGTCGCCTTCAGGCTCGCCGCCCCCACCAAGCCATTGGTGATGGTCCCCGTGTTCGTCAACGGGCGCGGTCCATACGCGTTCATCGTGGATACCGGCGCCTCGGTGACCGTGGTCTCGCCGGCGCTGGCCGACGCGCTCGGGATCGACCGCGCGGAGAACGCGACGATGACCGGCGCCGGGGGGATGCTCCAGTCCACGGTCGGTCGCGTGGCCTCGCTCGGTGTGGGGGCTGCGGTGCTCCAGGATCTGTCGGTCGTGGTCTCCGACTTCCTCGAGCACATCGGCAAGGCCGTCGGGACGACGGTGGACGGCGTGGTGGGCTACAACTTCCTGCGCGACTTCCGGGTGACGATCGACTACCCGAACGGCGTGGTGTGGCTCACCGGCGACCGATGATCGTCTGCGCGCCGGTCGTGCCCGGCGGGACTACTTCTTGCGAGTCGGCTGCTGCGGCGCCCCGCCTTCCTCGGCATCGATGTTGAACGCGTGCAGGAAGCGGTGCACCGCCGGAGCGAAGATCAGGCCGACGCTGGTGAGCAGCGCGATCCCGCTGTAGAGGGCGTAGAGGGACTCGAACCACTTGCCCCCGTTGCGCGTGACGGGGTCCACCGGGCCCATGCCGCCCAGGATCATCGATGCGTTCACCAGCGCGTCGAGCCACGCGAGGCCGCCGTAGTAGTGGTAGCCGAGGATGCCGATCGCGAGCGACCCGCCGATGACCACGGCCGCGAGGGCGGTACTGCCCAGCATCCGGCGCCAGAACACCTGCGGCGGGGCGAGCGGCTCGTGTTTTCTCTCGAGCGTCATGGGACCAGCACCACCTTTCCGAAGTGCTCGCGCGCCTCGATCCGCTCGTGCGCGGAACGTGCCTCCGCGAGCGGCACCACCGAATCCACCACCGGCTTGAGCCGTCCGTCGGCGATGAAGCGCAGCACCTCGACCAGCTCGGCGCGACGGCCCATCCACGATCCGAGCAATGTGAGGTGGCGTCCGAAGAGCTGGTTGAGATCGAGGCTCACCTTGCCGCCGGCGGTGGCGCCACAGGTCACCAGTCGGCCATTGCGGGCGAGTGCTGCGACCGCGCGCTCGAACACCGGGCCCCCCACGTGCTCGAACACGACCTCGACGCCCTTCTTGGCCGTCAGCTCGCGCACGCGATCGGCGATGTCCTCGCTGGCGTGGTTCACCACCTCGTGCGCACCGAGGGTGTGCAGGCGGTCGAGCCTGGCGGTGGAGCCGGCCGTGGCGATGACGCGCGCGCCGATCAGCCGCGCGATCTGCACCGCGGCGCTCCCCACGCCGCTGCCGCCGCCGATCACCAGGCAGTCCTCGCCCGGCCGCAGCGCCGCACGCCCGACCAGCATGTGCCAGGCGGTGAGGAACACCAGCGGCACCGCCGCCGCGTCGGTCCACGTGAGCTCGCCGGGATAGGGCAGGCAGTTCGCTCCCGGCACGGCGACGCGTTCGGCATAGCCGCCGTTTCGGCGCCGGCCGAGCACGTCGTAGTGACGGCACAGGTTGTCGTCGCCCGCCAGGCACTGCGGGCAGACGCCGCACGAGAGGGTCGGGCAGACGAGCACGCGGTCTCCCGGCTTGACGTGTCGCACCGCTGGGCCCACGTCGAGCGCCACGCCCACCACGTCGTTGCCGAGGATGTGCGGCATCTCCAGCTCGAGGCCCCGCAGCCCGGCGCGCACCCACAGGTCGAGGTGGTTGATCCCGCACGCCTTCACCTGCAGCAGCACCTCGTCGGGCCGAGGGCTCGGCTCGGGCACCTCGCGCAGCTCCAGCACCTCGGGACCGCCGAAGCGCTCGAACACCACCGCCTTCATCGCCGCGCCCTCACTCGTCGAACAGCACGGTGGGCTCCTGATAGAAGCGCACCTGTCGTTGGAGGACCTTCTCGCGCAGCCACTCGTCGAGCCAGCGGTTCTTCTCCTCCACGGTTCGGTCGCTGTCGGCCAGCTTGTCGAGCGGCACGTTCAGCCGCAGCGCCCGCCACGCGACGACGTGGCGCGTGATGCCCGCCGGCAGCCGCGCGCCGCTGGTCGCCAGCTCCAGCACCTCGGCCGGCTCGAAGTGCGGGAACACCACCAGTGCGGTCACCTCCGGGTGCTCGGCCTGCGCTTCCACGAGCGAGTCGCTCGCCACGCGGTGGATCCGCACCCGCTGGCGATAGGCGTCGACCACGGCGTTGAGCACGGCGTTGCGACGGTGGAGATCGCCCCCGCCGGAGAGCGTGATCGCGGAGTCCGTGCCGTGCGCGATGAAGGCGATCGCCTCGCGGCGGGCGAGCACGGCGTGCGCGTGGCGCAGATCGGCGGCGGCGCATTCCAGCCCCTCGATCCCGGCGAGCGTGCGTTCGAGCTCGGGCACGGGGAGTCCGATCAGCGCGTGATGCCAGGTCGTCAGGCGCACGCCGGGATCCTCGTAGCGCACGACCTGCACCACCACGTGCGGGAGGCCCGCGGCACGGGCCGCCGTCGCCCGGTTGGCGCCGTCGAGGACCACGAAGCGTGGATCGTCGTGCGAGAGGGCGGCGACGATCGGGGGATTGCGCATGACCGCCTGATCGCGGAGTTTGCGCACCAGCGGGCCGGAGCGTTGCTCGTCGTGCTGCTCGTGCGGGACCAGCGATTCCACCGGCACGAATCGCAGGTCGGGCATCCGCAGCCGGGGGGCGTCGTCGGTGGACATGGCGGCGGGAATCTACTACAACTCCCCGGCTTCACCGCCCGTGCCGCGCGTGCTCGCGGTGCCCGCTGGTGCGGGAAAATGCCGCGCCGGTCGGCGCCGGCGGCTGCCGACTCCGGGCCGCGGATAGCATGCCGCAACCGTCCACGCCATGATCTCGTATGCGAGGCGCCGACCGTCGTCCATCGGTGCGGAGCGCCTCGCGGCGTTCGTCATCTCCAGCGCAACCGGTTCGCAGCGCGCCGGTGCGCGTACCCGACAAGGAGCCCATGCCATGTTGCGCAAGACCCTGCTGAT
>JBGPXY010000197.1:0-4752 GCA_041492985.1 Candidatus Eiseniibacteriota bacterium
AGGGCGGTGCCCAGCTCCTCGAGTGCGCGGGTGGAATAGGCATTGTGGCGTTGCGGCCGGTCGATGGTGACGCGGGCGATGCCGCCCGCCTTCTCGTATCGCACTTCGGCCAACGCGAGAGACTCGGCGGTTCGTGAGCGGAAGTGCCTCATGATGGCTGGCCTCCTCGGGTCCGGCGACGGGACGGGGTGCGGACGCGTCGGCGGGCGGGGCGAGCAGCCCGGATGGATGGACGTTGCAGGGCGCGGACGAACAGATCGGCGAAGGTCCTGCCGATCTCCTCGGCGCTCGAGCCCCCACCCTCCCGGTACCATCGGGCCATCCAGTTGATGGCGCCGAGCATCGCGAACGTGGCGAGCTTCGCGTCGGTGGGACGGAAGGCGCCCGAGCGGATGCCTTCCTCGACCAAGGTGCGCAACAGGCCCTCGTACTGATCCCGGCGGCTCACCACACGTCCGCGGCGGCTCCCGGAGAGGGTGGCGACTTCCAGCGCCAGCGCGGAGCCCCGGAATTCGTGGACCATGATGCCCACGTGCTGCTCGATCATCTCGCGCAGGGCCGCCTCGGGCTCGCGGTGCCGCCGGCGCGCCGCGCGCGCCACCGACAGCAGGTGATCGAGAGCTCGCGAGTGACAGGAGAAGAGGATGTCCTCCTTGTCGCGGAAGTAGTAGTAGAGGCTGCCCTTGGTCATGTGCAGGGCGCGGGCGATGTCCTGCGTCGAGGTCCCGGCGTAGCCCTGCGCCCGGAAGGCGGCGACCGCGATGTCGAGGATCTGGTCGCGCTTCGCCTGATATTTGGGCCCATTCTGATCCAGCTGGGCCCGGCGGGCATCGCCACTCACGGACTGCCCCCCTTCCAGGACCTGGTCGCGCACGGTCCACACCCTCCCCGAACGGCTCCAGGGCGCCGCGGCGGCCGGCCGGGCGCACCGAAGAGAGCGCTTGACCTGATTCGAACGCTCGTTCAGTATTTGACCGCTCGTTCAAATCGTTGTCAAGCGCGTTCTGGAGGGCCGATGGAGACGGCGTGGATCGTCGCCGCGCGACGCACCGCGTTCACCCGGGCGGGCAAGGGCGCGCTGGCCGCCAGCCGGCCGGACGACCTGCTCGCAGCGCTGTTCCGCGACCTGCTGGCGACCCTCCCCGCCCGCGCCTACGACCACCTCGACGAGGTCGTCGTGGGCTGCGCCTATCCGGAGGCCGAGCAGGGGCGCAATGTCGCCCGACTGGTGGCGCTCGCCGCCGGGATCCCCGACCGCGTGCCGGCCATGACGCTCACCCGCATGTGCGCGAGCAGCCTGGAGGCGACGGCGGTGGCGTGCGCGAAGGTGCGGCTGGGTGAGGCGCGGATGGTGCTCGTGGGCGGGATGGAGAGCATGACCCGCATCCCGATCGGCGGGGTGAAACCATCGCCCAACCCGTCGCTCGTGGAGCGGCGGCCGGAGGCCTACATGGGCATGGGGCTCACCGCCGAACGCGTGGCGCAACGCTACGGGGTGTCGCGCGCCGAGCAGGATACGTGGGCGCTGAGGAGCCACCGTCGCGCCGCCGCGGCGCGCGCGCGCGGCGTGTTCGCCGGGGAGATCGTGCCCGTCGAGGTGGATGCATCGTCCAGGGCCGACGCTCTCCCGCCGCCGGGAGATGCCTCCACACCGTCCGCCGGGCCCGGCCACCGACCGGCAGCGATCGCGGAGCCGAAGTATTCTCGGGTCGTCGTCGCCGAAGACGACGCCCTGCGCGCCGACTCGACCCTCGAGAGGCTCGCCGCTCTCAAGCCCGCCTTCCAGGACGACGGCACCGTCACCGCCGGCAACGCCTGCCCGACCAGCGACGGCGCCTCCGTCCTGCTCGTGGCCTCGCGCGCCGAACTGGGCGACTGCGGGCTCGCGCCGCTCGGCCGGTTCGTCTCCTATGCGGTGGCGGGCGTCGATCCGGCGCTCATGGGCATCGGGCCGGTCGAGGCGGTGCCGATCGCCCTCGATCGCGCGCGCCTTTCGCTCAGCCAGATCGACCGGATCGAGCTCAACGAGGCCTTCGCGGCTCAGGTGCTGGCGGTGATCCGCCAGCTCGGACTACCTGAGGAGCGCACCAACGTGAACGGTGGCGCCATCGCGATCGGCCACCCACTCGGGGCCACCGGCGGGCGGCTCGTGGGCACACTCCTGCGCGAGCTGCGGCGGAGCGACGCCCGCTACGGGCTCGCCACCCTGTGCGTGGGCGGCGGCATGGGCGCCGCGATGGTGCTGGAGCACACGCGATCCTGACGAGGTGAGGACGGCCGCGGTCCAGGCCGTGCGGAGGAGCCATGGCAGTCGTGGAGCTCATCGAGCAGGACGGCATCGCCCGGGTGGTGCTGGAGCGTCCGCCGCTCAACGTCATCGACCTCGACGTCGCCCGTGAGCTGGCCCGGACGCTCGAGGAGGCGCAGCGACTCGAGGGACTCTCGGCGTTGGTGCTCGAGGCGCGCGGAAAGGCGTTCTGCGCAGGCGTCGACGTGCGTGACCACCTGCCCGATCGCGGCGCCACGATGCTCGCGGAGTTCCATCGCGTCTGCCGTCTGCTGCTGGGCATCGAGGCGCCCGTGATCGCCGCCGTGCAGGGACCGGCGCTCGGCGGAGGGATGGAGCTGACGCTGGTGTGCGATCTGGTCGTGGCCTCGTCTCGCGCCACGTTCGGCCAACCCGAGATCCGGCTCGGCGTGTTCCCACCGCTGGCGGCCGCGGCGCTGCCGCACCTCATCCCGTATCACCTCGCGAGCGAGATGGTGCTGACCGGCCGGGTGCTCACCGCCGGCGAGGCGCTGCACCACGGCCTCGTGAACCGGGTGGCGCAGGCCGACGCATTCGAGTCGGCGGTGGAAGGACTGCTCGCGGAGCTGCGCGCGCTGAGCCCCGCCTCGCTGCGACTCGCCAAGCACGCGCTTCGGCTGGGCCGCTGGCGCCCGGAGCCCGACGAGATCGAGCTCGCCGAGCGGTTCTACGTCGACCAGCTCATGCGCTCACCCGACGCGGTCGAAGGGCTCACGGCATTCCTCGAGAAACGCCCGCCTGCATGGACCCGAACCCCGAAGGCCGAGACGCCCACGTGATACGGGGCGCGGCTCCCTACGGCAGCCGCTGGCCGGGGATGTCGCGCCCGTTCTGATGCAGCACGATTTGCGTGGCCTTGCCCGTCGCGTCGAGGTCGAACGAGACCTGCGCATCGACCACTCGGTAGAAGAAGGAGGTGTCCGACTCGGGGAACACCTGCATTTTCTGCTGCCCGGTCGCCTGGACGAAGAGCCCATCGCCCTCGCGCGTCACCGTCAGCACGAACGTCGGCGCCAGCGCGTACTGACCCACCAGTGCGTCGAGTCGCGCCGGATCGATCTTCACCTCGGTGTGCTTGGTGAAGGTCTTGAGCGGCAGCTTGGGGTTCAACAGGTGGAGGCCGATGTCGTCGATCTCCGCGGCCGCGTTCGAGAGCACCACCACCCCGACGCGCATGGCCGGATCGTAGCCGATGAACGAGTGGTAGCCGCCGGTCCCGCCGTTGTGCATGACGATCTCGGCCCCGTTGGCGTGGATCAGATGCCAGGCGAGCCCGATGCTGACACTGGGCCCACCCGCGCTGTGGCGCGAGCGGTGTGTCTCGCGCAGGTCGGCGGAGATCGGCGTGGCATTGGAGTCGAGGTTGGCGGCGACGAAGCGCAGCAGGTCGCTCGCGGTGGAGCGCAACGCGCCCGCGCCCGCGAGCACCGGCAGGTCCCAGTTGGGGACGGTGGCACCCGACGCGTCGTGTCCGGCCGCGAGCCGGGACTTCATGTCCGCCGTGAGCGTGATGCGCGTGTCCTCCATCCGCAGCGGCTCGAGCACACGCTCGATCACCGCCGTTTCGTAGGGCCTGCCCAGCTTGAGCGCGAGCGCGTGGCCCAGCAGCCCCATCCCCAGGTTCGAATACTCGTACGTGGCGCCGGGCGCACGCGTCAGCGTGTATCCCGAGAGGAAATCGTAGAGACGCTCCACCGTGTAGTCGTCGTACGGATTGGCCGGATCCTTCGGCACCAGGTTGGACGGCAACCTCGGCAGCCCCGAGTGCTGGGTGGCGAGGTCGACCAGGGTGATGAGCGTGTCGCCCCTCGCCGGCACCTTCACCGTCTTCGGCAACAGCTCGGCGACCGGCTGATCGAGGCGCACTTCACGGCGCCGGACCATGTCGGCGAGCAGCGTGCACGTGAACACCTTGGTGACCGAGCCGATCTCGAACACGGTATTCCCATCCAGTGGACGCGCTCCCGGTCCGCCCGACTTGCCACAGGTGACGATCCGCGTCTCCCCGTTCTCGAGCAGGCCGACGACCAGGCCGGTCGTCTGCCCCGTCTCGATCCGCGCCCGGAGGATCGCGCGCACGGCGGAGTCCGCGGGGAACCAGGTGTCCGACGAAAGGGTCGGCTCCCCGGCGGCGGACGCCGAAGCGATCGTGGGCGCCACCGCGGCGCCCACGGTCAGGAACAGCACGAGGATCGAGAGTCTGTGCGCGGGTGATGAACGCACTCCGAGAGTCTCCCTCCTCACTATCGCCCGTCCCCGTCCAGCAGGTTGCCGAGTCCGCCCAGGATCGAGCCCTGCTCGCGACCGCCACGGCCGGTCTGCGGTGCGGCGGCGTAGATGCGGCTCGCCAGGCGCGAGAACGGCAGCGACTGGAGCCACACGCGCCCCGGGCCGCGCAGCGTCGCGAAGAACAGGCCCTCGCCGCCGAAGATCGCGGTCTTGAT
>JBGPXY010000105.1:0-9514 GCA_041492985.1 Candidatus Eiseniibacteriota bacterium
ATGTACCAGGGGAACCAGGCCGACCCGTAGGAGATCAGCACCCGCACGCGTTGGCCACCGCCGGCCAGGCGCTGCTGCTCCTCCCGACCGATGCCGTAGAGCATGTGGTACTCGTACCGGCCCGGGGCGATGCCCTGGGCGGATGCCCAGGCCGCGATCTCCCCGATGAGCCGGCGATCATGGGTGCCGAAGATGACGCGCGGAACACCGGTCGCGCCGGAAGCGCCCAGCAGTCGCTGTGCGAGCTTGAGGAACTCCGCGTCGACGTCCGCCTTGTCGGGGAAGGCGATGGTCGCCGGCTCCGCGTACGCCCCCTTCACCAGCCGGATCATCGGCCGCAACGGCAGCAGCGACTCGAGGTCGGCCGCGGTGCGGCGCAGGTAGGCCTGCAGGCAGAGCCCCACGTTGGCGTGCGCGGCCCTCACGCGCCGGTAGAGGGCCACGGTGCGCTCCGTATAGGCGCTCCCTTCCATGTCCACCGCGATCTCCTGCCCTAGCGCCGCGGCACGCGTGGCGAGCGTGACCAGATTCCGCTCGGCGAGCGCCACGTCGAGGTCGAGGCCCAGGTGGGTGAGCTTGACCGACACCTCGGCGTCGAGGCTACGGTCCTGGATGGCCTGCATGACCTCGACGTAGTGACGGACCACGGCGGCGGTATCGGCCTCGTCCTTGACGTTCTCCCCAAGCAGGGTGAGCACGGCGCCGAGCCGGGACTTTCCCATCTCCACGGTGGCGGCCACGGCCGCCCCCATGTCCTCACCGGGCATGAACCGAGACACCGCGCGGCGCACGAAACCAAGGCGAGGCATCCGCTCGCGAAGCCACGCGTTCTCCGAGGCCCACAGCAGGAGCTGGCGCATCATGCCCGATCGATTCTCCGGTGACAGATAGCGACGGATGGCGGCGCGCAGACTACCACGAGCGCGCCGCACGACGCTCGGCTTGTGGGCCGTGGTCGGCGGTCGGTATCATGCGCGTCGATTCCGTCCCTCCCATCCTTCCCTGCGCGACCGCCGCGCCGATCGAGAGCATGCCCGACGCCTCCTCCGCACCCGGGAACGCCCGCACCTACCTGGCGTTCGGCGCCTGCACGGCGATCTGGGGCAGCACCTTCCTGGTCATCAGCATCGGCAACGACACGATGCCGCCGATGTGGGCGGCGGCGCTGAGGCTCATGCTCGCCGCGCTCGTGCTGACAGGCCTGGTGCTCGCCCGCGGACGCAAGCTGCCCACCGGCCCGGCACTCCGGTCGGCCGCGGCGTACGGGGTCTTCCAGTTCGGATTGAACTTCCCGCTGCTCTACTGGGGCGAGACCGTGGTCCCGTCGGGCCTCGCCGCGGTCGTGTTCGCGAGCATCCCCATCACCAGCGCGCTGGTCGCCCGGGGGTTCGGGCTCGAGCGGCTCGATGCGCTCAAGATGGCGGGCGCCGTGGTCGGACTCGGCGGGGTCACCGTGCTGTTCTCCCGCGACTTGACGACGGCCGTCACCGCTCTCCCGTTGCTGGCGATCTACCTCGCGACCGTCACCGCCGCATTCGGCACGACGATGCTCAAACGCGGCCCGCGTCAGGACCCGATGGCCGCCAACGCAGTCGCCGCCACGGTCGGTGTCCCATTCTGCCTCCTGGCCTCATGGCTGCTCCACGAGAGTCGGCACCTTCCCACGCACTGGGTCCAGATCTATCCCATCCTCTATCTCGCGATCGCGGGCTCGGTGGGGGCGTTCGTGGTGTTCGCCTGGCTGGTGCATCGCTGGCAGGTCAGCACGGTCGCCTTCATCGGCGTGGCGGTCCCGGTGATCGCGGTGACGCTGGGGGTGCTGGTGCGTCACGAGCGGCTGATGCGCGAGCACCTGCTCGGCATGCTGCTGATCCTGGCGGGTGTGTCCCTGGCGATCGCCAGCGACCGGCGCCGGATGCGCCGGGAGGCGACCGGCTCCACCTAGACGCGCGGTGTCTCCGGCGCCACGTCGTAGGCGAGCAACGCCTCGGCCGGGTGCGATCCGAGCGCCGCCCTGCCGCCGAGGCCCTTCAGTTCGATCAGGAACAGGCACCCGACCACCGTCGCCCCGAGCTGCTCGACCAGACGCGCGGTGGCCGCCGCGGTCCCGCCGGTCGCGAGCAGGTCGTCCACCACCACCACCCGCTGGCCGGCGCGGAGCGCGTCCGCGTGCAGCTCGAGCGTGTCCTCGCCGTACTCGAGCGAGTAGACCTCGCGCACCGTCTTCCCCGGGAGCTTGCCGAACTTGCGGGCCGGCACCAGCGGCACGCTCCAGTGGAGGGCCAGACCGGTGCCGAACACGAATCCCCGCGACTCGATGGCCACCACCGCGTCGGGCTTCGTCACCCGGGCCGCCAGCAGCCGGATCGACTCGGCGAATGCCACCGGGGCCGAGAGCAGCGGGGTGATGTCCTTGAAGACGATCCCCTGGCGAGGGAAGTCGGGAACGTCACGGATGAAACGCTTCAGGTCGGTCATGGATCCTCGCGGGCGCTGCGGTGGGGCGATGGGATCAGTGGATCGATGCACGGGCGTCGCGAGCCGTCTCGAGCAGATCGAGGGCGCGGCGCAGCTTCTCGAGCGCCCTCGATTCGATCTGGCGCACGCGCTCGCGGGAGATGCCGAAGCGCTGGCCGGTCTCGGCCAGCGTGTTCGCCACACCGTCGTAGAAGCCGTATCGGATGCGCAGGATCTGTTCCTCGCGCTGGCTCAACGAGCGCAACAGTCGATCGAGCCGCTGGTGTTCCTGCTGCAGCTCGACCAGCCGCTCGACCGAGAGCGGGGCCTCGCCGAGATCCTCGTGCGTGAGCTGTTCGAAGGCGGCGACGCTCGATCCGTCGTCGAGGGATCGCAGGCCCCGGATCAACGCCGCCAGCCGTTCGGCGCGCGGGGTCGAGATGTCCAGTTCGGCCGCGACCTCGCCGAGGGTGGGCTCGCGACCGAACCGACCCCGCAGCGCGTGCTCGGCCCGGGAGAAGCGGTTCATCTGCTGGAACATCTGCACCGGGATGCGCAGCGACCTGGCCTGCTCGGCGATGCTCCTCAGGATCGACTGCCGGATCCAGATCGCGGCGTAGGTGCTGAAGCGCAGGCCGCGCTCGGGCTCGAACCCGTCCACCGCCCGGATGAGCCCCAGGTTCCCTTCCTCGATGAGATCGAGCAGCGCCACCCCTCGGTTGCGGTAGCCGCGCGCCAGGTGCACGACCAGGCGGAGGTTGGCGAGGATGATCCGCTTGCGCGCGTCTTCGTCACCCTCACGGGCGCGGACCGAGAGCGCCAGCAGTTCCGGATGCTGGAGCAGCGCGATCCTCCCGATCTCCCCCAGGTAGATGTCGAGCAGGTCGCGGTCGCGCTCGACCCCCCCCGGACGCGGCTGGAGAGGGCTGCCGGGCTCGTTCAGCTCGTCATCGGGAAGGGCCACGCCTGCTTCCCGCGCCGTCGCCTGGAAGCGTTCGAACTCCGCGGCGTCGAACTCGGCGTCGGCGAACAGCGCTTCGTAGACGTCGGTCGCCATGCGGCCGGCGCCCGAGGCGGCGGCCAGCGCCTCGGCGAGGCGGTCGGCGAATCGCGGCGAACCTGGTGCCGTCATCTCGTCCCTTACGGTCCCCCGGAGATCCGGGGGATCCCCTTCAGCCGTCGATCTCGAACCCGCTGTGGCGGGCGTCCCGCTCGCTCCACGCCTCGTCGACCGTCTTCACGCGCGCCCCGCTCGGGCCCTGCCGGATCGCCTCGAGCAGGGACTCGAGCGCCGCGCGCGAGCCCTCGGCCTCCACCTCGACCGCGCCATCCGGCCGATTCCGCACCCAGCCGGCGAGTCCCAGCGATCCTGCTCGATGACGGACGAAGTGCCGGAAGCCCACTCCCTGGACCCGCCCGCGGACCACCAGATGGACGCAGTGCATGGCGACGTCCCGGAGGATGCGCCCGCGGGCACCGGATCTGTCAAGCGGCAAGCACCGACTTCCGGAAGGCCCGACGTCGACCGCGAGCGGGGCCCTCTGCCCCGGCGCGAGACGGCCCCCCGGCGGTCATGCCGGAGGGCCGTCTCGCGCTGCGTTGGATGGTCGGGGCGAGAGGATTTGAACCTCCGACCCCCTGGTCCCGAACCAGGTGCTCTACCGGGCTGAGCCACGCCCCGACGATATCCATGTGTTGCTCACTGCTCCGTCTCCGGCGTCTCACGCCACGCGTCACGTCCCAGCAGTGGCACGAACCGGCACTCGCCCCGTCGCTCGTGTCGCCACTGATCGCCCGGCAGGCGGTGCCATACCTCGAGGTGCTGGAGATTGGGTCCGCCGACCGGGATGACCAGCGCACCTCCTTCACCCAGCTGCGCGCGAAGCGCATCGGGGACCCGAGGTGCCGCTGCGGAGACGAGGACCCTAGCATAGGGTGCGAACTCCTGCCAACCGAGAGAGCCGTCGCCATGCCGGAGCGCCACGTTGCGGATCCCGAGCTGGTCGAGTCGGCCCTGCGCCGCCCGCAACAGCGACGGAACGCGCTCGACGCTGAAGACCCGCTCGGCCAGTCGCGCCAGCAGCGCCGTCTGGTAGCCGCTGCCGGTGCCGATCTCGAGCACGCGATGCTCGGGGGCCACGGCCAGCAGCTCGAGCATCCGTGCGACGATCCACGGCTGGGAGATGGTCTGACCCTCCGCGGTCGGCAGCGCGTGGTCGCCGTAGGCGCGGCCGAGGAACGCCGGGTCGACGAAGAGGTGGCGGGGCACGCTCCCCATCACCGCCAGCACCCGTTCGTCCCGGATGCCGTTGGCCACCAGCTGCTCCTCGACCATGCGACGCCGCGCGACCTCGAACGGGTCCCCGCCGTTGCCCCGACCGGCGCCCGCCGGCCCCGCCCCTCCCGCGCCGCGGGACAGCCCGTCGTTCACGGTCGAAGATCCCACTGCTCCATCTCGACCACGGCGCGATAGTCGGTGAGGTCGAGCGAGAGCGGCGTGACCGAGATGAAGCCGTGCTCCACCGCGTGGAAATCGGTGCCTTCGTGTGATTCCCAGACCGGGTCCTGCCCTCCGATCCAGTAGTACGCCCGCCCCCGCGGGTCGGTCTTCTCGATCAGCGTGTCGCTGTAAACCCTCGTGCCCAGGCGGGTGAACCGGACCCCCTTCACCTCGTCCCAGGGCCGGTGCGGCAGGTTCACGTTGAGCACCTGCTTACCGGTCATCCCGCGGCGTGTCAGTTCCTCGACCAGGCGCCGGACGAAGCGCGCCGGGGCGAGGAAGTCCGCGGGCTCGTGCGTGACGAGGGACACGGCCACGGACGGCACGCCCTGCATCGAGCCTTCGATGGCGGCCGCGACGGTACCGGAGTAGAAGACGTCTTCGCCCATGTTGGGGCCGTGGTTGATGCCCGACACGACCAGGTCGGGCCGCTCGTCGAGCAGCCCATGGAAGGCGATCAGCACGCAATCGGTGGGTGTGCCGTCGATGCTGAACTCGCGCTCGCCGTGACGGTTGATCCGGAGCGGCCGGTGGAGCGTGAGCGAGTGCGAGGTGGCGCTCTGGTCGCGGTCCGGCGCCACCAGCGTGACCTGTCCCAGGGTCGCCAGCTCCGCTCCCAGCACCCGCAGCGCCGGCGCGTGAATGCCGTCGTCGTTGGTGAGCAGGATGTTCACGAGCGGCCCCCCTCGCGCGCGGCGTCGCGCATGACCGTCGGCGGCGCCACGCGCTCCAGCGTGAGCCGCGCCAGCACGCCGATGATGCGCGGCACATCACGCAGGGTCCGGATCTGGCTCTCCTCGGTGCCGTAGACCGTCGGGATCGCGATCGACGCGAGCCGGAAGCCGAGCCGGGCGGCGCGCACGACCACTTCCGACTCGACCTCGTAGCGCCCGGGCGTGATCGGCGTGCGCTCCAGTACCCGTCGACCGTAGAGCCGGTAGCCGCACTGGCTGTCGGACACCGGCTGGCCGGCGAGCCAGCTCGCCCACCCGGAGGCGACGGCATTCGCGAGGCGGCGGATGGGCGGCATGTCGACGGTCCGCTCGCGCACGCCGAGCACCAGGTCTGCGCCCTGCTCGGCGGCGAGCACGAACGCCGGCAGGCACTCGGGCGGATGCTGCCCGTCGGCGTCCAGGGTGACCACTCCGTCGAATCCGTTCAGCGCGGCGAAGCCCGCCAGGAGCGCGTTGCCCTTGCCGCGATTCTCGGGCAGCGAGAGCACGCGCACCCCGGCGTCCCGCGCGATCGCGGCGGTACCGTCGGTCGAACCGTCGTCGACGACCAGCACCTCCGGCGTCGGCCGCAGAACGGCCAGTCGCGCCAGCACCCCGCCGAGGTGCGCCTGGGCCTGGTACGCGGGGACCAGCGCGGCCACGCGCATCAGCGCGGGCTCGCAGCGCGGGGGACCCGGACGGCGGCGCAGGGCCGGACGCGTCGCATCAGGCGAGCCCGTCCGGCAGCGGTTCGAAGGCGAACCACTGTGCGGGGTGACGTTCGAAGTGAGGACGCAGGGCATCCCGGTACCCGCCGCCCGCGCACGCCTCGGGGGTGAGCGGCGCCTCGAAGCACGCGGCATAGCGGCCCGGCGCCAGGCGCAGCATCACCGCCGGGAGCACCACCGCTCCGGTCCGCCGGGAGAGCGCCGCCGCCCACGCGCACACGGGGCCGCGGGGGCCACGCCGATCACCCATCAGGGCCACCCACTCGCGCCGCTTGAGCGCCCGCGCCGCGCCGGGCCACAGCGGTCGTCCCGGCAGCAGTGCCACGCCGCGGGCCTCGCGCCGGCGGGCGAACAGACGCTCGACCCAGCGGTTGGGATGGGGTCGCGCGACCACGTGCAACCGCGCGCCGAGCCGCGCCCCCCGTGCCGCCAGCCACGCGGCACCCCACTCCCAGTTTCCGGCATGGGCCGAGAGCAGGATGACGCCGCGCCCCGACGCGCGTGCGCGCTCGAGGTGCTCACCGCCACGCACCTCGATAGCCCCCTCGAGGGCCGGCCCATCCAGTCGCCCGAGGCGCAGGAAATCCGTGAGCGAGAGCGCGAACTGCTCGAACGCCGCGCGCGCGGTGCCGCGCCGGTGATCGTCGCTCGTTCCCGGCAGGAGCCGTGAGAGGTTGGCCTCGAGCGCGCGTCGCGCAGGCGGACGCACGGCGAACACCAGACGGGCCACCGCCACCGCCAGGCGATCGGCCAGCGTCGCGGGCAACAGTCGCACGGCCAGATCGGCCGTCAGGTAACCGAGGAAGGCGATCATGGGCGGGGGTGACCGAGCGCCGGAGAAGAGAAATGGTCGGGGCGACTGGATTTGAACCAGCGACCACCTGCCCCCCATGCAGGTGCGCTACCGGGCTGCGCTACGCCCCGACCGATATGGGGCAGTCAATCTACGGGAGTGCGCCCGGGACCGCAAGGGGGCGTCTCGCGCGGGGCGGTCGCGATGGGGCGCGCTCCGGGCAGCCCGGACTCAGCCCCTCACGGTCGTGCGCGGCGAACGCAGCTTCTCGAGCAGCTGCTTCAGCTCGTTGCGCACGTCGTGGAGCGCCACCTTGCGATCGGCATCGCCGAAGCCGAGTTCCACCTGGGGGGTGGCGTCCTTGCGCTCGTCGAGCAGCGAGCGCCGCGCGCCGGCGATGGTGTAGCGACGCCCGTAGAGCAGCTCCTTGATCCGCAGCAGGAGCCTGACCTCGTCGGGGCGATACATGCGGTTTCCCGCCCGGTTCTTCTTCGGCCGCAGCATGCTGAACTGGGTCTCCCAGTAGCGCAGCACGTGCTGCTTCACGCCGACCAGCTCGGCCACCTCGCTGATGGGCCGGTAGAGTTTCGATTCGGATTCGGGTTCAGTCTTGAGCGGCGACACGACCGGCGTCCCCCTTCCATTCCTCGCTCTTCAGCTCGCGCGACATGAGCGCCTCGAGCGCTGAGCGCGGGTCCTTGCGCTCGAGCAGGATCGCGCACACCTGCTCGGTGATCGGTGTCTCCACGCCGTGTCGGCGGCCCAGCTCCAGGGCGGCCTTCGCCGTGTTGACACCCTCGGCCACCATGACCATGCTCCCCAGCACGTGGTCGATCGTCTCTCCCCGACCCAGCCGTTCGCCGACGTGCCGGTTGCGACTGTGCCGGCTCGTGGCGGTGGTGATGAGATCCCCCATGCCCGTGAGGCCGTAGAACGTCTCGCGTCTTCCGCCCAGCGCCACCCCGAGCCGCGTGATCTCGGCCAGCCCGCGGGTGAGCAGGGCGCCCTTCGTGTTGTCTCCGTATCCCAGCCCATCGCAGATGCCGGCGGCGATGGCGATCACGTTCTTCAACGCCGCGCCGTACTCGCACCCGGCGACGTCACCGTTCGTGTAGACCCTCAGGCGCGCCGACGAACACAGGATCTGCACCTGCCGCGCCCGCGCCTCGGAATGCGCCGCCGCGACGATCGAGGTCGGCAGGCCCCGACTCACTTCCTCCGCGTGGCTCGGACCCACCAGCAACACCGGGTCCTCGTCCGCGAGCGTTTCCACCAACACCTCGGTCATGCGCTTCAGGGTCCCGAGTTCGAGCCCCTTGGCCGCGCACACCCAGAGGCTTCCGGCCCCTGTCGCGGCGACCCGCTCCGAGCACCCGCGCATACCGTGCGACGGCACGACGAACAACGTGAACTCCGCTCCGGTGAGCGCCGCTTCGAGTTTCGGTTGAACCTTAATACCCCCGGGGAGCGCTATGCCAGCCAAAAACTTCCGGTTCTCCCGGTCAGCCTCCAGTTGGGCGAGATGCGGGGCGTCGATGTCCCAGAGGCGGACGGCGTGGCCAAGCCCGGCGAGGTGGACGGCCAGCGTCGTCCCCCACGAGCCGGCCCCGAGGACCGCGACGGTGCTCACGAGTCCTGACCTCCCTTGAATGAGAACCGCCGTTCGGTGCCCCGCGCGAGCCGTCCGAGATTCTCGCGATGCCGCACGATCACCAGGAGCGCGAGCACGGCGCCGAGGACGAAGGACGGGCTGCGGACGCCCCCGGGCGCGACCCGCCCCAGGGCGATGGCGAACGCGAGCGAACCCAGCACCGACCCGAGCGAGATGTAACGCGTGACCGCCACGGTGAGGACGAACACGGCGGCGAACACGGCGAACGCCATCGGGGCCAGCGCCAGGAGCACCCCCACCGTGGTGGCGACCCCCTTGCCCCCGCGGAAGCCGGCGAAGCAGGTCCACATGTGCCCGGCCACCGCCGCGATCCCCACCGCCATCATGCACCACTCGCGGCCGCCCGGGAACGCCTGGGTGAGCGCGAGGCGCGGGACGACCGCGACCGGGATGGCGCCCTTGGCGATATCGAGGCCGAGCGTCAGGAGCCCGAGCGCCGGCCCGAGCGAGCGATAGACGTTGGTCGCGCCCAGATTTTTCGAGCCCATCGACCGGACGTCGACGCCCCGCACCCACTGTCCCAGCCACAGCCCCCAGGGCAACGAGCCGCTCAGGTATCCGAGCAGCAGGCTCAGCACGACCGCGAGCGCCACGTGTCGTCCCTATTCGCTCTTGCGGTACTTGATGCGCACGGGCGCGGCGCGGAAGTCG
>JBGPXY010000033.1:0-19058 GCA_041492985.1 Candidatus Eiseniibacteriota bacterium
ATCTGCTCGCCGGTCACGCCGCCCGAGACGTGGCTCCAGTCCTTGGACAGCAGCAGATGGAGCATCTGGTAGCCGTGGCGGAGCTCTTCGGCCATCACGCGCAGCACCCAGAAGCGGTCCTGGTCGTCGTCGGCGCGCTCGAGCGTGCCGGCGTGCTGCTGGATGGAGCCGAACTCGGTCGAGGCCTGGGCCTTGATGATGGCGAGCAGGTGTCCGGCCTCTTCTTCGCCCAGCTGGTCGGGCTCGAGCCGCTTCTTCTCGCCCTTGTGCTCGCCGACCTGCACCGTCTCGGGCATGCCGAGCTCCATCTTGGCGCACAGGCAGAAGCGCTCGTCGGTGGGGAAGTACTTCTCCCAACTCTCGAGGAGCGTCTCGTAGTCCTTGAAATTGTGGCGACGCCAGTGCTCGACCGCGCCGTGATAGCGCTTCTCGAGGGCGATCTGCTCGACCTTCATCGAGGCTCCGAGGGTTTCGCGTCCAGCCGCATCTCGAGCGCTTCGAGGGGTGAGGTGCTCAGGCCGAGCGCGCGCAGGAAGCCCGCGACCTCGGTGTCCTTCCGATCGACCAGCGTGCGCACCGCGCACGCTCCGCCGGTCTTGAAGTGCGCGACCATGGCCGCGAACATGAGGCGCCCGAGATCGCGCCCGCGATGGTCGGGGTCGATGCCGAAGCGCTCGATCCAGCCGCTCGGCTCCTCGAGCCCGAACTCGCCCGCCCGGAGGTCGCCGAGCATGAAGCCGACGACCTTCCCGTCGACCTCGGCGACCTGGGAAGCGCCCGGATCCCGACGCAGGTAGAAGCCGACCCGCTGTTCCCAGATCTCAGGCCGGTAGCGGCCCCCGATGCGCTCGTCGATGCGGACGATGGCGCCGATGTCGAGCTCGTCCAGAGGCCTGATCCGTACGCCGGTTTGGACCCCGGGCATGCCTGTCTCCGTCGTGAACGTGGGCTCAAGTGCGACCGCAAGCGAGTGCAGAGTATCAGTTTTGGGCGGTTGCGTCAGACCGCAAGGGCGCCTCGGGGCCTGCATTCGACCCGACTGGAGCGTTCGACCGGTCGCTGGCCCCGGAAGCCAGGAGAGCGGCCCGTTCCGAACGTGTGAGTCGCGACCTCCCCGGACCCTCTCGGACCCTCGCTCCGCGGCGACCCAGGAGGAGTGCGGCCGGACTAAACCGTTCGTTCGCAATCGATTCTCCGGTCCGTCGAGTCCGAAATCCTTTGACCGGGGCAGTCGTGGCCGGATATCGTTGTTGGGTGCTTGCGGGGTTCGTCTGCCCCGACGTATGCCAATCTCGGTCGAGCCGATCAGGGCTCCAACCGCCATCCAGTCGCCAGGCCCCCCGTGAACCAGCCCGGCGATGACAGTTCACGCACCTCGCATTCGGAAGGAGCCGCTGATGATGCGTCGCTACTCCGTCGTTGTCTCGGCCGCCGCTCTCGCCTGTGCGCTCGCGTTCGCTCAGGCGGCGCCCGCCCTCGCACAGGGCGATCTCGAGACGCCCACCGTCACCCAGGGCATCACGGGGCTCGGCAAGCAGGTGCTGACCATCACCGCCGGCTCGACCGGTTGTCCGAACGGCTTCACGGTCTTCTGGATGACGCAGGCCGACTATGTCGGCAGCGGATCGCAGTGGTGGATCTACGGTGACCCGCGTCAGGGCGAGGCGTATTTCTGGGGCACGCCCGAGCTGAACGACGGCGGCGGCACGTACACCACCTTCAAGCTCGCGCCCTTCCAGTCCATCGAGGTCGAGATCGGCAACCTCATCGACGAGAGCGGTGTCACGCTCAGCGATTGGCGCACCGACTGGGACAACGAGCTCGAGGAAGGGACCAATTACATGTTCTGCGCGTGGGCCAACCCGACGGCGACCATGTACCAGAGCGGTTTCTCGGAGAACATCGAGGGCCAGACGAATCCTCACGCGGACTGCACGCACACCTCGTCCTGGTGGAAGCACAACCCCAGCCAGTGGCCGGTGGCCAACCTGACGCTCGGCACGGTGAGCTACACGAAGGCGCAGCTCATCCAGATCCTCGGCAAGACCGCCGGGAGCAATGGTCTCATCGCCCTCGCAAAGCAGCTGATCGCGGCCAAGCTGAACATCCTCATCGGCGCGAATCCCTCCAGCGTCAACGCCACGATCATCGCGGCCGACACCCAGATCGGTAGCCGGGTGGCGCCGCCGGTCGGGACCGGCACCCTGACGATGAGCAGCACGAACGTGAAGACCAACACGCTCGGCAACTACAACAGCGACTGCAACCACATCCCCTGCATGTCCACCGTCGCCGCGCCGCCGACCTGGGGCGTGCTGAAGGCCCGCTACCGCTAGTCGCCGATCCATCGAGTCCGCGGGCGTCATCGACGCGACGTCCGTGCGTGATCCAGGCGGAGATGCCCAAAAGGCATCTCCGCCTGAGTCGTTTGGAGTAGGCTCCGAGGTGCCATGCGACCGGCCGATGGTCCCAACCGACGCCTCATCCTCCTGCCCGCCGTGCTCCTCCTCTTCATGGCGGCGCTCCCCTGGGTGTCCGACTACATCATCGAGGCGGGAGGATGGTCCGCCCGCGTCAACCAGATCGTGCGGGGAGCCTTCGTCTCGGGGCTGATCCTGCTGCTGGGCTGGTGGATCATCACGCTCATCGGTCGCGAACAGCGCTACACGCGACACCATCTGGCGGAGCTCGAGCAGCTCACCCTCACCGACCCGCTGACGGGCCTGGGCAACCGCCGCGCGCTCGAGCGTGATCTGGCCCGATCACTCCGGCTGTCGGAGCGTATCGACGAGCCCGTCGCCCTCCTCTACATGGACGTGGACCATTTCAAGCAGATCAACGACCGCCATGGCCACGCGATGGGGGATGAGACGCTGCGCGTCCTGGGGTCGGTGCTGAGGTCCTGCTCGCGCGTGGGGACGGATGCCGCCTACCGGGTGGGAGGCGATGAGTTCGTGATGGCCCTGATGGCCGACCCGGATGGAGCCGAGGTGGTGGCGCAGCGCGTGTCGCAGGAATTCCTGCAGCGATCGCCGCGCCGCTCGAACCTTTCCTACGGCGTGGTGCTCTGGGATGGGAAGGCGAGCGCGTCCACGTTGCTCGACCAGGCGGACGGCAGGATGTACCAGAGCAAGCTGGGATCCGGCTGGGCGCGCCGCCGCGCGTGATCCCGGAGATGCGCCCCGTCCCGCTCCGCTGCGGGGCGGCTCGCTAGCGCTTCGGGGCGACGGTGTCGTCGAGGCCGGCCGGGGCGAGCCGGCGGACCACCTCGGGCACGAGGGGCTCGTCGCCCCACCACGGCCAGCGCCAGCCCTGCGCGCGCGTCGTCGCCGGGACCGGAGACTCCGTGCCGTCGGATCCCGCCACGCGATTCCAGACGCGATGGGGCGGATCGCCCCGCAGCGCGTCAGCGAAGTCGGGGTCCACCGCCTCGGCGGCCACCCAGGCGTTGTCGCGCCCGCTCTCGTCCGCGGCGGCGCGCGCCGCCGCGCGATGCTTCTCGAGCTGGTGCGTGAGCCAGCCCACCACCCTGGGCCTCAGGTCCGAGAGCACGTTGAAGCAGTCGTGCGCTCCCTTGGGGTAGTAGATCAGCTCACGCTCGCTGCGCCCGCCCTCGAAGATGCGCCAGGCCTCGGTGCCCGGGGTGATGAGGTCGTGCCCGCCGCCCGCGACCATGAGCGGGCAGCGCAGGCGCGGCAGCACCTCGGCCAGTGTGATCCGGTCCACCGAGGCGCCCATCTCGCGCTCCTCCATGTTGTAGAGCGCCGCCAGCTCACGGCGGAACGCCGCGAGCGTCACATTCCAGTAGATGTCGGCGGAATAGGGCGGGCTCACCGCCGCCACCGCCCGGACCCGCGTGTCGTGGGTCGCCATGCGGATCGCGAGGTAGCCGCCGAGGCTCATGCCGAAGAACGCGACCGATTCCGGGTCCAGCTCCGGCGTCGCCTCGATCTGGTTGAGGATCGCCACTCCGACCGGACGGGGCTCAGCCACCATGGAGAGCCGGTGCCAGGTCTCGCCGAGCCCCGGGCCGTCGAAGGTGATGACCGCCACCCCGCGGCTCAAGAGCGCCTCGGCCCACCAGTGCAGCTCCTCCTTCACCGCGTTCGTCCCGTTGAAGAGCACCACGACCGGGCTCGGGCGCGGTCCCGCGGGCAGCCGCAGATAGCCTTTCATCATGTGGCGGCGATAGGAGACCTCGAACGGGCGGGCGGGCGGATCGAGCAGCGGCGCCGCCTGGGCGTAGGCGCGCACGCATGACTCGTGAAGGGCCCGCTTGCGGCTGATGTCGAGGAAGACCACGTACTGGGCGAAGTTGTAGGCCGCCGACGCCGAAAGGAAGTGGCGCGCCGCCTGCTCGGGGCGGCCGAGCGTGAGCGCGTCCTGGGCCCACTGCTCGTGCTCGCGGCCCAGGCTCTCCCACTCGTTGACCCACGACTCGAGGCTGGTGGTGCGGGCGAGCACGCGGTCGAGATCGCGCGGCGCCACGCCGGCGTTGGTGAACTGGCGCCGCGCCCACTCGGGCATCTGCTGGGCGACGCCCATGCGGAGGCTGAGGCGCACGAAGCCCGGACGCAGTAGCTGGCTGCGCAGCAGATGCGGCGCGAGGAAATCGAGGCGTCCGCCTTTGACCGCCATCTCACACCCTCGCGCCGGCGTTCCCCGGGCTCATCGGGGGGCCTGTTGGGGACTTGTCGGGCCGCCGAGCCCCCCAGGGGGGCGGGTTCCGGCCCTGCTCGCACATCATGATGAGCATCGGACATGCCACGACATCAGTCCTTTAGAGCGCTGACGCCGGTTCACGGTTCGCGAAGGGTTTTGTGCGATTCACGCGGCGGATTCTGCCCGACCCGGGTGCCGGCCTTGGCGCCTCGGGCCGGGGATGGTCGGCGGTTTCGTCGCCATTAGGGTGTGAGTCCGCCGAGCCTGGGGAAAGTCCCGCAGGTTCCCCCCGCGCACGCCGCGGAGGGCAGGCTATGCCGCCGCCCGAGCCACCTCACCCCGATAGGCCTCGAGCAGCTTCCCGGCGAGCGCGCGACCCCGCACGCCGTGCCCGGCCAACGTCCCGACCGACACCACCTCCTGCACCGAGTTGGTCAGGAAGACCTCGTCCGCGGCGCGCAGGTCGGCGAGTGTGAGCGTCTGCTCGCGCGCGCCGATCCCGGCGGTGGCGCACAGGCGCAGCACCAGCGCCCGGGTGACCCCGGGCAGGATCCCCGAGGCGAGCGGCGGCGTGAGGACCTCGCCGCCGACGACCGCGAACACGTTGCTCACGGCACCCTCGAGCACCTGCCCTTGCGGGCTCACCAGCAGCGTCTCGTCGGCGCGCGCCGCACGCGCCTCTTCACCGGCGAGCCGGTACGCGAGCCGGCTGGTGGTCTTGTGGGGCCCGAGCGAGCCGGGCTCGAATGGCCGTTTCGAGACGATGACCGTCGCCGCGCCCGCCCGTGTCCCGCGCCACAGCCGGGCGGCGAGCGGCTCCGCCTCCAGCCAGGCGCCGGTCCGCGTCGGCCGGCCGCCCGGGATGCCGCGCGTCACCGTGATGCGCGTCACGGCCTCGTCCAGCCGTTCGGCCGCCAGCACCTCATCCAGCGCCTCGCGCAGGGTCACCGGGGAGGCCGGGACCGGGAAGCCCAGCACCGCCGCCGAGAGCACCAGCCGCTCCATGTGGCGCTCCCACAGGAACGGCCGGCCGCGGTAGATCCGCAGCGTCTCGTACAGGCCCTCGCCATCGCGGGCGCCGCGGTCGAACAGCGACAGGGCGGCCTCGTCGCCGCGACGCAGGCGGCCGTTGATCCAGATCGCGCGGCCGGGTATTTCCGGCGTCCGGCTCACGCCAGTGTCGCCAGCGCCGGCGCGATCTCGATCGGGCCCATCACGCGTTCGAGCGCCAGCCGCGGCCCCTCCACCTTGTGCAGCGTCTCGAGGTACTCAGCCTCGGCGTCCGAGTCGGCGGTGATGCCGCCGCCGGCGGCGACGTGCACCGCCGTCGGGGTGACGATGGCGGTTCGGATGGCGATGTTCCAGTCGGCGTCACCGCCCCAGTCGATGTAGCCGATGCTTCCGGTGTACAGATGGCGGCGCACCGGCTCCAGCCCCTCGAGGATCTCCATCGCCCGGATCTTCGGTGCGCCGGTGATCGAACCGCCCGGGAAGCAGGCGTGCAGGAGATCGAAGGCATCGCGGTCCCCCTTCAGGATGGCGGTCACCGTCGACGTGAGGTGGAACACCTGGGGAAAGACCTCCAGCTCGCAGAGGCTCTCCACGCTCACCGAGCCGGTCTCGCAGACCCGCCCCAGGTCGTTGCGCAGCACGTCCACGATCATGACGTTCTCGGCGCGGTCCTTGGCGCTCGCCAGCAACTCGTCCCTGAGGCGCGCGTCCTCGTCGGGGTCGGCGCCTCGCGGGCGCGTCCCCTTGATGGGCCGCGTCTCGACCCGCCGGCCGCGCAGCTCGAGGAAACGCTCCGGGCTCGCCGAGGCGACCGCGTGATCGTGGGCACCCAGGAACGCCGCGTACGGCGCCGGGGAGTGGAGCGCGAGCGCTTCCGACAGCGCCATCGCCAGGGTCGTAGGGTCGGTGCCCTCGAGCGGCACCGTCCAGCGCTGGGAGAGATTGGCCTGGAAGATCTCGCCCGCCCGGATCGCCTGCTTCACCAGCTCGACCGTCCCCCGATAGCCCTCGGGCGTGAACGTGGAACGCGGGCGGACGACCTCCTCCCAGCGTCGCGGCAGGCGCGAGGTGATGCGCCGCCCCGAGGAGAACAGGTCTACGAACTGCGCCAGCCGATCGCGCGCACGGCCGGCCCGGAACTCCTCGTCGAGCGGCAGGCCGCTGGAGAAGAGCCAGGCCTTCCGCGTCTCGTGGTCGAAGGCGCCGACCACATCGTAGAAGCCGAGCAGCACGTCGGGAAGGCCGAGATCGTCCGTCGCGATCTCCGGGAGCCGCTCCAGGCGCCGCCCGAAGTCATAGGCCCAGTAGCCAACCACCCCGCCGGTGAACGGGACCAGCGACGGGACGTGGCCGCCGGCGAGCGTCTGGGCGTGGATGCGCCGCCACATCGCATGCGCCCCGTCGTAGTCCGCTCCGCTGAACACGGCGAACGGATCGGCGCCGAAGAACGACCAGCGCGCCCGCTCGTCGGGAGCCGCCGAATGGAGCAGGAACGGACGGGGCAGGTGGACGAGCGAACGCACGACGACGAGAGGGTCCGGGATCTCGATCGTCTCGACCAGGGGCAACGCGGAGTCGGACTCCATGCCGCAACGGTAGGCTCGCCCTCACGCGTGGTCAATCGCCGCCGTTTCGAACATGGAACGACGGGCGAGTCTTGACACTCTGCCGGGCGGGTGGGACTTTTTTCGTCCCACGGCAGTTCCCGCGCACACGGCATGGAGGCCGGCGCGTCGCTCGATCGCAGGGAGGCATCCCTCTGAGCACCTTTCTCATCCGCTCCGGGACGTTGGTGTGCATGGATGCCGCGGGCACCGTGTCGCGTGCCGACCTGCTGGTCCGCGACGGCGCCATCGCCGCCCTGGGCCCGGCCGTCGCGGGAGCACTCGCGGGGCGCAACGCCGACGCCGAGTACGACGCCTCCGGAGCGTTCGTCCTGCCCGGATTCGTGCACGGGCACCTGCATCTATGCCAGACGCTGTTCCGGGGTCTCGCCGAACAGTGCGACCTGCTGGGCTGGCTGCGGGCACGCATCTGGCCGTTGGAGGCCGCCCATACGGCGGCCTCGGTCGCGGCCTCGGCGCGGCTGGGACTGTGCGAGCTGATCGCGGGCGGCGTCACCTGCATCAACGACATGGGCACGGTGCATCACACCGAGGCCATCGGCGAAGCGCTCGAGGCGTCGGGCATCCGCGCCGTCTTCGGCAAGGCGCTCATGGACCAGGGCGGCGGCGTGCCCGCCGCGCTGATCGAGTCGCCACGCGCGGGGATGGACGAATCGCTGGCGCTGGCCAGACGATTCCACGGCGCCGGGGCCGGCCGGCTCGCGGTCTCGCTCGCCCCGCGCTTCATCCTCTCCTGTAGCGAAGCGCTGTGGCGCGAGGTCGCCGCCGCGGCAGCGGAGCGCGGGCTGCTCGTCCATACCCACCTCGCCGAGAGTCCGGGCGAAGGGCGCGAGGTGACGGCGGCGGTGGGGACCACCGCTGCCCGCTACTTCTCCGAGCACGGCGTGCTGAGCTCGGGATTCGTGGGCGCGCATGGCGTGTGGCTCGATGGCGAGGAGCTGGGGTTGCTCCAGCGGGCCGACGCGGCGCTGGTCCACTGTCCGGGCTCGAACCTCAAGCTCGGCTCGGGACTCGCGCACGTCGGCGCCTGGCGACGATCGGGGATCCGCTGCGGTCTCGGGAGCGATGGCGCCGCGTGCAGCAACCGACTCGACAGTTTCCACGAGATGAGCCTCGCCGCCCTGGTCTCGCGGGTGAGGAGCGCGCACCTGCCGGAGACGGCACCTCCGCTCACCGCCCGCGACGTGCTGGCCCTCGCTACCTGTGATGGCGCCCGCGCGCTCGGCCTCGGCGCGACGACCGGCTCGCTCGAGGCGGGCAAACAGGCGGACATCGCCATCGTCGACGGGAGCGCGCCGCACCTGGGCCCCGCCTCCGAGCGCGACCCCTACACCACGCTGGTGCATGCCGCACGCGCGTCCGACGTGCGCCTGACGATGGTGGCCGGCCGCGTGCTCTACCGCGACGGAGCCTGGACGACGCTCGATCCGTCGGCGGTCGCAGCCGAGGCGCGCGCCGAGCTGAGTGGGCTCTTGCGCCGGGCCGATCTCGCGGGGGCCGCATGATCATCGGTCCGTGCGTCGTGGTCACGGGCGGTCCCGAGCCCGCGGTGATCGAAGGGGCCGCGGTGCGCGTCATCGGCGCGCACATCGCCCAGGTGGGACCGGCGGGCAGCCTCGCCGCCGCCAACCCGGACGACACGCTCTGGCCGGCGCGCGGGCGCGTGCTGCTCCCCGGCCTGGTCAACACGCACGCGCACCTGGCACGTCACCTGGCGCGCGGGCTGGGCCTCTTGAGTCCCGCCGACTGGCGGCGCTACGACGCGGCGCTCTCGCCGGACGACATCTACTGGGCGGTGATGGCGGGGCTGGTCGAGGGGGTCCGCCATGGCGTCACGACCGTCTCCGATTTCCACCGCTCCAGCGGTTGCCTCGATCGGGCGCTGCCCGAGGTGGTCGCCGCAGCGGCCAAGGTCGGCGTGCGCGTGGCCACCTGTTACGGCGCGGACGAGAACGACACGCCTGACCAGCGACGGGCGGCGCTCGAGGAGAGCGCCGGCTTCGCGCGCGACCTGGCGCGCAAGCGCTCGGGCAAGCTGCGCGGCCTGGTCGGCGCGCGCGCGACCACGCTGGCCGGCGTGGAGACGCTGATGCAGCAGTCGCTCGAGGCGGCGGGTGAACGCCACGCCGTGCACATGGAGCTGGCGCTCGACGCCACGCCGGCCGAGCGCTGGGCCGGCGGGATCTGGCAGCCGGGCGCGACACCCGCGCTCTGGGCGCACGCCGACCGCGCGCCGCGCGGGCTGGTGAACGCGGTGCAGGGGCGCGGCGACGCGCTCACCGCCACCGGCACCAGCGCCGTGGCCGCGCTGGCGCGCGAGGCCGAGCTGGGGTGGGGGAGCGACGCGGGAGCCAACGCGCCCCCTGTCCCCGACGCCTCGCAGGACTGGAGCGCGGACCGACGCACCATCGTGACCCACTACCAGCGGCTGTTCGTGAACGGCGCCCAGTGGGCGGCGCGGCACTTCGGCCCCGGCCTCGGCACCGTCGCGCCAGGAGCGCCCGCGGATCTCCTGCTGGTCGACTACCGCCCCGCGACCGAGTTCTCGTCCGAGACCGTGTTCGACCACCTGTGGGCGGGGCTGCTGCGCGCGCCCGTCTCGGGCGTCATGGTCTCGGGCGACGTGCTCATGGACAACGGCCAGCTGGTGTCGGTCGACGAGCGCGAGGTGGCGGCCCGCGCGCGCGAGTGCGCGCGGCGCGTGTGGGAGCGGCTGGGGTAGGTGCGCGAGCGACCCGCTCAATCGTCCGCGGCGGCGCTTCGGGTATAGTCCGCCGCTCATGACCCTCGCTCCAGGCACCCGACTCGGTCCCTACGAGATCACCGGCCCGCTCGGCGCCGGTGGCATGGGCGAGGTGTATCGGGCGCGCGACACGCGGCTCCAGCGCAGCGTGGCGGTGAAGGTGCTGCCCACCGGCCTCGCGGGTTCGCCCGAGGTCCGCGCGCGCTTCGAGCGCGAGGCGAAGGCGGTCTCCTCGCTCAACCACCCGCACATCTGCACGCTCCACGATATCGGTCGCGAAGGCGACGTCGACTATCTGGTCATGGAGCTGGTCGAGGGCGAGACCCTGGCCGCGCGGCTGGAGCGGGGGGCGTTGCCCACCGACCAGTTGATCAGGATCGCGATCGAGATCGCGGACGCACTGGAGAAGGCGCACCGCACCGGGATCGTGCACCGGGATCTCAAGCCCGGGAACATCATGCTCACGAAGGGCGGCGCCAAGCTGATGGACTTCGGTCTGGCGCGGCCGACCGGTCTCGCGGCGAGCCCGAGCGGGCTCTCGCAGTCACCGACCGTGAGCAGCCCCCTGACGGCCGAGGGGACGATCATCGGCACGTTCCAATACATGGCGCCCGAACAGCTGGAGGGACGGGAAGCCGACGCGCGTTGCGATCTGTGGGCGCTCGGGGCGGTGCTCTACGAGATGGCGACCGGTCGCAAGGCGTTCGAGGGGAAGAGCCAGGCCAGCCTGATCGGCGCGATCATGAACAGCGAGCCGGCGCCGATCGCCACGCTCGCACCCATGGCGCCGCCTGCGCTCGAGCGCGTGGTGAAGGCCTGCCTGGCGAAGGACCCCGACGATCGCATCCAGACGGCCCATGACGTGCGCCTGCAGCTGGAGTGGCTGCGCGACGCAGGTTCGCAGACGGGGCTGCCCGCGCCGGTGGCCGCGCGGCGCAAGAGTCGCGAGCGGCTCGCGTGGATCCTGGCGGCGGTGGCCACACTCCTGCTGGTGGTGGCCGCGGCGTTCACCCTGCCGCCGATGCTGCGGCGGCCCGTGCCGCCGCCGGTCATGCGCTTCGCCATCACGGGACCCGAGGGCGTGACGATGACCCTCGATGGACCGTCCGCCGCGATCTCACCCGACGGACAGGCGGTGGTGTTCGTCGCATTGGACTCGAGCGGCGCCGTGCGCCTGTGGCTGAGGCCGATCGGGGGCCTCGCCGCGCAGGCCATCGACGGCACGGACAACGCGACGTTTCCCTTCTGGTCGCCCGACAGCCGCCAGATCGGATTCTTCGCCGATGGCAAGCTCAAGAAGGTCGCGCTGGGCGGGGGCTCGCCCGAGGTGTTGTGTGAAGCCCTCGACGGTCGAGGCGGGAGCTGGGGCAGGAATGGCTCCATCCTCTTCGCACCGGTGGCCGCGGGATCCATCTACCGTGTCTCCGCCGAAGGCGGCGATCCGGCGGAGATGGCGAGGCCCGACTCCGCTCGGGGCGAGAACGGTCTCCGCTGGCCGAGATGGCTGCCCGACGGGAAGCACTTCCTGTTCGTGGGTCTGCCCGCGCGCCAGGGGAACTATGACGTCTATCTGGGAACCCTTGGAGAGAAGGGGTGCAAACGCATCATGGGTTCGGCCGCCGCCCCGATCTACGCGCCACCGGGATATCTCATCGTGGTCCGAAACGGCCGGCTGATGGCCCAGGGATTCGACGCGCGCACGCAACGGCTCGCGGGCGATCTACTCTCCCTCGGTGAGGCCCCGCCGCTTTCGCAGTCCGCCGGCGCGCCGGCCGTCTCGGCTTCGGAGACCGGCATCCTCGCTCACCCGGCGGTGGGACTCCCCAACTCGCAGCTCATCTGGCTCGACCGCTCGGGAAGGCCGCAGGGCAACCTCCCCGTGCCCGCGGGTCGCTATGAGGCGCTGGCATTCTCACCCGACGGGCGGCGGCTGATCGCCTCGCGTCGCAGCTCGGCCGTGGCGACGGATCTGTGGATGATCGAGCTCGGCCGCGCCGTTTCCACCCGCTTCACCTTCGGCACCAGCACGGTCTCCAACCCGGTCTGGTCGCCCGGTGGCGACTGGATCGCCTACAACGCCAATCCCACCGGTCCTTATGACATCTATCGTAAGCGCGCCGACGGAACCAGAGAGCCGGAACTCCTGCTGCGCTCGAGCGCGCTCTTCAAGAACATCCAGCAGTGGTCCCCGGACGGGCGCTTCTTGCTCTTCGGCCAACCCGACCCAGAGACCGGGTGGGACCTGTGGCTGTTGCCTCTGGACGGAGACCGGACGCCCATCCCCTACCTTCGCTCGCGGTTCAACGAGCAGTCGGGCCAGATCTCTCCGGACGGTCGCTGGATGGCCTACTCCTCGGACGAATCCGGGAAGCTGGAGGTGTACGTCCAGTCCTTCCCGACGGCGGGGAGCAAGTACCAGGTTTCGACGAAGGGGGCCTTCTTCGGATTCTGGTCGGCGAGCGGTCAGGAGCTGGGGATCTTGGAGTTCGACGGGACGTTTCTCTCCATTCCGGTGAAAACCGTCCCATCGTTCACCGCCGGCACGCCCCGCACGCTGTTCAGGGCGCGTACCGACCTCGTGACCATGACCACCACCCCCGACCTCCAGCGCTTCCTCGAAGCGGTCCCCGCGGTCGCGGAGGCGCGGCCTTCGCTCGTCCTCGAGCTGAACTGGATGTCGGCGCTGAAGCGCTAGGCGGGTCGCGGCGGCGCCCACCCCTGCGGTAGTCTCTCGGCGGTCCGCGACCCGCGACCCGCGATGAGCCTCCTTCGTCCCGCCCTCTTTCCCGACGATCTGCCCGAGATCCGCGCGCTCTTCGGTGAGTACGCGGACTCGCTCGGTGTCGATCTGTCGTTCCAGGACTTCGGTCACGAGCTGGCGACGCTGCCGGGCGACTACGCGCCGCCGCGCGGCGTGCTCATCATCGCCGAGCACCAGGGAGCGGTCGCCGGCTGCGTGGCGCTGCGGCCGATCGATGCCGAGGTGTGCGAGATGAAGCGCCTGTTCGTGCGACCGGCCTGCCGCGGCGCGCGGCTGGGCCGGGCGCTGGCGGAGGCGATCCTTTCCGAGGCGAGGCGCATCGGATACTCACGCATCCGGCTCGACACGCTGCCCTCGATGGTCGAGGCCATCGTGCTCTACCAGCGGCTGGGCTTCGCGGACATCCCGGCCTACCGACACAACCCCATCCCCGGCGCCCGCTTTCTCGAGCGGTCGCTGATCGCAGGAGAGTGATGAAGCTCCCGATCTATCAGATCGACGCGTTCGCCAGCGAGGTCTTCCGCGGCAACCCGGCGGCCGTGTGCCCGTTGGAGCGCTGGCTGCCCGAGGCGACGATGCA
The DNA here is from genome assembly GCA_041492985.1 of Candidatus Eiseniibacteriota bacterium. Lineage (GTDB taxonomy): Bacteria > Eisenbacteria > RBG-16-71-46 > RBG-16-71-46 > RBG-16-71-46 > WS-11. The sequence goes on from JBGPXY010000033.1 coordinate 13,383, forward strand.
GTCGATCGCCGCCGAGAACAATCTCGCCGAGACCGCGTTCTTCGTGCCGCGTCCCGGCGACGCGCTCGCGGGCAGCTATGACCTGCGCTGGTTCACGCCCGAGGCGGAAGTGGATCTCTGTGGCCACGCCACGCTCGCCTCGGCCTTCGTGGTGTTCACGACCCTGGATCGTGCGCTCGAGTCCGCGACCTTTCACACACGCAGCGGTGCGCTCGTCGTGCGCCGCGACGGCGAGGCGCTCGTGATGGACTTTCCGTCGCGGCCACCCCGGGCGTGCGAGCCGCCTGCGGGCCTGGTCGAAGCCCTCGGAGTCGCTCCCCGTGAAGTGTGGAAGGCGCGGGATCTGATGGCGGTCTACGAATCCGAGGCCGCGGTGCGAGCGCTGGCGCCCGATTTCGGCGCCGTGCGTGCGCTGGGGGTGTTCGGCGTCATCGTGACCGCGCCCGGGCGCGAGGTGGATTTCGTCTCTCGCTTCTTCGCGCCGCTGATGGGCGTCCCGGAAGACCCGGCGACGGGCTCCTCGCATTGCACGCTCACTCCCTACTGGTCGAAGCGCCTCGGGAAGACCCGACTGCGTGCCCGCCAGGTCTCGGCCCGCGGCGGCGAGCTGGAGTGCGAGGATCTGGGCGAACGTGTCAGCATCGCCGGGCGCGCGGTCAAGTACCTCGAGGGCACGATCGACGTCTGAGCGACGGCGACCTCCGCTTCGGCACACAGGTGCCGGTCCCGGAGCACGAGGTTGAACCATCCGGGACAGGGGCGACCTCGCCGCGGACCGTCCGGCACCCACCGACGCGCGTAAGTGATTGGCGCGGGCCGTCGGCCCCCCTTCACTCCCCGGGCACGCGGCCTGCACTTGAGTTCTCTCGAAGCGCGCGATAGCCGAGCGCACCACCCACGCACCGGAGAACGTCCATGTCGGGTCAGGTCAAGAACACGCGAAGCCGGGCGGGTTGGGCGCGCGTGCGCATCGTGCGCGATCGATTCCAGATCGCATCCTAGCTCCCCAGATCCCTGTCGCCACCGGGCCGCAAGGCCCATGGGCTTCAGTCGGAGGGAACACATGAAGAAGATCAGCGTCATCCTGTTTGCCGGTGTGCTCACCTCGCTCCTCGCGAGCGCGGCGGTCGCCGGCACCCCCCGCGTCGACCGACGCGAGGCGCGTCAGCACGTGCGCATCGTCGAAGGCCGCCGTTCGGGCGAGCTCACCCGCGGCGAGATGGTCCGCCTGCGTGCCGGCCAGCGTCACGTGCGCCGGATGGAGCGCCGTACCGGAGCCGACGGCGTCGTGTCGCGCGGCGAACGCCGGCGTCTCGAGAACGCTCAGGATCGCGAGAGCCGCAGGATCTACCGTCTCAAGCACAACGCCCGGCAGCGCGGCTGCTAAGGCGCAGGTCGCGCCGGCTCGAACGGTACCAGGGCAAGGGGATGAGTCCGGCGTGACACGAACCCCCGGCGGGGTGACCCGCCGGGGGCTTTCGTTGCCGCTCGCGATCGGGCTCGGGCGCCGGTGTGAGCCTGCGCCGCGCGCGCGATCTATCGCACCACGCTGACTCGCGTCACCGCCGTCTCGCCCGCCTGGGTGAGCCGAACCACATAGATGCCGGTGGACAAGTGGCCGCCAGCCGCGAGGTCGATGGTCTGCCGCCCGATGCCGGTCACGGTGCGTTCGCGCACGCGACGGCCGGCGACGTCGAGCAGCTCGAGCGTGGCGGGCTCGGCGCTCGGGAGCGAGAACGACACCCAGATCTGCCGGTCCGTGGGGTTGGGGCGCACGCCCTGGATCGCCAGCGCGCGGGCGGCCTCCACCGGGACCTCGATGGCGGTCTCGCCGGTGAAGGTCTCGGCGCCGTCCTGGAGCATGCCGAGCCGGTAGTGGTAGCGGGTGCCGGCGGCGACCGAGCGATCCTCGAACTGCATGCGGCCGTCACCGTCGGGGGTGATCTCACCGAGGGCATTCCAGTCGGCCTGGTCGGTGCGGCGGTAGACGGTGGCGCGCAGGTCGACGCCGCCGGCGACGTACCAGGTGAGGCGCACCAGCCCCGGCTCCGCGTAAGTGCTCGCCAGCGAGACCTGGACCGCGGTGTACGCCATCCCCACTGTGGCCATGAACACGTCCGGGTCGCTGTTGCGGCCATCGCTCCAGCACGAGTAGACCGCGTTCTGGTTCGCGAACAGCGAGGCGTAGTCGCCCTGGTTCGGGGCGATGTTGCTGTAGGCCGTGGTCCAGAAGGTCTGCGCGGTGCTCACCGGCGAGCCGTCGGGCCACGAGACGCCGCCGTCGGTCGAGCGCGACAGGTAGGTCATCGAGGCGCCGGCGCAGATCCCCGCGGGCGAGTCGCGCCAGTCGTACCACGAGGCGTACACGTTGCCGTTCCCTGCCACCGCCACCTCGGGCAGCCAATCGTCGTAGAGCGCCGCCTCGCCGTTCACGCGCACCGGGGTCGACCAGGTGGTGCCGTTGTCCGAGAACGCCGTGAAGACGTCCCGGTGATCGCGCGCTCGTTCCGTGATCGCCCCGTTGAACACGGTCCTGATGCGATAGGTGCCCGTCCCAGCGAGAGAGGCGGCGCGCAACGTGTAGGTGCCGGTGGTGGGAAGGGTGAAGACGATCAGTCCCGAGGCGACATCGAAACCCCCCGTGCCGGTCTCGGAGAAGGCGAGCCGCGTGCCGCCGTCGGTGCAGAACAGCCGGAACGACGCGTCGAGTGTGGTGGTGTAGAGCGAGTCCATCTCGCAGATGATGGTCTGGCCCTGCACGCCGCTGAAACTCCAGTAGTCGAGGTCGGTGGCCGAGCTGACGGTGCCGACGAGCGCGTTGCCGATGGTGAACAAGTCACCGGCCGCCGGCGTGTCGTTGGGCTCGCTCTCGTTGACGACGGGAGCGATGGCGAACCCATCGTTGTAGAAATTGATCGACTCGTTCCAGCACAGGTACACGCGACCGCGGCGGGGCCCGGTGCTGCGATCGGCGGCGATGCTCGGGAAGGCGATGCCCAGGCCACGATTGAATCCCGGCCCCCCGGTGCCGAAGTTCGTATACAGGGAGGCGCCGTCCACCTGGGCCCCCAGCGTGCTGCCGCTGTTGGTCAGCTTGCGGACACGCATGAAGTCCAGGCTCCCACTCCCGATCGCGTTCCAGGTCGCCCAGACCTCGCCGGCCGGTCCCATGGCGATGCGTGATCCCTGCACGCGACCGGCGTCGCCCACGGCCGAGAGCGTGACGGGGGCCGACCAGGGCAGCAGCTGATCCGAAGTGTTGGTCGTGAAGTCGATGCGGTTGGTGGTGATGACCCCGCTGACCACGGTGAACCGGGAATAGATCAGGTAGAGATTCCCCGTCAGGGAGTCGGCCGTCAGCCACTCCTTGTCGAAGAGGACACTCGCGTTGGTGCCTGAGACGGCCACCCGCGGGGTTCCCCAGGTGAGCACGCCGCCGCTGATCGTGCCCTTCACCACGCCGATGCCGTTGGTGCTGACGGTCGGTTCGCAGAGCGCCGCGTAGTAGAACGCGCCGGTCCTCTCGTTGACGGCGATCACCGGGTCGCTGGTCCACACGCCGACGTTGGTCGTGGGCGGGATGTTTCCGTCGGTCCAGGTGGTGCCGTTGTTGCTCGAGTAGCCGAAGCCCTGCGTGCTCGGGCCGACCACGAAGCCCTCGCCATCGTTCCAGGCCGCCATCACGTTGTTGCCGAACGCCCCGATCGACACTTCGCATTGCCCGGAGTACGGCAGCCCCGTGCACGGAGGCGACGGGCACGTCGCGGTGTCGGTGGTGCGGTTGTTGACGATCTGGTTGGTGGCGATGGCCGTGGCGCTCGCCGGGGCGGCGGCGGTCGCGGTGCCCACACGGCCGGAAATCGGCGGATCCGCCGGCTCGGTGCCGGGCGCAGGCCTGCGGGCGAGACCGGCCTCGCGCTCCCATTCGCGCTCGCGCTCCCGGCCCGCTCGCGATCGGCTGGCCTTCTGGCGAGCCAGGCGCTCGCTCGCTTCGCGTTGCGCGCTCCGCATCATGAAGCGGATCTGCATCTGCTTCAGCTCGGCGGTGTGCGGGGAGACGTCCGTCTCCTGCGCGGTCGCGGGCAGCGTCACGCCCAGCGTGAGCAGCAGCGCCATGAGCAGGTAGCGGATGAGGCGGTGTGGTGACGACGTCATGGGGATCCTTCCCGGATGCGGTGTGGCTTCTGATCGTGCGGCCCGAATAGGTATCGGCATCGCCAAGTCTCGCATCAATCCCCACCGCAGGCCAAGCGGCAACGCCATGCGAAGGCCGGGGAGGGCCATCACGCCACCGTCGATGTGGGCGCCGAGAAGCGATCCCAATGACCGCTGGACCGCGTTCAGCGCCAGCGGAACACCATCAGCGCCAACAAGGTGAGGTAGAGCAGGGTCATCAGCACGTTGCCGAGCCGCCACCGCCCGAGCGCCGCGTCGTAGCCCGTCGCCGCCCCGCCACCGGCCGCCGCACCCGCCGCGTCGGCCAGCCGCCCCACGGCCGGCAGGACGACCGCGGCCATCACCACGATAGCGGCCAGCCAGAGCCCGGTCACCGACCACAGCCAGGGGCTGGCCGACATCTTGTAGCCCAGCGCCACGGCGTGCAGGTGGCCGAACACACCGAGCATCACCAGCCCGCCCAGCCCCGCGACCCGGGACGACAGGTGGATGACGCGAAACAGCAGCGCTCGCTCGCCCCAATCCTGGGTGGCACGCGCGGCACGCCCGTTCCACTCCGCGACCACCAGCGTGCCCACGAACGCGAACGCGAAGAAGTAGTGGAGGAGTCGCCAGAGGTTGTCGAGGGTCATCCGATCTCCCTGATGCGTTTGGTCCGGGCCGACAGCCTAGACCCAGCCCACGATGTAGGCCAGCCAGCCCGACTGGTTCTCGAAGCGGGTCCGCGACGAGTAGGTCGTGAGCGTGTGGTTCGCCTTGTCGTCCCAGTCCTGGATGAACACGCGCGAGCCACGGAATCCCGCCTCCGCCAGCAGCTCGCGGATCTCGGGCAGCGTCCACATCCGCCAGTCGTAGTTGAACGCGCGCCTCATGACGCGGCCATCCCGCAGGCGGAAGTGGATGTGGCAGCGCAGGTGGTGATCGATGGGATTGAAGGACGACTGCTCCCACACGAACGTGAAGCGCGGGATGCGCTCCCCGCCCGGCCCGCGAGACGGCGCGATGCGCGAGGTCTCGACCAGCGCCTGCGTCGCGTCGGTGCCGCCGAAGGCGTCGAGGAACAGCATGCCGCCCGGCCGCAGCGAGCGCCGCGCCTTGCGCAGATACTCGCCCAACGCGCGGCGCGTCTTGAACACCCAGTAGGAGAAATTGAGCGCCGTGATCACGTCCACCGCCGGGGCCGTCACGCTGCGCGCGTCGGCCTGGATCAAGGTGACGCGGGTGGCGGCGGGCCCGAGGGGCGCCCGCTGATGCCGTCGTGCCCACGCGAGCGTCGCGCCGTGCAGATCGACGCCCCAGGCGCGTCGCCGGGGCGCGCCGCTCGCCCACGCGCACGCCAGGGCGGCGGTGCCGCAGAAGTCCTCGCGCAGCAACGCGGGCGCCCGCCCGCGTCTTCGGCGGTAGATGCGGATGAGGTTGCGCAGCTCGAGATCGACGTGCTGGACCGCGGACGTGTAGAGCAGGTGACGATCGGGGCGGGCGGCGCGCGCGCGCTTCCTG
>JBGPXY010000135.1:0-7508 GCA_041492985.1 Candidatus Eiseniibacteriota bacterium
ACCGCCTCGTCGTAGCCGTCCACCAGGGCTTCCATCTTCATGAGCTGCGAGTTCATGTAGTTCGCGGACGCCTTCGCCATCGCCGGCAGCGTGTTGGGCGAGATCCTCCACCACGAGCTGATCCGCACCGCCACACCCTTGGTGAGCGCGTCATCGCCCAGGTACTTGCCCCAGGGGAAGGCCGCCACCGCCACCTCGACCGGCGAGCCGAAGGGATTGACGCCCAGGTTCTCGTAGCCGCGGTAGACGAGCGGCCGCACGTAGCACGCCTTGATGTCGTTGACCGTCACGACGTCGAGACAGGCCTGCCGGATCTGGTCGCGGGTGAACGGCAACTCCATCCGGTAGATGCGCGCCGAGTACATGAGCCGGTCCATATGATCGTCGAGCCGGAAGATGGCGGGGCCGCGCCGGGTGTCGTAGCAGCGGATCCCTTCGAACACGCTGGAGGCGTAGTGCGCCACGTGAGACAGGATGTGGATCTTCGCGTCGTCCCACGGGACCCACTTCCCGTTCATCCAGATCTTGCTCACCTTGGTGATAGCCATCGCCCACCTCGCTGAAAGGAACGGTGCGCCCGGCGGCTCAAGCCGAGCGTGCGCGCGACGCGTCTCGTATGACGGGCAACACCCGCTCGAGGTGATGCTGGATGCGGCGCCAGCATTCCTCGTACGCCTCGCTCGAGGCCCCGAACGGGTCGCTGATCTCCAGTCCCGGCTCCCCGGGAGCCGGCCATTCGCTCAACACGTGCGTGCGGTCGGGGTCGGCGCCGAGCGCTCGAACCGCGGCCACATGCCCGCGCTCCATCACCAGCACGATGTCCACCGCGCGCACCATCGCCGGGGTGACCCGGCGCGAGCGGTGCCGCTCGAGATCCACATCGGCCCGCGCGGCCACACGGATGGCCGGCTCGGTGGCCGGCTGGCCTTCCCAGGCGGCGGTCCCCGCCGATTCGACCAGGATGCGGTCGACGTCCCGTCCCAGCGCCTGGCGCAGCGCCCCGGCCGCCATGGGACTCCGGCAGGTGTTCCCGGTACAGACCAGCAGCACGCGAAAGACCGGATCGGAGGGTGACATGCGCGATAAGGATAGATGGGGTGTGGGGGGTCGTCAATCGCCGCCGCCGGTCGCGTCTTCGAAGTCCCCCAGGTCCTGGGACACTTCGATGACGCCGCGCCGCAACAGTCTCGGGCGCGGGCCGCTGACGTCCACGAGCGTGGAGGGCAGGCCGCCGTGGCGGGGCCCGCCATCGATCACCAGATCCAACTGGTTGCCGAAGATGCGCACCACCTCCTCGGCGGTCTCGGCCGGGCGCTGGCCCGAGAGGTTGGCGCTACTCGAGACCACCGGGCCGCCGATGCGGTCGAGCAGTCGCTGGCAGAGGGTGTCCTTCGGACAGCGCAACGCCACGGTGCCGCCCGCGCCGCGCACGCGCGCGGGCACGATCGGTGCCGCCCGGAAGATGAGCGAGAGCGGACCCGGCCAGAATCGCGCCATCAGGCGCTCGGCGAACTCGCTCACCTCGCCGGCGAGTCCGTAGACCTGGCGCGTCTCGGGAATGAGCGAGATGACGGCCAGCGACGGATCGCGCCGCTTGAGTCGCGCCACCATCTCGACCGCCGAGACGTCGAACAGCGAGCAGCCCAGGCCGTAGAGCGTGTCGGTCGGGAAGGCGATGACCCCGCCCCGCAGCACGGCCTCGGCGGCCTCGAGCAGGACGCTCTCGTCCGGGTGCTCCGGATCCACCTTGAGCACGTTCACGTCCGACCACCTTCTCCCGCCCCTGCGTGGGCCCGGGCCGACGGGGTTCCCGCGGGCGCCGCGGCGGCGATGTCCGAGCGGTAGCGCCAGCCACGGCCGCCCAGCGTGCCGATCGCCGCGTAGACCCGCGCCCGCGCTTCCGCGCGGCTGGCCGCGTGCGCCGCCACGTGCAGGGCGCGGCCGCCGACCACCCGCCACGCGCCCTCGGTGGCGGCCGTGCCGGCATGGAAGACCATCACGTCCTTGCGTCGCATGAGGGCATCGAGCCCATCGATCGTGCCACCGCCGCCCGACGAGCCGGGGTAGCCCTCGTCCACGATCGCCACCGACACCGCCGCCCCCGCGCCACGCCCGATCGCGGCGGCGTCCAGCCTCCCGGCCGCGGCACTCGCGAGGAGTCTGGCGAAGCCGCCCTCGATGAGCGGCAGGACCACCTGTGTCTCGGGATCGCCGAAGCGACAGTTGAACTCGACCACCCGCGGGCCATCCTCCATCACCATCAGGCCGACGTAGAGCGTGCCGCGGTAAGGCGTGCCCCGTCGCGCCATCGCCGCGAGCACGGGGCGCACGATGCGCTCCCCCACGACCGCTTCGAGTGCCGCGTCCACGACCGGGCTCGGCGCACACGCGCCCATCCCGCCGGTGTTGAGACCCCGATCACCGTCGTCGGCGCGCTTGTAGTCACGAGCCGACGGCAGCAGCGCGAACCGCTCCCCGTCGCACACCGCCATGAGCGAGGCCTCCTCGCCACGCAGGAACTCCTCGAGGATTACGCGGCGGCCGGCCGTGCCCAGCCGGCCCTGGTCGAGGCACCCGGTCAGGAACCCGAGCGCCTCGTCGCCGGAGCCGGTCACCACCACACCCTTGCCCGCCGCCAGTCCATCCGCCTTGATCACCCAGGGCGGGCCGAATGTCTCGAGTGCTGCGCGCGCGCCGGCGAGCGACTCGAACACGCGGGCACGCGCGGTCGGGACGCCGGCCTCCTCCATCACCTGCTTGGCGGTCCATTTGCTCGCCTCGAGCTGCGCCGCCTCGCGGCCCGGACCGAAGGTGGCGATCCCGCCGGCGCTCAGCACATCGGCGAGGCCGGCCGCGAGCGGGACCTCGGGGCCGATGACCGCGAGGGTGACGCGCTCGGCGTGGCACAGCGCGAGGAGTGCGTCCGCCTCGGACTCGCGCACCGGATGGCAGGGGAACGAACGGGCCAGCCCATCGTTGCCGGGGGCGACCGCGACGCGCTCCACGTCCGGGTCGCGGCTCAGCCGCCACGCGAGCGCGTGCTCGCGCCCGCCGCTTCCCACGATCAGGATGCGATGGCTGCCGCCCACGCGCGGCACTCTAGCCACCGCTCCGTGAGGGGTCAAGCGCCGGGGGCGCGTTTCGCCAGCTCGACCTCGAGCAGCTCGCGAACGGTCTGAGGGACCGCCTGCCCCCCGCTCTTCTTCATCACCTGTCCGACCAGGAAGCCGAGGGTGGCGGTCTTGCCGCCGAGATACTGGGCGACCGGACCCGGGTTCTCCTCGATCGCGGCGAGCACGAGCGGGAGGAGTTCCTCGGCCCCCCCGACTGCAGTACCGCCGGTGACGAAGAGTGTGGTGGGATCCGCGCCTTTCTCGAATACCTCTTCTAAGAGGCCACGCGCTCCCGTTGCGGTCACTTCGGCCTGTTCTACACGCAGGAAGAGCCCCGCCAGGACTTTCCATGGCACCTTCTGCTCGAAAGCCGCAGGGCTGAGGTCGTACTTGTTCTCGTATTTGCGCACGACATTGACGATGACGTTGGCGCTTGTCTTCCTCGACAGTCCCACGCTCACGAGGTTGCGGTAGCTCTGGAGACTGTCACGATCGGCAGATACGATTGCAGCCTGATCCTGCGGGAGCCCATCATCTCTCACTAACTGGACCTCCACGTCCCACGGCAGCCCCAGCTCGGCCAGCCGCTCGCGCGACGTGGCGAGCCATGCCTCCTCGACGCGCAACACCGGCAGGTCGGGCTCGGGGAAGTAGCGGTAGTCGTGCGCGAACTCTTTCGTCCGCATGACCGCGAGCTTGTCGTGGTCGGCGTCGTAGAGCAGCGTCGCCTGCTCGATGGCCCCGCCCGCCGCGAGCACCTTGCGCTGACGCGCGATCTCGGCGGTGAGACCCTTCTCGACGCCCTTGATGGAATTCAGGTTCTTGAGCTCGGTCTTGGTGCCGAGGGCCTCCTGTCCCACCGGTCGCAGACTCACGTTGGCGTCGCAGCGCAGCTGCCCCTTCTCCATGTCGCCGTCGGAGATCCCCAGCCAGCGCACCAGGCGCCGGAGGGCCTGGAGGAACGCCGCGCACTCGGACGGCTCCCCGAAGACCGGTCGGCTCACCAGCTCGAGCAGGGGCACGCCGGCCCGGTTGAAATCGACGCGCGAGATCTGCCGATCGCCGTAGCGCTCGGGATGGAACGACTTGCCGGTGTCCTCCTCGACGTGCACGCGGGTGAGCTCGAACAGCCGCAGCTCCTCGCCGATGCGCACCGGCAACACGCCGCCGCCGCACAGCGGCTGATCGTACTGGGTGATCTGGAAGTTCTTGGGCATGTCTGGATAGAAGTAGTGCTTGCGCGCGAAGACGCTCTCGCGCCGGATCCCACAACCGAGTGCCAGGCCCAGCCGGATCGCGGCGTCCACCGCCGCGCGATTGCTCACCGGCAGCGCCCCGGGCAGCCCCAGGCACACCGGGCAGACGTTCGAGTTGGGCGCCGCGCCGAAGGTCGCAGGGCAGCCGCAGAACATCTTGCTGCGGGTGTTGAGCTGGATGTGGCACTCCAGGCCGATCACCGCTTCATGGGCCATGCGAACTCCGTCTCGTGTCGGCGCCCGAGGCGCGTCTCGTCGCCGTGCACCTCGAGGGCGCGGCCGGCGGCCAGCAGCACCGGCTCGGAATCGTCGGGCCCCAGCAGCTGGACCGCGCGCGGCAGCGGCGGGCGACCGTTACCGGGCGTCATCCCGGCCGGCACGGTGAGCCCGGGGATGCCGGCCAGATTGGCGCCGATGGTGAAGATGTCGCTGAGATACATGGCCAGCGGGTCCTCGGTCTTCTCGCCGAGCCGGAACGGCAGGGTCGGCGTCGCCGGCAGCAGCATGAAGTCGCAGCGCGCGAAGGCGGCCTGGTACTCGCGCCGGATGCGCGTGCGCGCGCGCTGGGCGGTGAGGTAGTAGGCGTCGTAGTAGCCGGCCGAGAGCGCGTAGGTGCCGAGCAGGATGCGGCGCTGCACCTCGGGGCCGAACCCGGCGCTGCGCGTGCGCGTGTAGAGCGAGCGGACGTCGGGGCTGTCGGCGTGACGGAACCCGTATCGCACGCCGTCGAAGCGCGCCAGGTTGGAGCTGGCCTCCGCGGTGGCCACCAGATAGTAGGTCGCGACGGCGAAGCCGCCGGGCATGAAGTCGAACGGGACGCGCTGCGCCCCGGCCCGCTCGAGCGAGGCCGCGGCCTCCTCGAGCCCCTCGACGATCTCCGGCTCGACGCCCTCACGCCACAGGTTCGCGGGCCACCCGAACCGCAGCCCGCGCACGCCATGTTCCCAGCGCGAGACGTCGGGCGCCGGCGTGCGGCGCGTGGTCGCGTCGAACGGGTCGGGCCCCGCGAGCGCCGAGTAGGCGGTCGCGACGTCGCCGGCGTGTCGCGCGAAGATCCCCACCTGATCGAGCGACGAGCCGAACGCCACCAGACCGTAACGCGACATCCGCCCGTAGGTGGGTTTGAGCCCGAACACGCCGCAGAACGCGGCCGGCTGCCGCACCGAACCGCCGGTGTCGGAACCGAGACCCAGCGGGCAGAGCCCGTACGCCACCGCCGCCGCCGGGCCGCCGCTCGAGCCCCCCGGCACGCGCTCGAGATCGAAGGGGTTCCGGGTCGGACCGTAGCAGCTGTGCTCGGTGGAAGAGCCCATCGCGAACTCGTCCATGTTCCCCTTGCCGATCACCACCGCGCCGGCCTCGCGCAGCCGGCGGATGACCGTGGCGTCGTAGGGCGGCCGATAGCCCGCCAGCACCCGCGACGCGCAGGTGGTCGGATAGTCGGTGGTGCAGAGGTTGTCCTTCACCAGCACCGGCACGCCCTGGAGCGCACCCTTCGCTCCCGCGGCCTGCGCCATCGCGGCGCCGGCGGCGCGCGCCGCGGCATCCGTGTGCGCGACCGCGTGCACGTCGGCCTCCCAGCGCGCCGCGGGACCCTCCCAGCCCGACGCGACCGCCTCGGCGGCGCTCAGATCGCCGGCGCCCACGCCCGCGGCGAGCGTGGCGGCCGAGAGCCGCCAGGCCTCCTTCGCGGCGCTCACGGGTTCAGGTTCTCGACGATCGGTGGGACGAGGAAGAAACCGTGCTCGGCTTCGGGGGCCGCGGCGAGCGCCACCTCGGACGCGAGGCGGCGTCCATCCAGGCCGTCCTCGCGCAGCGGCGCATCGCCGGGCGCGAACACGGTGGGCTCGCAGCCCTCGAGATCGAGCTGACTGAGTGAGGCGGCGTAGTCGAGCACCGCCGACAGCTCGCGCGCCACGCGCTCGATCCGATCGTCAGCGATCTCGAGCCGCGCCAGCTCGGCGATCTTTCGCACGTCGTCACGACTGATCGACATCGACCCCTCCGGTGAGGAAGCGTCCCAGCACCTTTCGCATCACGGTGCCGAAGCGCACGGTGAACTTGACCTCGCCGCCTTCCCCCTCCGCCATGACCACCACCCCCCGACCGAACGTCTCGTGGAAGACGTCGCGCCCGACGGTGCGCGCCAGCGCTCCGGTCGTGCGGTAGGCGGGGCCCGATCCGTCCGCCGTCCCCGGGCGGTGGTCGGGCGATCGCCCACCCCGCCGGGAGCCGTCGCCGCGATGCGTGGATTCCGGCCATCGGTCGCCTGATGCGCCGATCCCCGAGCCCGCGTGCACGAGCGCGCTGGACTCCTCGCGGTCGAGCAGCTCCTCGGGGATCTCGTCGACGAAGCGGGACACCTGGCCACCGCGGGCGACGAAGGCGCCGCCCTGCACCATCCGCCGCCGGTAGGCGGCGGCGGTCAACAGCACCTCGTCGCGGGCGCGGGTGAGCGCCACATAGAAGAGGCGACGCTCCTCTTCCAGCTCGCCCGCCTCTTCGAGCGCCGAGGCGTGCGGGAACAGCCCCTCCTCGAGGCCCGCCACCACCACCACCGGGAACTCGAGGCCCTTGGCATTGTGCGCGGTGAGGAGCAACACCCGGTCCGCGCCCTCCTCGAGGCGGTCGGCGTCGGTGAGCAGCGCGGTCTCGGCGAGGAATCCCAGCAGGCCATCCGGTCCATCCACGGGCTGCGAGGTCTCCGCCGCCGCCACCAGCTCCTCGACGTTGGCCCGCCGGTCGGCGCCCTCCCCCTCGGTCCCCTCGTCCAGCACGCGCAGATAGTCGGTGCGCTCGATGACCAGTCGCAGCAGCACCGCCGGCGGCTCGGCGAGCCTGGCGCGCAGCTCGTCCATCAGGCCCAGGAACGTCTCGGCACCGCTGCGCGCGCTTCCCTTCAACGCGCCTTCCAGCGCGAACGCCCGCAGTGCCTCCAGCGGCCGCTCGGGGTCGCGCGCCTCGAGGCGCGTCCGCACCGCATCGCCCAGCCCGCGGCGCGGCGTGTTCCACACCCGCCAGAACGCCACCCGGTCGGCGGGGTTGGCGGCCAGCCGCAGGTACGCGAGCAGGTCCTTCACCTCGCGGCGTGCATAGAAGGAGATGCCGCCCACGATCTCGTAGCGCAACCCCTGCTGGC
>JBGPXY010000036.1:0-17383 GCA_041492985.1 Candidatus Eiseniibacteriota bacterium
CCCGAAACTTCAGGTGTTCACCCAGGTCGTCCTGCGTGACGCGTCCGGACTCTACGTGGACGGGGCATACCTCATGTACACGCCCGTCCCCGCCCGTGACCTGCATGTGCTGGCGGGAAAGGTGCCGTGGGCGATCGGCAGCTACGCGCCGCGCACCTATTCCAACCACAATCCCCTGATCGGCTCACCGCTGATGTATCAATATCACTCGACGCTGGTGTGGTACTCCGTGTTCCCGGACGCCGATGCCCTGCTCGCTGCCGCCGGGACCGGCGCAGGCAACTTCAGCGGGATGACGATCGTGGACGACTCGTTCTGGGACGTCGGGGTGACGTTGACCGGGAGCCGGCGTCCGCTCGAGTACTCCGTCGGGATCACGGCCGGTACCCCCGGCTGGGGCAGCACGGCGCAGGACGAGAACTCCGGGAAGACGGTGCTCGGACGTCTCGGATTCGCGCCCCTCCCCGGCGTAAAGATCGGAGTGTCTGGCGCTTATGGTCCGTACCTCATTCAATCGCTGAGCTCCGCGATGCCGCCGGGGCGATCGGTGACCGACTTCCACCAGAAGTTGAGGATGGCCGACGTCGAGCTGCTGCGCGGGCACGTGGAGTTGCGCGGAGAGGCCGCGTTCAACACCTGGGAGCACCCAAACGTGGGCGACCTCGACGCCACGAGCTATTACGCCGAGGTGAAGTACCTCCTGACGTTCGGCGGCTTCCTGGCGGGGCGCTGGGACGTGCTGCGATTCGGAAAGATCGCCGAGTCCACCGGGGAGCTGTATCCCTGGGACTGGAACGTGACACGGGTCGAAGTCGGCGCCGGCTATCGCTTCAATCGCGACGCGCTGGGCAAGGTGGTCTACCAGCGCGACCGCATCGAGATCGACGAGGATCTGAATCTCTTCCGTCGGGCTTCCCTGCTCGCGGCGCAGCTCTCGCTGGGATTCTAGCCCGCGGCGTCCGCTCGGACGCGCATCAGAACCCCACCGACAATCCCGCGTGCCCTGGCGCGACCGAGACCCGCACACCGGAGCCGTCGAGGCCCGAGCTCGCGACCGCCAGGCCGACGCATGTTCCAAGGGCGGCACCGAACACGACGTCCGACAGGTAGTGCTTCCGGTCTTCGAGCCTGCCGACCGTGGTCGCGATCGCAAGGGTGTAAGCGGGGATCGCCACCCGAATGCCGAAATGCCGAGCCAGCACCGGGGCGATCGCGAACGCTCCTGCCGCGTGCCCGGAGGGAAACGAGTGTCGGCCGCCATCCGGACGCGTGCGGTGGACCGCGACCTTCAGGCCGCCGACGATCGTGAACGCATATCCGAGCGACCGGACCGCATCCCAGCCGGCCGCTCTGATATTCCCGTCACCCGTCATCTCACCGGTGGCGACCAGTGCGAGTGCGCCGATTCCCAGCGTCGCGCCGTTGCCGTAGAGATTGCCCAGATCAGCGACGTGCTCCCAGGTCGGACCGGAGAGCAGATCCTCGGTGCGATCCGGATCTTCGAAGGCGACGCTGGCCCCGGTGAGGGCGGCACCTGCGAGGAGAACCAGGGCGGTCCTGCGCGTGAGAAAGTGGCGACCATCGTCGCGAATGAGACGCACCATTCGGCCGCTGAGCGTGCTCGGCCCGAGCGCCGCAGGAACCGTGTGCGCCGAGTCCGAGTCGCTGCGCTCGGCGAACACCGGGCAAGGCGTGGGAGCGATGCCCGAGGTGGTGACCAGGACGATCACGACGACGCCCGCCGAGACTCGGGCCGAGAGGGCCCAGAGCCACGCCCGTGCGGCGGAGCCGATCGTCACGAGGGATGAGAATTGGGCCGTCAAAGGTCCGCCATTCGCTCAGGGTGCATGGATCAGGACTCCGAAAGTGCCCGCGATCGCCGGCGGCGGACACAGGCCCGCGTGTCGGCGTGAGCGTCATCGTCGCGACGTTCAGCGTAATCGATTCACTCGGGGAGGCTGCCGAACCTCCCGAGTAATGACGGCAAGACGAGCAGCAGCAGGAACGCCGAGGTCACGAATCCCCCCACCACGCCCAGGGCGAGGGGCTTGAGCAGAGCGCTGCCGGCGCCGATCCCCAGCGCCAGCGGGGCGAGTGCGGCGACGCCGGCGAACGTGGTCATGAGCACCGGTCGGGTGCGGCGCGCCGCCGCGGCATACGCCGCTTCGGGCCCGGAACGCCCCGAGACCCGATGCATCCGATACGACTCCACCAGGAAGTACGCGTTCTCCGAGACGATGCCAACCATCATGATGGCGCCGACGAAGCTCGAGATGTTGAACGAGGCGCCGCCGGCGTGGAGGGCACCCAGCACTCCGGCCAGCGAGGAGACCACCACGCCCAGGACGGCCGCGGCGATCCACCACGATCGGAACGAGAGCAGGAGGATGACGGTCACGAGGACGACGGCGCCCAGGAGGACGGCCACCAGCCCCCGGAACGACGACTGCTGCTCCGCCCACAGGCCGGCATAGTGGATCGTGGCCTCGGTCGGCAGGATGATCTCCCGACGCACCCGGCGCTGGATCTCGGTCATCGCCGATCCCAGGTCGCGTCCGGAGAGTCGTGCGGTGACGGAGACCATGTTGCGCAGGTTGTCGCGGGCGATCTCGGTCTCGCCGGGATCGGTTCGCAGCGTGGCCAGGTCGCCCAGCCGGGCGCGGCGACCTTCCGGGAGCGGGACCGGGAGCGACGCCAGCGCGGCCGTGCCACTGAGTCCGGGCGGTTGCGGAAGGACCACGCGCACGGTCCACGCGCGCGCGCCGCGCACGATCCCGCCCACATCGACGCCGGCGATGGCGGGGGCGGCCGCACGCGCCAGATCCTCCGCGTTCAGTCCGAGCCGGGCGGCCACCGGTCCCGGGCTGATCGTCACGGTCGGGCCGCTGACGACCACGCCATCCTTCACGTCCACCACTCCGCGCACGCGCGACAGCAATCCCGCGACCTCCTGGGCCTTGGCCCGGGCGAGTGCCCGGTCTTCGCTGAAGACGCGCACCTCGATGGGCTGAGGCGCCGTGGTCAGGTCGCCGATGACGTCCTCGACGAGCTGTCCGAACTCGATCTCGACCGCCGGGAGAGCACCCTCGATACGCTCCCGGAGATCGTCCGCGATCTCCTCGGCGCCCCGTCTGCGCCCGGGCCGCAGGCGCAACACGTAGTCGCCGATGTTCGGCTCGGTGATGAAGAAACCGAGCTGGTCTCCCGTCCGTCGTGACCACGACACGATCTCGGGCGTCCGCGCGATCTCCTTCTCGAGCTCCTGGAGCATGCGATCGGTCTCGGTGAGCGAGGATCCCGGGGGCCCGATGTAGTCCAGGATCATCGAACCCTCGTCCATCTCGGGCAGGAATCCGGTCCCGAGCGACGCGTAGAGCGGGATCGAGAGGCCGACACAGAGCATCACGCCCGCGATCCCTACCCAGGCCTTCCGAGCGGAGAAGTGCATCCAGCGATCGAAGATGTCCCGGACCCCCTTCTTCTCGCGCGGCGGCGTTGCGTGGACCACGCGCGTGTCGGGGCTCGTCAACGGCACGAGCGTGAGACACAACACCAGCGAGATGCCCAGCATGAGGGCCATGGCGAGTGCCAGGACACGGAAGAACGCGCCCGTGACCCCGCCGAGCAGGACGAAGGGCGCCAGGATCGCCAGCGTGCAGGCGCTCGAGCCGATCAGCGTGGGCGTGATCGCGGCCATGGCCTGCGATCGTGTGCGCGCTTGGGGCCCGGATGCGCTGGCGGCGAGGTGCTCGACGACCACGATGGCATCGTCCAGCACCAGCCCGACCGCGGCGGCGATCCCCCCCAGGGTCATCATGTTGAGCGACTGGTGGGCGAGTGCCAGCCCGATCAGCGTGCCGGCGATGCTCCCGGGGAGAACCAGCGCGCCGGCGAGCCCCAGCCTGAAGCTGCGCAGGAAGAAGATGATGATGAGGATGGCGAGCAGGGAGCCCACCAGCAGGCTGTCGCGGACGCTAGCGGCCGAGGCGCGTACCAGCTCGGACTGATCGTAGAACGTCTCGATCGTGACTCCGGCCGGCAGGCGTCCTCGGTTGTCGCGCAGCCAGCGGTGGGTGGCGTCGGAGAGGGTGATGGCGCTCGCGGCCGGCTGACGCAGGACGTTGACGAGCACGGCTTCGCGTCCCTGCGCGCGATGGCGTGTGAACTCCGGGGCCTGCTCGAGGCGGATGCTCCCGAGCTGGCCCAGCGGCACCGGGGCACCCGAGGCGAGCGGCACGGGGATGGCGGCCAGGGAGGCGAGGTCGGTGGGGCGTCCGTCGGCGAGTCCGAGGTAGAGCTCCTGATTGGACTCCAGGAGTCCCACGGATTCGAGCACGGACGCGTGACGCACCACGTCTGCGACCCCCGCGGCGTCGAGCCCGCGGGCCTGAAGCGCAGCCGGGTCGAGCGTGACACGAGCCTCGAGCCGGCGGCCACCCTGCACGATGACCTCGGCCACCCCCGGCAGCCGCGAGATCTCCGGCGTCATCAGGGTGACGGCGAAGTCGCGCAGCTGGGCCAGCGATACGCGGTCCGAGGTCATCGAGAACCCGAGCACCGGGAAGAGCGTCGGGTTCATGAGACGGGCGTCGAGCGTGGTGCCCGGAGCCAACGATGGGCGGACCGCCTCGATCTGGGCCTGCACGCGTTGCAGCGTCAGGTTCATGTCCGAATCCCAGGCGCAGTCGAGATTGATCTCCGCCGAGCCGCGGCTGGTCGCCGAGCGTACCTCCAGGACACCCGGCACGCGCCGGATGGATTCCTCCAGAGGTTTCGTCACCGCCCGCATCATCGCGTCGCTCGGCAGCTCGCCGCTGTCCGCGAGGATCTTGACCCGCGGGAAGGTGACCTCAGGCAGGATCGAGTTGGGAAGGTGCGCCGCCGCGTAGGCGCCGAGGACCAGGATGCTGGCGAGCACGAGCGTGAGGGCTCGGCGCTGGATGCTGACCGCGTCGAAGAAGCGCCTCACCGCTCGATCCGTACGCGCGTGCTGTCGGGCAGGCCTCGTTGACCGCTGACGACGACCCACGTGCCGGCAGGCAGCATGGGCGCCAGGAGCTCGTGCCATCCCCCGTCACCCGAGCCCAGCTGGATCGTCTTCCACACCGCGTCGCCGCTCGTGTCCACGACCGCCACGCGCCGTTCGCCCGTCAGGTCGTCTTCGACCACGGCGGCGTCCGGAATGGCGAGGGCCCGGTGCGCGGGGCCGATCTCGATGGCGGCGAGGCCGTATCGTTCCGCGAACTCCGGACGCGTCGGGGTCGTCGGTGTCAGCCACACCAGCATCGTCTGATCCGCCGCCCCACTCGAAGGTACGCGGGTCCGCACGGATGCGCCGAGTGAGGTGCCGTCCTCCATGGCCACACGGGCCGGCTGGCCGTTGACGATCCGGGCCGCCGAAGCCAGGGGAACGCGGGCCTCGAACACGAGCGCCCCCGGCGGGACCAGGGTGAGGAGTTCCGTGCCCTCCGCCACCTCGGCGCCCGGCTCCGCGGAGCGCTGCGACACGGTTCCCGACGCGGCCGCGACCAGAGGGACGCGCACGACGTCACGCCGCGCGAGCGCGAGTGCTCGCGTCGCCTCGTCGCGCGCGACCGGATCCGACGCCTGAGCGAGCATCTGTTCGGCGCCACGGACAGCCGCCTGCGACTCGCGCGTCACCAGCCAGCCCAACCTCTCGCCACGGACGACCGGGTCCCCCACCCGTGGCACCAGGGTGTCGACGATGGCCGGGAACGGCGCGAGGACATGGAACTCGCCCGAGAGGCGCCAGCGCCCGGGCGCTTCCACCCGGCTGGGGAAGGTGCGCCATGCGATGCGTTCGGCTTGAACGGCCACCGAAGGGGCGGCATTCTCGTCGTCTGCGGCAGGCGACGATCCCCGTCCACAGCCGACCGCTGCCAGAACCAGCCCGATCGCTCCAAACGTCATCACCACCGGCCTTCTGTTCGTCATCATCGTCGATCCTCGACCTGGAACCGTGCCCAGCGAACGGCCATCCGCGCGTCGGCGCGACGGTCGCGTGCCTCCTCGAACACCCTGCGGGCGTCGAGCAGATCCAGCAGCGTCGTCGCGCCGCCGCTGTACAGGCTCTTCACCTTGAGCAGGTTTCGCTCCGCGCGTTCGTAGACGATCTGGGACGCGTTGAGACGCCGCGAGGCGGAGCGCCATTCGGCGAGCAGCATCCTCGCCCGCCGCTCCCCGGCCGCGGCGGTGGCGCGACTCTCGAGCGCCGACGCCTCCTGTGCACCCGCGCGCGACCGAAGACGCCGCGGTCGTGCGCGATCGAGGACCGGGAGCCGCACGTGCAACGATACCGATGCCCCGAGGTCCTGGCGCAACCGATCCCCGAACGTCGCCTGCGGATCCTGGAGGACCAGCGTCTCGGGTGTCAGACGGGTGAGGTCCGCCCCCATCAGCCCCGCGTCGAGGCTCAGGTCCAGGCTCGGAGCCCCCAGGCGGCGGATCTCCTCCAGGTCGAGGCGGCTCTCGAGCTCGGCGATGCGTGCCAACTCGAGCTCGGGCTGGTGTTCGAGCGTGGCAACCAGCCGCAGGGAGTCGGTCGGCTCCGGGCCGCTCTGCGGTGGTTCGCCGGTTTCGCGGATGGCGAGTGGGCCATCGCCATCCAGTCCGAGCCATGCGCGCAGCTCGAGCGTGGCGCCCAGGGTCTCGAGATGCGTGTCTTCGAGCGCCGCCTCGACCGCGTCGCGCTCGAGCGCCACCCGGATGGAATCGGTCGGGCTGCGAGTCCCGCTGGCGACGCCGCTCCGCACGAGCGAGGCGAGCCCCGCGAGCCAGTCGAGGCTCTGTCGCTGCGCGGCATCGGCCTCACCGAGCCGTAGCAGGCGGAGGGCGAGCTGCGCGGCCTGGAGTCCCGCGTCGCGCGTCTCGATCGACGCGTGCGACCGTGCGGCCGCAAGCTGGAGGGCGCCGCGGGCTCGCGCGCGCGCCCGCCCGCCGGCATCGGCGAGCGGCCAGTCGAGTGCGGCCTTGACCTCATACTCGCCGAGGTTCGTGATCACCGGATCGTAGAAGCCTCTGGGCGCCACCATCGCCCCCGCTCGCAGCGACAGCTCGGGGCGGCGGTTGAGCGCGGTCGCCGCCGAATCCATGGAGGCCGCCCACTGCCGGCGACGAGCGATCACCACGGCCGGGGCTCGCTCGCGTGCCAGGGCGACACAGCGCTGAAGGCTCAGTGTGTCGGAGCGAACATCCTCGGCGCGAATCCGAGGCTCCAAGGTCGCCGAGGGGGGCGCCGATCCGACCAGTGTGACGACCAGCAGGACGGCCCACACGATGCTCATTCCCTCCCGGGTCCACGCGCACGGTCCTCATCGAGCATGCGATCCTCCTGCAGGCTCGCGCAGCCTTCGAGCGATCCAGATGGTGCGATGCACGGCCGTGATCGCCGTGCCGGCGGCGATCAGGCCCAACACCCAGCGCACCAGCAGCCCGGGCGTCACGTGCAGGAGGACCCCGAGCCCGGGGGCCAGCAGACACACCAGGCAGGTGAGCACCAGGCGCTCGCCGCGCTGCATCAGCCCGCCGGTGCACTTGACGCCCAGCACCTCGCCGCGCGCGCGCGTGTAGCTCACGATCTGCGAGCCGCCCAATGCGGCGCCCGCGAGCAGAGGGCCCCACGGGTCTTGGCGCAGGTAGTACGCGAAGCCCAGGAATGCCGCCGCCTCGACGAAGCGGTCGAAGGTGCTGTCGATGAAGTCGCCGTAGTCCGAGGCCACGCCGGTGGATCGTGCGATGCGTCCGTCCATGATGTCGGCCACGCCACACAAGGCGATCGCCCAGCCCCCTCCCACAAGGTGGCCGGTCGCGATCAGGACGCCGCTCGAGAGTCCGAGCAGCAGGCCGATGTAGTTGAAGGCATCCGGCGTGAGGCGGAGCGACAGCGAGAGGCGTTCGACCGGCGTGAGAACCCACATGAACCAGTGCAGCACGAAATCGCCGGCGCCGCCGAACAGCTGGCCGCCCTTGGCGCGCTGGTCGGCATCGGGCCGCGGACCCGCTGCGGCGTAAAAGCCCATCGAGAGGAACAAGGCGCCGAGCACGCTGAACAAGAACAAGAGCGACCGGGGGATCAGCGCCATCGGGGGATCGGCCTCACGTCTTGGACTGTCGGAACGTGCGCGCCAGGCCGCCGCGGCTCGCGAACAGAACGCCCATCACGGCGATCGGGACGACCTGCAGCAGGTGGTAGAGAATGGCGAACGCCAGCGCACGCTCCTTGGCCACGCCGAACTGCACCAGCGCCAGCGTCGCACCCAACTCGAGCGTGCCGAAGTTCCCGGGAGGCGCCACCGGGAAAGCGAGCGCCAGATTCACGGCCGCCAGCACCAGGAATGCCGCGGGCACCGGGAGGCTGAGCCCGATCGCGCGCAAGGTCAGCAGCACGACGCCCACTTCGAGCGTCCAGGCCACCAACGAGACGCCGAAAGCGAGCGCCAGCGCGCGCGGCTGACGGGCGCCGGTGAGACCGTGCTGGAGCTTTCCGAGGAGGCGGCCGAGCCGAGGAGCCGGTGTGCCGTGCGGCGAGGGGTCGGGATCGTCCCTTTCGACCGGCCGCAGCGCGGCGACGGCGGTGACCCCCACCGCGAACAAGGCCAGCGCGACCCAGGAGCCCGAGCGCAACCATCCCGGGATGTCGATGAAGAAGGGCATCACCGCCAGGCCCGCGAGCAGCCCCACCGCGTTGACCAGGTGGTCGAGCACGATGGTGCCCAGGAGAGAGGCGCGGGAGAGTCCGGTGCGGACGCCGAGATAGTGCGCGCGCGCCAGCTCACCGGCGCGCGCGGGCACCACCATCGAGACGGTGTAGCCCACCATCATGGCCTTGAATGCCTGGCTGAGCCCGACCGTGCGCGCGAGCGGGCGCACCAAGGCGCGCCAACGCGCCGCGGCGAAGCCGAGCGATACCAGGTTGAGCGAGGCCGCGAGCGCGACCCAGACCAGACTGGTCCGACCCATCGCGGTCCCGAGCGCGTCGAAGCGCACGTCGTGGAAGGTCCACAGCAGCGCGGCGACGAGCAGGGCGAATGCGCCGATCCGGATCGCCCGGTCGCGCCCGCGAGTTCGCTCGGGGGCGATCGTGTTGGCCACGGTGCTCGCCCGGACGGTCTGAGCGTGGATCAGCCGGACCGCCCCCTCGACGGTCGGCGCCGCCGCATGACCGTTGCCGTTGCTCTCGATGAGCGGCAATGCGCGTCCCTCGCGGCAGGATTCGTAGGCCCGCGAGATGAGGCGGGTGACGTAGAGCGCCTCCTCGAGCGGCGCGGTGCCGGAATCCTTGCGGCGCACCCGCTTCGTGAAGTCCCGCAGCAGCGGCAGGTACCACTCCGAGTGCGAGGAATTGCCGCTCATGCCGTTGGGCATGGCGATCTCCTCGACCTTCTCGGCTCGTACGGTGACGTGCTCCTCGTCGCCGATAATCTCCCCGCGCTCACCGACGAAGCGGAACAGGATCTCCCGGCTGCGCGCCGCCCAGGTGAGGCTCACCTGGGCCAGGCGATCGGCGAACTCCAGGGTGACGAGGGCCGTGTCTTCCACCTCGTAGCCCCGATGCAGCAGCGTGCGGACCGTCGCCTGCACCGTGCGCGGCTCGCCCAGTACGGCTCGCAGCTGGTAGAAGATGTGCGCGCCGTGGTCGACCAGGATGCCGCCTCCGGCCTGAGAGCGATCGGTGCGCCAGCCGGGATCCCAATTCTGGTTTCCCTCGTTCGCCGCCAGCCGGTGCACGTGGTACTCGACCAGATAGATGTGGCCGATGCGCGGCAGCAGGTCTCGCACGGCCTGCCACTGCGGCGAGAAGTGGTACTGGTGGCAAGGTTGAAACACCACGCCTGCACCCCGGACCGCGCGCTCGATGTCGAGCGCATCGTCGAGCGTGTGGGCGATGGGCTTCTCGCAGAGCAAGTTCACGCCGCGCGCGGTGGCGAGCTCCGCCAGCGCCCGATGGGTGGAGGGTGGGGTGCAGATGTCGCAGAAGTCGAGCGTCTCAGCGGCCAGGAGGTCCTCGGCATGCGCGTAGGGCCGTGCCCGCGGAAACACCCGGCGGGCCGCCTCGAGGTTCTCCGGCGACAGGTCGGCCACCGCCACGATCTCGACCTCGTCTGCGAGGCCCGAGTCGCCGATCCACTGCGGAGCGTGACCGCGGAGCGCGATGTTGCCCGCGCCCAGCAGCGCCCCTCGCAGCTTCACCTCCAACTTCCCTCGCGGCCGACCATCGTGAACACCTCGTCGAGGATCCCGAGTGCCGTCTCCGCGGTCGCACGATCGATGATGAGGGCGGGATTCACGCGGAAGTGGGGATTGTAGACCATGCTCACCAGCCCGCGTTTGAGGCACTCCTGGAACAGGCGCACACAGACCTTCTTGTCGAGCGGTTCCCGGGTGCGCCGGTCCTTCACCAGCTCCACCCCGATGAGCAACCCCCGGCCCTGCACGTGCCCGATGAACTCATGGCGCTCCTGCATCTCGCGGAAGCGGCCCAGCATCCACTCGCCGACGCGCGCGGCGTTCTCGACCAGGTGCTCCTCCTCGATCACGGTCACTGAGGCCAGCGTTGCCGCACCCGCCATCGGATTGGCGCCGTAGCTCGAGCTCGAGCCCGACGGATTACCCCACGGGGCGGCCCTCGTGATCTCGGCGGTCGAGACCAGACCCGAGACCGGGAAGCCCGAACCCAGGCCCTTCCCCACCGTCATGATGTCGGGGGTGGTGGCGGTGTGCTCGCAGCCGAACCAGCGGCCGGTGCGCCCGAAGCCGGTGATCATCTCGTCGCTGATCAGCAGCGCGTCGTTCTCCTTCGCGATCTCACGCACGATCGGCATGAACTCGGGCGGCGGTACGACGTTGCCCGCGGTACCCTGGACCGGCTCCATCAGGATCGCGGCCAGCGCGCCGGTGGTCGAATTCTTGATGACCTTGCGCGCGAACTGGGCGCACTCGATCCCGCACGAGGGGTACTCGAGGCCCAGCGGACACCGGTAGCAGTCGGCGTAGGGCGTGAGATAGGTCCCAGGCATCGAGGGCCCGAGGCCGTTCTTGGTCCCGTCTCCGATCAGCGAAAGCGTGCCGGCGGTCTTGCCGTGGAAGCCTCCCCAGAACGAGAGGAACTCATACTTCTTGGTGTACGACTTGGCGAGACGCATGGCGGCCTCGACGGCCTCGGTGCCGCCCGAGTAGAACTGGATCTTGTCCAGACCGTGAGGGGTATGGCTCGCGATCTTCTCGAGCGCCTGGGCCCTTCGTGAGGTGGTGAACGAGCCCACCGTCACTTCGTCGATCTGATCCTTCAGGATCTGCCGGTATCGCGGGTGGGCGTGCCCGAGGGCGTTCACGCAGATGCCCGCGGCAAGATCGAGATAGCGGTTTCCGTCCACGTCCTCGATGATGGAGCCTTCGGCGCGCCGGACCGCGAGCCCGGAGAGGGTGGCGATGGATTGAATCCCCGGCGCGAGGAAGCGCGCCTCGGCGGCTACCATGCTGCGGCTCTTGGGGCCTGGGATCTCGGTCACGATGTGCGGGGTCTGTTGGATGGTCGAGTCGGTGGTTGGCGGCATTCTCAGTTTCCGTCCGGGTGGGGGCGCGGCCTGCGGCGTGCCCTGGTTCGAACTCGAGAGGCACGGGTCATCGGGGCATGCTAGCACCGGACGAGGCGACGCGGGCATCGCGGGGCGCGGGCGCTTCGCTTCGAACGTGAGATAATCCCGGTCTCCCGGAGCCTGCTGCACCGGGCTTGACGAAGCCTTGTCGACGAATCCCACGCTGGCGACTGCCGAGGCCGGCGCGGAAGCCGCTCCGTTCATCTCTCATGAGGGCATAGGTCTCACTCTGCCATGATGAAACACATCCTGCAGCCGAAGCTTTCGCTGCTGTGGAAGGCGCTGCGGCGCGAAGCCTTCCATCGCGCGCACTACTTTCCCGACAACTACGACGAGCTTGAACACCTGTTCCGATGGTCACGAGACCCGTGGCACTTCGAGACCTCTGCCTATGAGCGGGAGCGTCTGGTGTCGCTGTTCGAGACCGTTCAGCAGTATCCGCACGAGCGCATCCTCGAAATCGGTTGCGCCGAAGGAGTCTTCACTTCTCGCTTGAGCCAGATCTCGAACGATGTCGTGGCCATCGATGTGAGTCCCACGGCGCTGGCGCGCGCCAGGGAGCGTTGCACGAACGCCACATTCATTCACTCGAGCCTCGAAGAGTTCCGTTGCGATCGGAGATTCGATCTGGTCGTGTGTGCGGAGACACTTTATTACGTCAAGGATGTCGCTCAAGCCATCCGGCGTCTCTCGAGTCTTGGAACCTACTGCGTGGTCAGTTACACCATTCGTGCGGCCAGCATCCTGGATGGACATTTCGTGAACATGCCGTCGTCACGCGTGGAGACGTTCGAAAGGCGATCGTGGTGGTGGAGACAGGGCTGCAGAATCGTGGCGTGGCGAAATGGCAGTCCGGCGTCGCCGGCCGGTTCGGAGCACGCGGCCTCGAAGGTCGCGGTGGCCGCGCGCTAGACCGCACGACATCCGTCCGCGGCCTCAGTCGTCGCCCTTCGGGCGGAGCTTGCCGTCCGGCATCAGCTGGAAGCTGCGCTTCTTGCCGGCCGTCGTGACGTGGACCTCGTACGCATAGACGATCCCGTCGCCCTTGGCCAGGGACTCGACGCTGGTCGCCCTACCCTTCGGGGCCTGCTGCTGGATGCCGGCCCGGAGGATTGCCGGAAGACTCGCCAAGTCGAGCCCGACCTCGATCTCCACCACGTTGCCGGAACCATCGATCAACAGGTCGCGGTGGTGGCCGTTCATCATGGTCTCGAGCTCGTACATCGTCTTACCGCCCTCCACCTCGGAGGATGTGCCGAGGATCCTGGCTCCCTTCGACTGCTCCAGCATCGTCGTCTGCACCGGCTTGGGCAGATTCGCCATCTTGACGGATTTCTCGGACGCCTGCCCTGGAGCATGGAAGGCCAGGAGCAGGAAGGCGGCGGCGATCGCAGAGGTGCGCGGCGAGCGTGTCATGGGACGATTCTCCCTGGGTGAGATGGTGTGGTCCTGCGAGTCATCGGGATCGCTGGATCCTCAGAACCTGAAAGACAGACCGGGATGCACGAGCAGCGCCTGCTTGCTGTCATAGCTGATTCCCAAGGAATACGTCAGTGCGTTCGCGGCGTGAAGGCGCACACCAAGGGCAGCGACCGTCTCCGCACCGCCTATCTCCGGTGTGAGCACGCTCTCGCCGGATCCACCCGCTTGATCAGCGGCTTCCGCCAAGGCTGACGAGTTTCCGAACACCTCACCCAGAAGCTCCCAGCTCGGGCTCATGCGATACTCCTCAGCGACGCCGTAGTTGAACACGTTGTTCACGGTCACGCCCGGCGGCCGTCCCATCAGCGTGTAGCCAAGGTTGACGTGCGTGTCCCACGGCCCCGCCTCATGGCTTGCGATGGACCAGAGCGTGAAATCCGTTCGTCCAGAGCCGATGCGGCGATTTCGCGCCGTGGGTAATTTGACCTCACCGGCCACGGCGAAGCCGGAGTGACCACCCGTACCCCCGTAGAGTTGCGAGGTCAGCGTCAGCTCGAGATCACCGATGCCGCCCACCCCTCGAAGGCCCCTATCCCGAACGCGATCGAGGAGGATTGGCTCCACCAGCAACTCGAGTCGATCGGTGATGCCGTACCCAAGTGCGATCGGGATCGCCGTCTCAGTGCCATCGGTGGCCCGTTGATGCTCGAAGCCGGTCTCGACTTCGAACCGGTGGGCACGGAGCAGTCGGGTCGTTTCGGTTTCCAACGGCTGGCCTGCAGTCGCGGCTCCAGCCGTCGAGAGCACGCTGGACACGGCGATCAACATCACGAAACGTCCTGGCACGGAGTCCTCCTCGAGAGATCTGCGACCTGGGCGATCGTTGAGAGCGCGCGGGCGCACGAACGGACGTGCTCCATACCCCGGCCGAGCGTCGGCAGCGTCAAGGAAGCGCGAACATCGGCCCAACGCCTAAACGGCACCTGAACCGTCGGCCGCCGCCCGCCACCGCGGCAGCTTCAGCGTGAGGCGGGCGCCGCCCAGAGACGATCGCTCCACGGTGACATCGCCGCCGTGGACACGGGCCACGCGACGCAGGATGGGCAGCCCGAGTCCGTGTCCAGGGCTCCCGGCACGGGCTTCGGTGCCGCGGAAGAATGGGTCGAAGACGCGCTCCCGGTCCGCCTCATCGATGCCGCGGCCACCATCTTCCACGCACAGGCTGGCCCACGCCCCGTCTTGAGCCACCGTGACACGCACCCGGGTGCCCGCGCTCGTGAACTTGAGCGCGTTGTCGAGCAGATTGCGCACGCCCGCCTCGAGCAGCACCGGGTGGCCGGATACGAGGACGTCCAGTTCCGCACGTACGCCGATGTCATCATCGCGGTCCGGGTGGCGGACCGCCCCCTCACGCTTCGCCGCGTCAACGACATCCGAAAGATCTACCACTTCGAAACTCTGGCGTCCCAGGAGCGATCCCTCGCTCGCCCGGCGCAACAGCATCAGCGCTTCCACCAGCTCCCGCATCGTGCGGACCTGTTCGGCCGCACGCTCAAGGCCTGCGCGAGTATCAGGTGAAAGGTTCGCCTCGGCCCGCGCCAGCTCGATCTCGCCCGTCAACACCGTCAGCGGAGTCCTGAGCTCGTGCGAAGCGTCGGAGGCGAACTGTCGTTCAGCGCGAAGCTGTTCGTTCAGTCGGTCGAGAAGACGGTCGAACGCCACGCGCATGCGCTCCAACTCGGCAAGGCCGCCGGCGCCGCCGAGCGTGTGAGCTCCGGCGTCGAGCGCGATGGCGCCTGCCCGTTGGGTCATGTCTTCCAGCGGTCTTAGCGCACGCCGCGTGGTCCATCGGTTGAGAGCGAAGGTCAGCAGGAGCAGCGGGGCTGCAGCCATCAGTAGCGCGCGCGCGAGCGCTGCGAGGCTCGCTTTGCGTACGCGGTCGCTCATCGCCACCTCGACCCATGCGCCCGACCTGGCTCTCGCCCGGGCGCGATGGATCTCGCCGTGGCGTGCCTGCGTCACGGTCGCCCGCTGTGCAGGGCTGGTCGCAAGCGGGCGCCCGCGGGGATCCTCGATCGTGATGCGAAGTCCCTCGACGTCCTCCTCGCGCAAGACCGCGTCGATCGCGCGCCCAAGATCGTGCGCTTCGGCGAGTTCGATATCGAGGCTCAAGGCGATGCGGGCCGCCGTACTCTCCAGGGTGTGGGTCTCCTCGCGGTACAGCGTCGCGCGTGTGATCCACAGCGCGGACACTGCGAATGCAGCGACCACGAGGACGGCCAGTCCCTGTTGCTGGAGCGTGAGCCGGGACTCGAGCGATCGAGGGATCATCGGCTCGTCTCGAAGCGATAGCCTTCTCCGCGCACGGTGGTCACACGCCAACGCTCCGGGGCGTCCCCCAGCTTGCGCCGTAAGCGGCTCATGATGACATCCAGACTCGCCGAGGCCTCCGGGCTCAACTCTCCCCACAGGGCTTCCAGCAGCTCCTCACGGGAGACGACCCGGCCCGGGCGACTCGCCAGCAGCTCGAGCATGCCCCACTCCCGGGCGGTCAAGGGGACTTCCGCGCCCTCCCTGACAAGCTTCCGCGCGGTGAAATCGATGAGCGTCCCTGCGCTCTCGAGCCTCGCCGGCGGTGTCAGGCCCTGTCTCCGCCCGAGCGCCCGCAGTCGAGCTTGAAGTTCCGCCAGCGCGAACGGCTTCTTGAGGTAGTCGTCCCCGCCGGCGTCCAGCCCGGCGATACGATCTTCGACATCGCCGCGGGCGGTCAGGAACAGGATCGGCGTGAGGACGCCGCCCGCGCGCAACGCGCGGCACAGATCGAGACCGCTCCCGTCCGGGAGCATGATGTCGAGCACGATGACATCGAACACGTGGTCTGAGACGTGGCGGCGCGCGGTGGCGATTCGAGACGCAAACGTCACCTCGAACCCGGCGGTCGCGAGCGAGCGTGCGATCAACTCCCGCGTCGGCGTGCTGTCTTCGACCACGAGGATTCGCATCGCTACGTTCTACTCTCGTTGCCGGGCAAATGCCAGTCGGGAGGCGAGCGCAATCACGAACAGCGGCGCGGACGGAACGAAGCCGCTCACCACGGCGGAAGCTGAAGCGGCCGGCGGGCTGTCCGCCCAGCCGGGCGGACTATCGCTGCGATGACTTCAGCAGCTCCGCCAGGTACTGCTGCCACACGGCCGCCCAGGTGTGCGTTCCGTGGCCCCGTGTCTGGTCGCTCACCGGCAGCAGCACGAACTGGCCCCGCTTCACCCGCGCGATCTCCCGCTCGGCGATCCCGAGCTCCGGGGGGTTGATGAAGTCGTCGGCCGAATTCACGAACATGACCGGGGCCTGGATGCTCTCCAGCTTCGGCGAGGGGTCGTAGTTCCGTGACGCATCCACCTGATAGATGAGGTCGTTCGCATCCGTGGTGTTCATGCGCGTGTCGACGTAGGTGCGCAGATACCGATCGGCCGAGTCCCGGCTGGCGAGGTTCTTCTGCATCTGGAGCGGCGCGCTGCCGGCGATCAACAGCAGGTCGAGCGCGGTGCGAAGGCCGGAGCGCGGCAGCGCCAGGTACTCGCCGCCCTTCCAGTCCGGATCGGCGCGGATGGCATCCATCACCATCTGGCGCCACACGCGATTGCGCCCGACGATCGCCACCGGCTGGCAGGCGAGCGGCATGAGCGCGTCCATGAAGTCCGGATACCTCTCGCCCCACACCCAGGTGTGCATCCCTCCCATCGACGTACCCATCACCAGCCGGAGGTGCGCGATCCCCAGGTGTTCATTCAGCAGACGGTAGTGCGCCGCGACCATGTCGTCGTAGTCGTAGCGCGGGAAGCGCATGTGCAGACCGTCGCTCGGCTTGCTCGAATGGCCATGGCCGATGCCATCCGGGAGGACGAGGTAGTAGCGCGTCGTGTCGAGCAGCGCCCCGGGTCCGTACAGCACCCCCGCGAACTGCGGCGCCATGAACTGGCGGCCGGTGCCACCGGTGCCGTGCAGGATCAGGATCGCGTTGGTGACGTGGCCGCTCGCGTCCCGCGAGGGGCTCCCGAGCGTCAGGTAGTGGAGTCGCAGCTCGGACAGGGTCTCCCCCGTGCCGAACCGGAAGTCGCGCACGATGAAGTCGCCCTCGCGCGCCGGGATCGACTGGGCGGATCCTCGAGCGGCGAACGTGGCGACGACGACCACCGCGGTGAGCAGCAGGTGTCCCGGGGTGGGGCGCATGGGCTCTACCCTCCGAAGATGTTCTTCACCACGAACCACAGGTTCGCGGGGCGCTCGGCGAGCCGGCGCATGTACCAGGGGAACCAGGCCGACCCGTAGGAGATCAGCACCCGCACGCG
>JBGPXY010000101.1:0-9726 GCA_041492985.1 Candidatus Eiseniibacteriota bacterium
CTGCTGGCCCTGGCCGCGGCACTCGGGCTTACGGGCGTCGCGGCACTCGCCGGCACCATGCTGCTCAACAAGATTCCGGGGATGCTTCGCGACCTGCTGACGCTGCACAATCGCGATCCGCGCGCCATCCTCACCGGCGAGCTGGGACTGGCCGCACTCGTGCTTCTGCCCGCGGCGCTCCTGCTCGGCGCCGTGTTCCCGCTCGCCGCTCGCGTCATCCATCGGGAGGGGGAGAGTGGCGGCCATGCGATCGGCCGGGCGTACGCCGCCAACACGGCCGGTACCGTGCTGGGTGCGGCGGGCGCCGGACTGTTCCTGCTGCCGACGCTCGGGTCGCTCCCGACGCTCGCGGCCGCGGCGTGGACGCACGTGGCGCTCGGCATCGTGCTGGCGTTCCTGGCGCCGGGCGGATGGGGTGCGCGGGTCGCCGTGGCGCTGGTCATCGCGCTCCTCGGCACCGGCGTGCGGCTCGCCTCGCCGCCTGCCGATCTCTATCGCCTGAACTACGGCGTCGTGAGCATGCTGCGTGACATCGACCGCGGCACCGGCCCGCCGCCCTCGCTCCAGGAAGTCTCACGACGACAGGTCGACGCGCTCCGCATGCTGTCGATCGAGGAGGGCCGCGCCGCCACGGTGGCGGTGCTGAGCCGGTGGGAGCAGCGGCAGCTCACCATCAACGGCAAGGTGGACGCGAGCAGCGGCGATCCCACCGAGGTGCTGCTCGGGCAGCTGCCGATGATCCTCGCCGACTCGGTGCACCGTGCGCTGGTGATCGGCTACGGCTCGGGCATCACGACGCACTCGGTGCTCACCCATCCGGTCGAGCGCGTCGAGACGGTCGAACTGGAGCCCGCGGTGGTGCGCGCCGGGCGCTTCTTCGCCGACCTGAACGGACAGGACAGCGTGGACCCGCGCCGCGTCATCCACTACGAGGACGGGCGTACGCATCTCACCTACACGCGTACGAGCTACGATGTCATCGTCTCGGAGCCTTCGAACCCGTGGATCGCCGGCATCAACAACCTGTTCACCGCCGAGTTCTACCGTCTGGTGAGGAGCCGATTGGCGCCCGGCGGGCTCTTCTGCCAGTGGCTCCACGGCTACGACATGTCGCGCGAGACGCTCGCCTCGTTGCTGGGCACGCTCGGCGACGTGTTCCCCAAGGCCGAGGTGTACAAGCAGAACCTGGATTTCCTGGTGGTGTGGAAGGAGAAGGGCGCGTTCCCGACCCGCGCTCGCTTCGAGCGGGCGTTCGCCGATCCCCGGGTGCGTGCCGATCTCGTCCGCGTCGGGTTCGTCGCTCCTTCGGACCTCCTGGCGCTCTACCTGGGTCCCATCGAAGCGGTGGCGCCGCGTGACTGGCTGCCCAACACGGACGACAACGGGCTGGTGGAGTTCAGGGCACCGCTCGATCTCTTGCGGCGCGGCGGTGCCGACGCGTGGAATACGCCGCGGCTCGCGGCGCTCCATCTGCGGCGCTACGACCCGAAGCTGCCGCTCGCGAGCACCCTTACTGCGCTCGCCACGGGGATCACGCGACGACGCGAGCTGGAGCGCATGATTGAGCTGGCTCCGGCGCTGGCCTCGGCGGGCGCCGCGCTCGAGGCGGAGGCGCTGCGCGCGGAGATCGCGCGCATCCGGGCAGGCAGGGAGGCCGCCCCACGGGCGAGCCTGCTGACGATCCAGAGCGAGGCCGCGTTCGAGGCGCGCGACTTCGTTCGCTCCGAAGCGCTGGTGCGCCAGGCGCTCGCCCTCGAGCCCGACGACCCGGATCTGCTCTTCCGCCATGGCAACGTCCTCGTGCAGCTGGGCCAGCCCGAGGCGGCCGAGCGGGCGTTGCGCGCCGCACTCGACCAGCGCGAGGCGCAGCTGGTGTGGCGGCTCGGAGCGGGAGAGCCCTACCAGGCGGAGCTGTTGCTGGGGATCATCGCCAGCACGCGCGGCACGTTCGACGATGCGATCGAGCACTTCGGCCGCGCACGCGACCTCAATCCGTACCTCACCGGCGCCCACTACCTGCTGGCCGCGACCTACGAGGTGACGGGCCGGCGGGACGAGGCACGCCGCGCCGTGGCGGCGGGACTTGCGGTCGACCCGCACGATGCGCGACTGCGCGATATCGACCAGAGGCTCCGCGCGGGGCCATAGCGTCCGATCCGCGAGCTGACGCCGGCTCGCCCGGGCTCGCGGCCGGTGTCGGCCGCCATGTTGTATCGTGCGCCCGTGCCGATCGCGCTCGACCACATCTTCGCCTTCGTCCTCGCCGTGCTCTTCCCGATCCGGGCGGCGTTCTTCGGCTACCGCAAACTCACCGTCGCCGAGCCCGAGGACGTGCCGCGGGTGCGACTGTGGCTCTACCGACAGGGCATCACCCTCCAGTGTGTGCTCACCGCGATCGCGCTCGTGCTCTGGGCGTGGCAGCGGCGGCCGTGGGCGGCGCTCGGCGTGGTGCCGCGGCTGACGTGGGGACTTCTCGGCGTCGCGCTCGGCTTCACTGTGATCGTCGTCTACGTCCTGACGCATCGACGCAAGACCCTCGAAGACGACGAGGCGATGGCCCGGCTGCGCCGGCAGATGAGCAATATCCAGCGGATGCTTCCCAGCAGTGACGAAGAGGTGCGCTGGTTCAACCGCCTCGCGCTCACCGCCGGGTTCTGCGAAGAGCTGCTCTACCGCGGCTATCTGATCTGGTACCTCTCCACCTGGATGGCGGTGCTGCCGGCCGCCCTGCTCGCCAGCGTCGTATTCGGCTTCGGCCATGCCTATCAGGGGCCACGTGGCATCGCGCTCACGACAGCGGTCGGCCTGTTCATGTGCGTCATCTACCTGCTGACGGGCTCGCTGCTCGCCTGCATGGTGATCCACGCGCTCATGGACCTGCACGCGGGGCACATGTCGCGCGCCGCGTTCTCGCGACCGGAGCCGACCCCGGAACCCATCCCATCGGAGCCCGCCGCGGGGTAGGGGACGCGCCGCGACGACGCCTGTGTGGCCCTCGTCGTCATGTCCGAGGTCCGGCCGTGGATGGTATGCTTTCTCCCTGCGGCCACCGGCTCGGTAGTCCCCGGCGGCCCCGCTCGACTCCGGCGAAGGATCCCCCCATGCGCGCACCCAGCCCACACAGCTTCGCGCCGACCTGCGCTGCATGGCTGCTGGTGGCCCTGGCCCTCGCCACCCCGGCGCTCCCGGCACGCGCCCAATTCGGGCCGGACTTCCGCCTCACCAGCCCGCCCTCCGTCGTCAGCCAGGTCGCCCGCGGCAACGGCTGGTCGGTGGCGACCGACGACGAGGGGAACGTGCACGTCGTCTACTTCGACACCCGCAACGGCCCGCTCGGCGACGTGGCGCCCTATTACCGGCGCTACGACCTGGCGCTGGGCGTCTGGGGTCCCGAGGTGCGGTTGCCCGACATCGCGACGGCGCACACGCGCTACGTCGCGATCGCCACGGATCGCGAAGGGCAGGTGCACGTGGTGTGGGTGCACTCGGTCCCCGGAGATCGGCACTACCTCTACTACAAGAAGCGCGACGCGGCGGGGGCCTGGGGGCCCGACGTGTTCCTCCAGAGCCAACTCGATCCGTACTATGACATGCGCGACCCCACGATCGCCGCCGACAATGTCGGCGACGTCTGGGTGTTCTGGGCCGAGGGGCCCATCAATGGGTCCGGTGAACATGTCTACAACATCGCCTACCAAATCTTCGATGGGCCGAGCGCTTCCTGGCCCGGAGTGATGCTCCTCACCCACTACGTCGCGGGGATCGACCCGGCCCCTGGAGCGCTGGCGCCCACGGTCGCCGCGCAACCACGAGTGTCCGGGGTCGGCTGCATCGGCCACGTCGCGTGGGCGGATCACGTCACGGGCACGGTGCGCTACCGGGCGATCCGTCATCGGTTCCCGCAGGGCACGAACGAGCTCGGCGCCGCGATCAGCCTGGGCGGCGGGGTGGCGCCGCCGACGATCGCCGCGCGCTGCTACGAGGTGAACGTGGCGTGGGCCGACCCGGGTGCGGGGACGATCATCCACCGTCACGGCGACATGACCTTCGGCGTGGCGGAGACCACCGCGTTCTCACCGCCGGTCGCGAGCGGGCTCAGCGGGCAGAGCCCGAGCCTCGCGGTGGACGGGCTGTGCGACCTGCAGCTGGCCATGCTGAGCGGCGGCGCGGTGGTCGAGAGCCGCCTGGACTGGATGACAGGGGTGTGGGCGGCGCCGGTTCCGGTCTCGGATCCGGCGGCGGTGCCGACCGACCCGTCGATCGCGACCGACACGCGCGGCAGCGCCCACGTGATCTGGACCGACGCGCGCACGACGCCTCCCGGCGCCGTCGGCGCCTACTACGATCTCGCCGGCTGCCTCGCGCCACCCGCGCCCTCGGCAGCGCTGGCCGCCGCGTCGCGGTCGGGAGGGCTGGCGACGCCGGTCGCGGTCGAAGCACCTCTGCTCGCGGCGAAGGCGGCCGCGCGGCCCGGCGAGCGGCTGCCGGTGCTGATCCGCATGAAGGAGCGACGCGACAAGGGCGCCCTCAAGAGCGACGTCACCGGCCTCGCCACAGCCGAACGCAGGCAGCGCGTGGTCGAGACGCTGCGTGCCGCGGCCGGTCGCACACAGGCGGGAGTCCTCGCCGAGCTGCTGGCCGCGCAGCGTGACGGCCTCGCCGGTGGCATCCGATCGTTGTGGTCCGCGAACGTGGTGGCGGCGCGCATCGCTCCCGTCGAGCTGGACCGCCTCGCGACCCGCGACGACATCGAAGCGGTGGTCTACGACCCCGAGCGCCCGATGCTCCTGGCCGACGAGGCGGAGCCGACGCCGGACGGCCTGCCCGCCGCCCCGTGGTCCGTTCGGGCTGCACCGGTGAAGCGCCTCGTGGGCAGCTCCGCTGTGGCCGCGCCACCCACGCCGGTCTGGAGCGTGACGTGGATCGGCGCGCCGACCGTGTGGGCGCAGGGCTACCGCGGCGCGTGCGTGCTGGTCGCCATCATCGACACGGGTATCGACTGGACGCATCCCGACCTCGCCAGCCGCATCTGGACCAACGCCGGCGAGGTGCCGGCGAACGGGATCGACGACGACGGCAACGGGTTCGTGGACGACGTGCACGGATACGACACTCGGAACGACGACGGCACGCCGATGGACGACAATGGGCACGGGACCCACGTCGGCGGCTCGGTCGCCGGCGACGGCACGGGCGGCACCCTCACCGGCGTGGCGCCCGAAGCGCGGCTGATGGCGGTCAAGGTGCTCAGCGCCAGCGGTTCGGGCAACACCGCGAACATCATCGCCGGCATGGAGTACGCGGTGGAGAACGGGGCGCAGGTGCTCAACATGTCGCTCGGCGGGCTGTGTCCGTCCCCGACGTCCCGGTCGATGTACCGGTCCACCGCCGACGCAATCGCCGCCGCAGGCGTGACGCTCTGTGTGGCCGCCGGCAACGACCGCGGCCTGCAGCGCCCACCAAACCTGACGCGCACGCCCGGCGACGTGCCACCGCCCTGGATCTCACCCGACCAACCGGCGATCGGGTCCGCGAGCGGGGTGACGACCGTGGGCGCCACCGGCTACCAGCAGGACGAGGTCACCTACTTCTCGACCCCGGGAGCGGTGGACTGGACCCAGCCGCCGGGTCCCGGTGACTGGGCGATGTGCGATCCCGTCACGCCCAACGTCGGCCTCATCAAGCCCGACGTGTCGGCGCCGGGCCAGGACGTCCTCTCCACACTTTGGGGCGGTGGATACGGCTACAACTCGGGCACCTCGATGGCGACGCCGCACGTGGCCGGGCTCGCCGCATTGATCCTGTCGAAGAACTACCAGCTCACCTCGGACCAGGTGGACCAGATCCTCGAGACCACCTCCCTGGACCTGGGCCCCGCGGGGAAGGACAACGACTACGGCGCGGGCCGGATCCGCGCTCCCGAGGCCCTGGCGGCCACACCCGCGCCGACCGATCAGCCGATGCTGGTGTTCTCGCACGTCATCCACGACACCATCCCGCCATCGGATGGCGACGGGCGGCTGGAGCTGGGCGAGACCGCCGACATCGAGGTGACGCTGCAGAACGACGGACCGTTCCGCCTCGGCGACGTGGTGGGAACCCTCCAGACGACCTCGCCCTACGTCACCATCACCGACGCTCTGGCCGCCTTCGGTGACATCCCGCCCTCCGAGCTGCGCGGCAACGCGGCCAATCCGTTCCGCGTGGTGGTGAGCGGTGGCGCTCCGGACCACGCGCCGGTGTCGTTCTCGATGATGGTCTCCGCCTACGGGGCGTGTGGTGTGGTGGCGTTCAGCGACACGCTCCACGACCCGGTGGTGGGGGTGGAGCCCGCCACCGCGGCGCCGCTGCCGGCGCTGGCGCTGAGCGAGATGACGCCGAACCCGGCGGGCCCCGCGGCGACGCTCGAGTTCGCGATGCGAACGGCGGGCCACGTGCGGCTGGCGCTCTACGACGTGCGCGGTCGCCGGGTGCGAACGCTCGTGGACGAGTCCCGGCTGGCCGGGATCCACCGGGTGGCCTGGGACGGGCGCGACGAACACGGCGGGGGTGCCGCTGCGGGCGTGTACCTCGCGCGGGTGGAGAGCGCGGGCCTGATCGCGCAACGCAAGTTCGCGTGGCTCGGCGCCGCCCGGCGATGAGAGGGCCTGACCCCCGCGACTGACTCCCTGTCGCGGCACACGCCTCGCATGGCTATACTGCCCGGCCATGCGCATCGCCCGCGTGTGGTTCCTGTCCATCATCGCCCTGCTCGCGCTCTCGTGCGCGAGCGCCAACAAGCTCAGCCAGCGCAGCGAACGCGCGCTCGCCGCCGGTGACCTGCGTGGCGCGTACGAGCAAGCGCGCGCCGCGGTGGCTAAGTCACCCTCGAATCCCCGCGCGAAGAAGGCTTTCGCCACCGCGTCCAGCCGCCTGGTGGAGGATCGCAAGACGCGGATCACCACCATCGCGGGGGTGGACACCGTGGCGGCGGCCCAGCAGGTGCTCGCGCTGAGCGAGCTGCGCGGCGAGATCATGCGATACGGCGCCGTGCTCCCGGCCGACACGGCGTTCGCGCACCGCGAGACGGCGCTGCGGCTGGGCGCGGCGGGCATCCTCTACTCGCGGGCGGAGAGCGAGCTGGAGTCGGGGCGGCCCAAGCTGGCGTGGGCGGACTTCCGCGCCGTGGGCGCATACGCACCGGGTTATCGCGACGTGGGCCGGCGGATCGACGAAGCCTACACGCAGGCGCTGTCCCGGGTGGCATTCCTGCCGCTGGCGGACCAGGCCGGCGTTCCCGGCATCTCGCGCGCGCTGGCGGATCGGATCTACGCGGAGGTGTCGCCGCACATCCGCGACGACGATCTGCGGTTCACTCAGGTGATGGATCCGGGGGAGGTGTACGCGCGGATCACGGTCGCCGAGCTGGACGAGCTCGACCGGGACGATGCCGTGCGGATCGGCCGCCGTCTGGGCGTCGATGAGGTCGTGACCGGGCGCGTCTACGGACTCCGCTCGCGTACCAACAGCCGTGAGTACGACGGGACCATCTACCGCAAGATCGTGGATCGCGACACCTCGGGAGAGAAGCGGGTGAGGTACGTCGAGCAGGACTTCCACGCGGTCGAGCGGGAGCGCGAGGTCACCGTCCACTACGACTTGGAGTTGGTGGACGTCGACGACGAGACGTCGCTCGCCGTGCAGAGCGATGCCCCGACAGCCTACGCGCGCGTGGTCTTCACCGACTTCCAGGCGCAGGGCGATTGCGGGGACTACTGCCTGGTGCCGCCGCAGCTCGCGCAGTCGAACCGCGAGCGTGCCGACCGGATCGAGACGCAATGGAAGAGCCACTTCGGCAGCTGGACGGTGCCGTCGTTGCTCGAACGCGCCCGCAAGGAGCGCACCCATCGCCGCTACGCGGGTGGAGACCGTGCGGCGTTCTTCAGCGACTGTCACGCGCGGCCGGTGTGGCTGGGCGAGCTGCCGGGCGAGAACGATCTGGCCGGGATCGCCCTCGACGCCATCGGCCGGCCGGTGCTCGGGATCCTGAGAGAGCTGGACGCGAAGTGAGGGCCTGAAGGTCCGCGACACCTTAGGAGGTCCTCCCTGAGCCAGCCCGCCGCCGCGCCGCCCCCGCTCGGCGTCCACGAGCCCATCCCGCAGGCCCTGCGACGACTCGCGATCCCGGCGTTCGTCTCCTTCGGCCTGCGAGTCTCGTACCAGTGGGTGGATGCGCTCTGGGTGCGCGGCCTCGGCGTCGAGGCGACCGCCGCCGTCACCACATCGGTGTTCGTGATGTGGTGGGTGTACTCGCTCAACGACATCTTCGCGATCGGCGTCACCGCCTACGTCAGCCAGCTGCTGGGCGCGGGCGATCGCCGGCGCGCAGGGGTCGCCGCGTTCAAGGGGCTGCGCGCGTCGGCGTTGCTGGGCCTGATCGGCACCGCCGCCGGCCTGCTCGCCGCCCGGCACATCTACGGGTTGATGGGCTCCTCGCCCGGCGTGCTGGAACAGGGCGACCGCTACCTCTCGGTGCTGCTCGTCGCCGCCCCGATCCCGATGATGGCGCTCACCTGCGAGAGCATCATGCGATCGTCGGGCGACACGCGCACGCCGCTGCTGATCGATCTGTGCGCGGTGGCGCTCAACGCCGTGCTGGATCCGATCCTCATCTACGGATTCGGACCGATCCCGGCGATGGGCGTGGCCGGGGCGGCGTGGGCGACGGTGGCGGCGCAGACGGCGATGCTCGCCGGCTACCTGGTGGCGGCGGCGCGCGGACACCGCGCCTTCCCGCTGGCACGCCACGCCGAGGGGCCGCCGGTCCGGATTACCGGCATGGCGCGCGTGGGGATGCCGGCTGCTCTCATCGGCATGCTGTTCTCGGTGGTGTACATCGCCTTCGCCCGCTCGGCGTCGCGCTTCGGCCCGGCTTCGATGGCCATCGTCGGCATCGCCAACCGCATCGAGGCCATCCAGTTCATGACCGGCGCCGCGATCGGCACCGCGGGTGCCGCGCTCGTGGGCCAGAACCTCGGCGCGGGTCGGCCCGAGCGCGCGGCCGAAGCCATCCGCGTCGGCGTGCGCTGGATGGTCGTCATCTCGCTCGTGCTCACCGCCGTCCTGATGGCGTTCCCGCACGCGTTCATCGGCATGTTCACCGCCGACGCCGACGTCCACCGCGTGGGCGCCCCCTACCTGCGCGTGCTCTCGACCTGCTTGGTGTTCGTGGGGATCGAGGTGGTGATGAGCGAAGCCATCCTCGGCTCGGGACACACCGCGGCGATCTCGTGGATCTTCTCGAGCGTCTCGCTGATCCGCATCCCGCTCGCTTTCTGGGTGCCCGACTGGACCGGGCTGGGCCTGATGGGGATCGCCTGGCTCATCACCGTGACCTGCGTGGGCCGCACGCTGTTGATCATGGCGTGGGTGGCGCGCGGAACGTGGAAGCGCGGGCTCCACCGGGAGCTGCACGGGACCACCGCGGTGCCGCCCGCCGCGAGCGCGTGATAGTGTCCCGGACCGCGGCGCCGGGGTCGTGGTGGACCGCGCGGGCCGCGTCGGGGGCTGACGCATGAACTTCGAGTACGTGATCGTCGGCGGGGGGCATGCCGGCGCCGCCGCCATCGAGGGCATCCGCGCCCACGATCCCACCGGCAGCATCCTGCTGATCGGGCGCGAGAATCACCCCCCGTACGAGCGGCCGCCGCTCTCCAAGGGACTCTGGTTCGGCAAGTCCACCAAGGA
>JBGPXY010000202.1:0-4465 GCA_041492985.1 Candidatus Eiseniibacteriota bacterium
CGCTAATCAGCTCGGCTGCGGATCGCTCGCCAGCGCTCCCAGCATCTCCTCGATCGAGGTGAACTTGACGCGCGGGCGACCCAGCGCCTGACCGCGCTCGACTTCGATCCGGTCGAGCCGCTTCCAGTCCGCGAACGACACGAACGCCGGCTGCCGTTCGCGTACCAGCGCCTCGAGGTCCGTCGGATCGGGCCGGGCGGGCGTGAGCAGCGTGCCGGCGGCGGCATCCTCCAGCAGTGCGTTCACCGTCTCCACCGAGTCCGCCTTGTTGTTGCCGATGACGCCGGTCGGCCCGCGTTTGATCCAGCCGGTCGCGTAGTGGCCCGGGAGCGGCGACCCGGTCGCGGGATCGAGCACCCGACCCTTCGCGTTGGGGATCAGTCCGGCGCGCTCGTCGAAGGGCACGTCGGGGAGCGGCACGCCGCGATAGCCGACCGAGCGGAAAACGAGCCCGGCGGGCAGCTCCTCGATCTCGCCGGTCGGCTCGGTGACCACCGCACCCGCCGCGTTCTTCACCAGCCGGTTCTTCGCCAGTCGCAGACTGGTCACAGGACTATCGCCCTCACCCAGCAACTCGAGCGGCGAGACCAGAAAGCGGAGGTTGAGTCGCCGCGGCTTGCCGGCGGGCGTGCGGCGCGAGAACTCCTGGACGATCTCGA
Source organism: Candidatus Eiseniibacteriota bacterium (assembly GCA_041492985.1). Taxonomy (GTDB): domain Bacteria; phylum Eisenbacteria; class RBG-16-71-46; order RBG-16-71-46; family RBG-16-71-46; genus WS-11. The sequence goes on from JBGPXY010000202.1 coordinate 660, forward strand.
CCTTGGCCTTTGTGGCGGAGCGGGCGGTCTCCAGCTCGGCGGCGGAGATGGGATCGATCGCCACCTCCTCGGGGCGCACGCACACGTCCGCGCCCAGCAGCTCGCCCAGCTCCTTCACCTCGACCGTGGTGAAGGCCGCCTGCACCGGGCCGCGTCGGCCGAGGATGGAGATCTCCTTCACGCGGCTCCCGCTCAACGCCTCGATGGCGTCGTCCGCCATGTCGGTCTCGCGCAGCTCCTCGGGCGTGAGGCACAGGATGCGCGCGACGTCCACCGCCACGTTGCCGACGCCGATGACCGCCACGCGTTCGACCGAGAGGTCGAACTGACGGTCACGGAAGTCGGGGTGTCCGTTGTACCAGGCGACGAATTCGGTGGCCGAGTGGCTCCCCGCGCGGTCCTCGCCCGGTATGCCGAGACGCTTGTCGGTCTGCGCACCGCACGCGTAGAGGATGGCGTGGACATGCCGCTCGAGGTCGGCGCGGCTGAGGTCTCGGCCGAACTCCACGTTGCCGAAGAAGCGGAACCCCGGGTGGGCCGCGATCTTCTCGTAGATGGCGATCACCGACTTGATCTTCTGGTGATCGGGCGCCACGCCGCCGCGCACCAGCCCGTATGGGGTGGGCAGGCGGTCGAACATGTCCACCCGCACCGCGCGGTCGGGGGCCTTGAGCAGGTGCTCCGCCGCGTAGAAGGCGGCCGGCCCCGAGCCGATGATGGCGACTCGCAACGGCTGGTCGGGCGTACCGGGGGGGCTCATGGGAGCGCGCAGGATAGGGAGGCGCGCGCGCCGGCGTCAATGCGCGCCTGCGGCCGGTGGTGCCTCGGATGCACCACCCGGCGGCCGCGCGCGGTTCGCGCGCTTCACCGGCGAGCGCGAACGCGGTAGCGTGCGCGGCTTGTGATCCGCCGGCCGCGCCGCAGTCCGCGACCGGTCCTCGCTCGGGAGGTTGCGCACATGCAGGATCTCACCACCGGCCCGGTCACGCGCCACCTGCTCAAGACGACCAGCTTCATGCTGGTCACCATGGTGTTCCAGACCCTCTACTTCCTGGTGGACCTCTACTGGGTCGGGCGCCTTGGCAAGGAAGCGGTCGCCGGTGTGGGCGTCGCCGGCAATCTCATGTTCATCGTGCTCGCCGTCTCGCAGATGCTCGCGGTCGGCTCCACGACGCTGATCTCGCATGCGACCGGGCGGAAGGCGCACGAGCGCGCGCTGCTGATCTTCAACCAGTCCCAGGTGCTCTCGATGTTCGTCGGCCTGGTCTTCCTGGCCGTCGCGCTGGCGGGGCGCACCCGCTATGTGCAGGCACTGAGCGCCGATCCGCAGACCGCCTCCCTCGCGTCCGCCTACCTCGTGTGGTTCGTCCCGGCGTCGGCGCTCCAGTTCGCGATGGTGGCCATGGGGGCGGCCCTGCGCGGCACCGGGAACTTCAAACCCGGCATGGTCGTCCAGACCGCCACCGTCATCCTCAACATGATCCTGGCGCCCATCCTGATCTTCGGGTGGTTCACCCACCGCCCGCTCGGTGTCGCGGGCGCGGCCCTCGCCACGTTCGTCGCCGTCGTCGTGGGATCGGTGTGGCTGCTCACCTACTTCCTGCCCAGGACCTCCTATCTCCGGTTCGTGCCCGGGGACTGGAAGCCGCGACTCGAGCTCTGGGGAGACATGTTGCGCATCGGCCTGCCGGCCGGCGCCGAGTTCGCGCTCATGGCGGTATACCTGTTCATCGTCTACGTGCTCGCCCGCCCGTTCGGCGCCGCGGCACAGGCGGGGTTCGGCATCGGGATGCGCATCCTGCAGGCCGGCTTCATGCCGGTCGTGGCGCTGGGCTTCGCGGTGGCGCCGGTGGCGGGACAGAACGTCGGCGCGCACCTGCGCGATCGCGCGATCGAGACGTTCCGGTCGGCATCGGTCCTGGCCGGCATCGCGATGATCGTCTTCGCGCTGCTGTGCCACATCGCGCCCGCGGCCATGGTCGGCCTATTCTCGCGCGACCCGCAGGTCATCGCCGTCGGCGAGGAGTATCTGCGCATCGTCTCGTGGAACTTCGTGGCCTCGGGGCTCATCTTCGTCGCCTCGAGCATGTTCCAGGCGCTGGGAAACACGCTACCGGCGCTCCTCTCCTCGTTCGTCCGCATCGTCATCGTCACGCTGCCGGCGCTGGCGCTCTCGCGCCTGCCGGGATTCCAGCTGCGCTGGATCTGGTATCTCTCGGCAGCCGCGGTGGTGGTGCAGCTGGCGATGAGCCTGCTGCTGCTGCGGCGAGAGTTCCGCCTGCGGCTGCCGCTGACCCCCGCGCCCGCGGCTTGAATCAGCGCCGGCGGGCGGCTGTTGTCACGCAGTGATTCTGTCCGGCTAACTCCGCAGTGATTTTGTCCGGGTGCGGTCAGGGGTCCCGGGGTCCAGGGCCTCGGGGTGAGCGAGTCGCTTGAGTGGATGGCGATCATCGGGTCGCCAGCGTGGCCGATCGCTGGGGGTCGTGGGCTTCTGCGTGGCTCGGGGGGCGGGTGGTGCGGGTCGGTCGATCAGGTGGATGTCCTGGGGCCGGCGCCGCTCGCGCCAGCGTCCGGCGCCGCGGGGGATGAGCGTGAAGGCTCCGGCCGGTGCGGCCTGCTCGGCAATGAGGTGACCGTCGTGGAAGGCGAGCATGCGGCCGTCGAGCAGTTCGCGCACCTCGACCGCGCAGCGCTGGTAGGAGCGCCGCGCCGGGCCGGGTGGGATCTGGAGCCAGCGACCCGGGATCACGACGACGTTGTCGTTGCGCACCACGCGCCGGTAGCAACAGGCGAGTTCGTGGTCGAGCGCGCGCGGCGCACGCCGCCAGGCGGACGGGGCCTCGCGCGGGGGCTGGGCCAGGCGCCGGTTGAAGCCGGCGATGAACTCGGGCAGGAACGCTTCGGCTTCTGCGAGGGCGTGGATGCGGCGCAGTCGCATCTCCTGGACGAAGCGATCCTGGAGCGTGCGCCACAACCGCTCGATGCGGCCCTTGGCCTGAGGACTCTGGGCGGGGATGTAGGCGACGCCGAGCGCTTCGAGCATGCGCCCGCCCTGGGTGGGCCGCTGGCGGCCCGCCAGCTGTTCCTCGATCGACCAGGCGGTGTCGTTGCGGCGCAGGATGCCGGTGCGATCGCCGTAGATGGTCACCGGCAGGCCGTGGGTGGTGAAGACCTCGCGGAAGACCTGGGCATAGCCGTGCAAGTCCTCTTCGGGACGGAACACCAACGAGAGGATCGCACCGGTGGCATCGTCGAGCCCACCGACCAGGGTCCACTCGGGCTGCTCCTCGCCCAGCCAGCGGAACGGACTGCCATCGACCAGCACCATGCTGCCGCGACGCGCCTGCCGCTCGCGTCGGCGCCGGTGCTTGCTCGGGCGGTGCCGTTGGCGCGCCGCCAGGCCGAGCTCCAGCCGGACGCGGCGCACGGTGTCGGCGCTCATGCGCGCCCCTTCGTCCTGCATCAGGTCGGCGAGATGGCTGTCGTTGAGTCGGGCTTCGGCATCGCCCAGCAGTGCTTCGATCCGTGTGCGCAGCGACGCCTCGATGCGCCGAGGCGAGACCCGCCCGCGGTTGCCATGGATCAGGGCTTCGGGGCCGCCTCGCTCGAGCGTACGACGCAGGCGACGCACCTGCCGCACGCTGAGCCTCAGCCCCTGGGCAACCTGCACGTTCGTCACCTCGCCTCTCGCCGCGGCTTCCAGCAGACCCAGCCGCCGGGCCTCTCGTAGTGCCATCCGTGTGGGGTCCATGCCCCGGACACAATCACAGCGGCGTTAGCCCGGACATATTCACTGCGGAACTACA
>JBGPXY010000096.1:0-10243 GCA_041492985.1 Candidatus Eiseniibacteriota bacterium
ATCGCCACGCATAGCAACGCCGTGGCGGCGAGACGGCCGAGCGTGTCCTGATGCATCCTTTGCATGGGTTCGCGTCCTTTATTTGTACTGAGCGCCCAACAGCACCCAGAGGTTGAACTGGCGCTTCTCCTGCGGCGTGAGCGCCACGGCCGTCGGATGCGGGCCGGTGCCGCTCTGCGAGCCGAGCCCCAGCACGTAGTCGATCAGGATCGAGCGGCGTGGGAAGGCGGGGTCGACCACCTGGTGGGCTGCCATCATCCCCTCGCCCGAGAGGTTGATGTACCCGCGCGGGAAGACGCGGTTCTCCATGGTCGTGTCCGGCACCGCGCTCAGGTCCAGCGTCGTGAGAGCACCGCCCACCGTGTCGACGCCGGCGTAGTGACAGCTCACGCACTTGGCGGCGACGATCGGGCCGATGGTCTGCTCGTAGTTGATGATCTGCCAGTTCGCCTGCGGGATGTTGAGGTCGGTCGGCGCATGCGTCGCCGCCATCGCCGGGCGCCCCGCGAGCATCTCGGTGTTGGTGACCACCGGTCCGCCCGCCGCGCGGTTCTCGTGGCAGCCCACGCACCGGTTGAACTCCTCACCGGGGCGCACCGCGAGATGCGTGCGCTTGACCACGAAGCCGCGCCCGTTCTGGTCCAGCGTGGCGAAGCTGATCGGGGTGTTGGCCGGCACCTTGATGCGGAACGACCCATCGCTCTCGACCGGCGCGAAGCCGATCAGGGCGCGACGCTCGAAGTCGTTCGCCGAGAAGTCGTTCATCATGCCCGAAGTGGTCGGCCGCGCGGCGATGACCGCGATGCTGTCGATCGGGTCGACGCCCTTGATCGGCCGCTCCTGGCCGTCGTTGGTGCCGCGGTTGAACACGTCCTGCGCCATGAACACGCCGTAGTCGAGGCTACGGTCGAGGGTCGAGGCGATGACCGGGGGCCGCGCGTGCGGCGCGAGCAGCTGGGCGTCGTACTCGTTGGTGGTCGGGTCGTTGTAGAGGAAGGTCATGTTGCCGACCGAGAACGTGGCCGGGTCCGTCGGGGTGCCCGCCCCCGCCTGGTTGAGCGTGAAGGTGTAGAGGCCGTAGTCCACGTCGGCGTCGGTGGCTGCCGGGAGCGTGTACGAGGCCACGTAGCGGTTGCCGCCGATCGAGCGCGGGTACTTGAACGCGCCGTACGGCCAGGGCTCCCCGTCGTTGTTCACCTGCGACGTCACGACGTCCCAGTGCAGAGCCGTCGACCCGCTGGCCGGGTCGGCGGGACCTTCCTCGGTCTTCAGCATCGCCAGGGGGCCCGAGTCCCCCTCGATCCTGGTGGACTCGATGGCGATCAAACGACCGTCGGGCGTAACGGTGGGGTGGAAGAAGTTGCGATCGTGCGGGCCGAACTCGTGGAACGTGCCCGAGCCGTCCGGGTTGGTGAAGAACAACGGGAAGCGGTTCATGGTGCCGAAGTGCTCCCACCGCGTGTAGACGATGCGGCCGTCGGGAAGCAGGTCGGGATCGAAGTCGTCGCTCTGGTTGAAGCTCACGCGCTCGGGACTGCTGCCGTCGGCGTTGCAGGTGTAGAGATGCTCGGCCGGCGCGCGGTTGTACTCGTCCATCTCGCCGTCCCGCGAGCTGGTGAACATGATGCGGTCGTCGGGCAGGTAGAGCGGATCGAAGTCCGGCCCGGCGCCGCTGGTGACCTGGCGCAGCCCGGTGCCGTCCGCGTTGATCTCGTAGATGTTGCGGTACGGATCGGTCTGACGCTGCATCGAGAACAGGATCTTCTTGCCGTCGAACGAGACCGCCGGGTCGGAGACGCTGGCGCCCGTGTAGTTCGTGATCGGGGTGACGACGCCGTCCGGAGCGATGGGCGAGAGCTTGTACAGGTTGCCGCTCACCGCGCTGCGGTTGAGCGTCTCCGCGCCCTGGGTCTTCACGAACACCAGCGCGTCGGTGGTGGATTCCTGCTGGATCAGATCGTCGGGCGCGCTGCCGCGACAACCCGCGAGACCGAACTGAAGGATGAACCCCGTGGCCAAGGACACGAGGATCGTCCGGCGTGTGCGATGCGCCAGTCGTGTCAGCATGTGGTGCGGATCCTCTCCGGTTGACATCCCTGGATCACGGCGCGATCGAGCGGTAGAAGGCGAATCCGATCGTCTCCTGGAGGTAGTCGTAAGCGACGACCCCCTCGTGGTCTCTCTGTGAACCGAACACCGTGGCACCTCTCATCTCGGCGCGGATCGCCAGATCGCCACGGATGAAGAACTCGAGTCCTCCCCCGCCAGTCAGCGCGTTCTTGGTGACGGGGTCGGCGTTGATGGAGTTCCCGGGCGACACGAGCAACATGCCGTAGCCGCCGGTGAGATAGGGCTGGAAGCGCCCCGAGAACGGGTGGCGGACGACAACGCTCAACGTGTGCAGCACCGCGCTGACCGCCTGGCTCGGGTTGTGGCCGATGGCCGCTTCGTATCCGAGCCAGGAGTTGGGGTTGTAGGTGACGCGCAGCGAGTACAGCTTGTCCGAGCCCAGGTAGCCGAACGCGGGGCTGAACGAGATGCGCCCCTGGTAGGGCCGCGCCCCCGACGCCAGGTGGTACGGATGCTCTGCGAGGTCGGGCACCAGCGCTTCGAGGCCGTTCGCCATGAGCGTCGGAGGCTGCGGGGCCGACTCGGCGGCGACGCTCGCGGGCGTGGCCGCGTCCTCGTCGACCGTCGCCGCGCGGCCCGTGCCCGCCGCGAAGGCGACGAGCAGTACGAGGCGCCAGGCGATCGCCAGGGACGCGCGTCGGGAGCGGGTCACTGCGAGACTCCGTGATTGATCCAGGTCAGGATAGCCTGGTAGTCGGGGTCCGAGGTCGACAGGAAGGGCTGGGGGCCGCTGTGAATGCTACCCCCCGCGGCGATTGCCAGCGGCCGCGTCAGGATCCGGCTGCTCGACCGAGCCGTGGCCGACACCTGCAGGCTCGCCTGGTTGAAGTCGAACAGGGCGTTCTTGGCCCCGGCCGGCGAGAGCTGGAACGTGCCCTGGATGCCGCCACCGTGGCAGTCGCCACCCGAGACCCGATCGCAGCCCTGCTGCATCAGGACCGGTTCGACCACCGAATCAAACTCCGCAAAGCTCAGCATCAGTGTCTGTCCGCCTCCCGGTGGCGCCGGGGGTGCCACGGGTGACCTGCAGCCCGCGTGCAGAACCGAACACATGGATCCGACGATCAGCAGCCAGGTCGCTCCGCGAAGCTTCGCTCTGCTCGTGGACACGGCTCCCAGCCCTCCAACTCGTGTGCCTTGCAGTGCGACCGCTGCAAATGGACCGACATCGCCAGGGGTCGAACGAATGGATGCTGGCCCCTTGGCCGACATACACTTGCGTTCTCCCGAGCGGACTTTCGGTGCTCGGGGAACGCACCAGGGCATGGGATCGAGCAAGGAGTCTGCCACCGGTCGCCGCGCGGGCATCTCGCATGCGGCATCGTGCAGACCGCATGCGCGAGCTGTGGATCTGGCGCGAGAACGCGCTCGCCTGAACGCTCAGCCGTTGTTCTCGAGCGAGGGCGACGGCAGCGCCCACGGCATCCCGCTCGCGGGCGTTTCGGCCAGCGGCACGGCCCGCGGCGACTCGCGGAACAGCAGGCCGCGGGCGATCAGGCGGTGGACGAGCAGTCCGAGGATCAGCGCGTCGAACAGGTCGCCGCCGATGATGAGCAGGATCGCGAGCGCCGCTCCATTGGCATGCGGGGCACGGCTGACGACGGCCGTGCCGACCGCGATCATCAGCAGCAGCTTGATGGGCGAGACGATGAGCATCACGCCGGTCCGCCTCGACCTGACGAGCAGGCCCTGCGCCAGTGCGCGCGCCGTGAGGAAGAGGGGTGCCAGCGTCATCCAGCCGAGCGCGGGCACCACCGCGCGTTCCATCGCCGGCGACAGGTCGAACCCCAGCCGGAGCACGAGCGAGCGGAGAGGCGTCAGCGTGACGAGGCCGATGCCGAGCGCGAACACCAGCGTGATCCAGGCCGCGGAGCCGATCACACGCCGCAGGTCGTCCCGATCCCTGGGCAGAACCAGGCTGACGTTGTGGAAGCCCCACAGCGGCGAGCACGTGACCATGAGGATCGGCAGCACGATGCCGAAGCTGGCCTGGGCCAGCTCGGAGTCGGGAAGGCGTCCGAGGATCGCGCTCAACACCGGCCGGACCGCGGTCCACACGAAGGTCGCCACCGCGAGCGGCAGCGCCACCCGCAGAATGCCTCCATACGGGACCGCGCTCGAAGCTCGGTCGTGATCGCGCAGCCTCGGTCCCCAGGTGCGATGGGTGGCGGCGAGGATGAACGCGGCCTCGATGGCGATGCCGATCACGAACGCCGCGGCGCCGGCCCGCGCGCCCGGTCCGGGCCCGATCGTGCCCACCGTCGCGACGACCGCCGCGAGCGCCACCAGCCGGACCATAGTCGAGATCGCCACCAGCCGCGTCCGGTGCTCCCGGATGGCGAGACCGGCGCCCAGGTCGCGGATCGCGATCAAGGTCGGGACCGGGATGAGGAGCGCGAGCACGGTGCGGGCGAGCTCCGCGACGCGCGGAGTGGTCGGGATCACGGCCTGGAAGACGAACGCGCCAAGCGGCGTCCACGCGATGACCAGCAGCGCGAGAGAAGCGACCAGCCCGAGCAGCAGCGCCGAGACGGCGAGCCGACGCAGGGTCTCACCCGAGTCCGCGAGGGCGACCGTGACCTGCTGGATCACGAGGCTCGCGCTCTGGACGAACAGCATGACCGTGAACGCGACCCAGAATCCCGCGAGCTCGAGCGTCGGATCGGCGGCCCGTCCGATCGCCGCGTTCAGCACGGGGCCGGCGAGCGCCATCAGCAGCGAGGTGAGGACGAGCGGGGTCCAGAAGCGGCGGATCTGCCGTCCGGTGATCGCCTGGCCGTTGCCCGCCATCGGTCCCTCAGCAGGCTCGGTCACGGTCGCGGAGCTCCCCGGCTCTACAGGACGTCGACGCGCACCCTGGCGACGCCCTGCTGCACCAGGCCGAGGGCGCGCGCCGCCGCGTAGGAGACGTCGATGATCCGCCCCTTGCGGAACGGTCCGCGGTCGTTGACGCGCACGACCGCCTGGCGGCCGTTCTCGAGATTGGTCACCCGCACGCGGGTGCCGAAGGGCAACGTGCGATGGGCGGCGGTCATCGCCCGCATGTCGAAGCGCTCGCCGCTGGCGGTGCGCTGGCCGTCGTGTTCCCGGGCGTAGTACGAGGCGAGACCGACCGCGCCCTGGTCGCGGGCGATCGCGGGACCGGTGGTGGCGCATCCGGCGATCGCTCCCGCAAGGAGCAGGGCGGCGACGAATCGGGCCGCGCGGCCGGTGGCGTGCGAGGAGGGCATGGCCATGGGTATCGGCGGGTGGAGGATCGGAGATGACACCCGGGTGGCGGCCGTCGGGGCGGATCCCGGGCGGGGCCCCGAACCACGTTCACCCCGGTGGCTGCGCCGCGGGTGTGCGGCGGCGATCAGAAACCGAACATCAGGCCGCCCCGAAAGCCGCCGTTCTTCACGGACGCCCGGTATCTCGCGTCGGGGCCCCTGCCGGAGCCCCAGCCGTACGAGGCGACGTGCTCACCGTAGAGACCGGCCTCTCCGCCCAGGGTGACCCGCGCGCCGAGCGCCTGGTCGAGACCCCAGGCGATGAACCTCGCGCCGTCGACCGCGATGCCTCCGTTGTCGAAGCGGGCTCGCGCGCTGGAGTAGAACACTCCGCCGCTGGCGTAGGCCGACGCCTCGCGGGTGAGGCGCACCTCGTAGCCCATGCCGGCGCGACCGTAGAGCGCTCGGAACGACGCCCGGTCGGTGAAGGCGAGCGGCTGGAGGACATGGACCGTCTCCTCCCCGCTTCCGTATCCCGCCCCGGCATCGAGGAACCAGCTGCTCCCGCTCGACAGCCGTCGCTGGACGGTGCCGGCCACGCCCATCACCGCGCCGTCGACGCGGCCGATGAAGCCACCGGTCCCCGGGGTGAGCGTCACGACGTCCTGGAAGAAGAAGCCGACGCCGAAGCGATTGAGCGGCAGGTCCGCGATGTCGTGGTCGTCCTCGGACGGCGTCGCCGCGATCGATACCGCGGGCGGAACGGCCAGCGCGGCCATGATGGCCAGCACCCTGACGAGGCTCTTCACGGCACCCTTCCCCTGATCATGCGAATCCCGGACCGGGCGCATCAGCGGGCCGGCGGCGCGAGCGGCTCCGACATGTCCGCGAGCACGAACACCATCACCGCGAGTGCAGCGACGTTCTTGCGCAGCTCGATCGGGTCCACCTTGTCGGGCGTGTCGGCCGCGGTGTGGTGCCAGTCGAAGTAGTGCTCCATGGTCGTGCGGTGCGCCACCCCGAGCACGCCCTTGCGCATGAGCGGTCCGATGTCGGCGTCGCTCCCGCCGCCGGCGATGCGCTCGGCGCCGAGGCCCGCGAGCAGCCGGCCGATCTCCCGGCCCCGCGCCACGGCGAGTGCGGCGCGCGGCGCGTCGGTGGAATCGGTGCCGATGCGATAGGCGCCGAGCTCGAAGCCGGTCGGACGCTCGGCGCCGCCGTCCGACTCGACCGCCGCCACGTGCGTCCCGACCGTGGCGCCGAGCGAATCGACGTACGCCTGGGCGCCACGCCCGCCGTTCTCCTCGTTGGTCCACAGCACGCAGCGCAGCGTGCGGCGGGGGCGAAGCCCGAGCTTCCGGATGAGCCGCAGCGCCTCCATGCTGATGACGCAGCCGGCGCCGTCGTCCTGCGCGCCGCGACCGACGTCCCAGGAATCGATGTGGCCGCCGACCACCACGATCTCGTCGGGCCGCTCGCGCCCGCGGATCTCGCCGATGACGTTGTGCGAGAGCGTGTCGGGCAGCATGCGCGCCTCCATCTCCAGATGGACGCGCACGCGCTGGCCGCGGGCGAGCAGCCGGTGGATCATCGACGCATCCTCGAGGCTGACCGCGGCGCCCGGGATCTTCGGGATGCTGTCCACGTACGCGCTCATGTTGCCGGTGTGCGGCGTGCGCAGGCTCACCGGCCCGACCGAACGCACCAGCGCCGCGACCGCGCCGCGCGCCGCCGCGCGGTTGGCGCCGGAACCGCGGTAGCGCACGGTCTCGCCGTAGTTCGTGAACGGCACGTCGTAGAGGACGATCCGGCCGCGCACCGCGTCGGCGGGCAGCGAATCCAGCTCCGCGAAGCTGCTCACCGCCACGACCTCGGCCGTGAGCCCGCCGGGTGGCGTGGCGATGCTGCGGCCGAGCCCGAGCATCGAGAGCCGTTGCGGCCCGGGCTCCACCATCTCGGCGTGCTCCTGGCCGCGCACCCAGTGCGGCACCATCGCCGGCTGCAAGCGCACGCGCTCGAGCCCGTCCTCGCGCATGGACGCGGCAGCCCAGGAGATCGCGCGGTCCAGCTCCGGCGAGCCCGAGATCCGGTGGCCGATGCCGTCGCACAATTGCGAGAGCCTGAGGTACGCATGGTCGCTCGCCAGCGCGGCACCGATCAGCCGCTCGGCGGAGGCGTGGTAGAGCGAGTCGAGCGGCGCGCGCGCCGGCGGCGTCACCGCCAGCGCGCACGCGGTCATCAGGACGAGGCCGGTCATCCGCGCCGCTACTTGATCTTCACGGGATCGGGCGGCCGGCTCGGCAGCTTCGCCGGGTGGGTCGTCATGGCCTTCAGCACTTCCTGCACGCCGCGCTCGAGCTGGGGATCGTGACCGGCCGCCACCGAGGCGGGATCGTTCTCCACCTCGATGTCGGGGTCCACGCCGTGGCCCTCGATCACCCACTGGCCATCGGGCGAGGCGAGGCCGCTCTGCGGCACCATCGCCTGCCCGCCGTCGAGCAGGGGCCCGCGGCCCGAGATGCCGACCACGCCGCCCCAGGTGCGCTTGCCGATCAGGGGCCCCAGCCCCGTCTGACGGAACATGTACGGGAAGATGTCGCCGTCCGAGGCCGAGGTCTCGTTGATCAGGCACACCATCGGGCCGGTGAAGACGACGCCCGGATAGGTGCCCGGCTCCTCGCGCCAGCTGCTCCAGTTGGTGCCGAGGATCTTCCGGTGCAGTCGCTCGATGATGGTCTGGGAGACGTTGCCGCCGCCGTTCGAGCGCACGTCGACGATCAGCCCCTCCTTGCGGATCTGGGGATAGAACCACTTGATGAACTCGGCGATCCCCGCCGGGCCCATGTCGGGGATGTGCAGGTAGCCCACGCGACCCCCGGTGGCCTTCGCCACCCGGTCGAAGTTCGAGAGCACCCAGTCGAGGTAGATGAGACTCGCTTCGGTGAAGATCGGCTGATACGTGGTCTTCCGCGCCCCCGCCGTGGTCGGCTTCTCGTTCAGCGTCAGCGTGATCGGATCCTTCTTGTCGCGCAGCCGCTCGTAGATGTCCTCGCTCCCCTTCAACTCCTCGCCGTCGATCGCCAGCACGTAGTCGCCGACGCGCGCGTCGACCCCCACCTCGGTGAGCGGCGAGCGGTACTTGTCCTCTTCGTTGTGCCCGCGATAGATCTTCGCGATCCGGTAGCGCCCGGCGGCCGCGTCGACCTCGAAACGCGCCCCGGGCAGCCCCACCTGGCGTCGCGCCGGGGTCTCGAAGTCGCCGCCCTCGATGTAGAGGTGGGAGTTGTTGAGCTCCGACACCATCTCGTTGAGGACGTAGGTGAGGTCCCAGCGATGGCCGACGGAGGGCAGGAGGGCCTTGTACCGGTCGTGCAGGGCCTGCCAGTCGTAGCCGTTCATGTTCTTGACGTAGAACCAGTCGCGGTAGCGACGCCAGGTCTCCTCGAAGATCTCGGTCCACTCCTGCGCCGGCACGCGATCCACCGCGAGATCCTTCGTGGCGATGGTCTTCTTGTCCTTCGCCTTGGGCCTGGCATCGTACAGATCGTACTTGCCGGCCGACGAGACCAGCACCTTGCTCCCGTCCCCCGAGAGGGAGACGCCGCCGACACCCTCGGCGATCACCGATTCCTCCCGATCCTTCAGCGAGTAGATGACCAACGCCGGGCGCGCGTAGGAATCGCGGCCATTGAATCCGGCGCCCGCCCGCACGTACAGCAGGTTGCCCTGGTTGGCGGCCAGCCCGCGGTAGTTCTCGGAGGGCACCGGCACGCGGGTCGCGCGTGCCGCGAGCCCGTCAAAGTCGATGGTGATCGGCTTGGCGGCGGGATGCTTGGCCGCGTCGCCTTTGCCCTTGTCGGCCCCCTTCGAGTCTCCCTGGGCAGCGCCCTCGCGCGGTGAGCGCTCGCTCGCATCCTCCTCCTTCTTCCCCTCCCCGAACGTGACCTCGTCGCTGCGCGGCGGGAAGGGGTTCTTCACGTCCTTGCGCAGGGCGAGGGCGAAGATGCCGGTGTTGCGATTGGGCGCGTAGTTGGGCTCCTTGCGCGCCTGCTGCGGCGCGTACTCGCGCTCGGAGAGGAAGTAGAGGTAGTTCCCGTCGGGATCCCACGCGGGCTCGTAGCTGTCGAACATCTCGTCGGTCACCTGATGGAGCGCGCCATCGGCGGCGCCCCAGATGCGGATGGAGTTGAACCCGGAGGGATGCGAGAGGGAGTAGGCCAGGTAGCTGCCGCCCGGGGACCAGGCGTAGTCGTTCACCTGACCGCGGATCTCGCGATCGATCTGCCGGAGCCGCTTGTCGGCCACCGTCAGCACGTAGAGCCGGCCGTCCTTGTCCGAGAAGGCGAGCTGCCTGCCGTCGGGCGACCACTCGGGCGCGTAGAGCATCGCCTTGAGCTCGGTGGTGAGCTGCTGCGGCGCGCCGGAGCCGTCCTGGTCGAGCAGCCAGACCTGCTCCTCACCGCTGCGGTCGGAGATGCAGGCGATCGTGCGGCCATCGGGAGACCAGCGCCCCCACTTGTCGTGCGCGTTCGAGGAATTCGTCAGGTTGCGGGTCGGTCCGTTCTCGATCGGAGCGGTGAAGACGTCGCCGCGCGCCACGAACAGGGCGCGCTCTCCCTTGGGCGAGAGCGTGGCGTCCTCGATGAACCTCTCGACCGGGTAGTGCGAGGGCCGCATGGCGACCCCGTCGTTGGGGACAATGATCGCGAGCGGGGTGTCCTTGCGCGAACCGATGTCGAGCACATGCAGCTCGCCGTCCAGCTCGTAGACGATCCGGGAGGCGTGGTCGCTGGAAGGCCAGCGCACGTCCCAGGTGGTCGAGTGGGTGATCTGCTCGATCGCCTTCGAGGCCAGGTCGTAGCGGTAGAGGTTGAGCGTGCCGTCGCGGTCGGAGGCGAAGTAGA
>JBGPXY010000155.1:0-6580 GCA_041492985.1 Candidatus Eiseniibacteriota bacterium
CCCGCCCGTGGGCGCCCGCCCGGTAGATGGCGCGGATCTGGGCGCGGAAGACCTCGGGGTGCGAGAGCGCGAAGCGGATGCCCCGGTAGCCGAGGAACGGATTGGTCTCGTGCGTGGTCCCCAGGTACGAGGCCACCTTGTCGCCGCCCAGATCCATGGTGCGGAAGATGACCGGCCGCGGCGCCATCCGCTCGGCCACCGACCGGTAGGCGCGATACTGCTCCTCTTCGCTGGGCAGCTCGGCTCGATCCAGGTAGAAGAACTCGGTGCGGAAGAGCCCGATGCCGTCGGCGCCGACGTTGAGCACCGCATCCACCTCGCCCGGCAGCTCGATGTTGGCGGCGAGTTCGACCTTGCGGCCGTCGGGCGTCACCGCGGGCTCGTCGCGCAGCGCTTCCAGCTCGTGCATGCCCTTGGCGATGCGCGCGCGCCGCGCCCGATAGCGCCTGGCGGTCGCCGGGTCGGGGGCCAGCTCGACCTCGCCGCGGAACCCATCGACGATGCCGAGGTCGCCGTTCTTGGCACTCAGCATGATCCCGCGCACGCCGACCACCGCTGGGATGCCGCGGCCGCGCGCAACGATGGCGCTGTGCGAGGTGCGTCCGCCGACCTCGGCGACGAACCCCAGCACGCGCTCGCGATCGAGCACGGCCACGTCGCTCGGGCCGATCTCGTGCGCCACCACCACCGAGGGGCGCTCGAGCACGTTCAAGCCCTTGTGACCGTCGCCCATCAGGTGGCGCAGCACGCGGCGCTCGATGTCGAGGATGTCGGCGCGGCGCTCGCGCAGGTACTCGTCCTCGATCCGCTCGAGCCGGGCCGCGATCCCGGTCATGTAGTCGCGGAACGAGACGCCGGCGTTGCGGCGGCTACGGATGTTCTCGTGCACGGCGCGTCGCAGCTCGGGGTCATCCACCATCATCATCTGCGCGTCGTAGATGGCCGCCTCGTGCTCGCCCAGCTCGGCCGCGATCCCGTGCCGAATCTGCGCCAGGTCGCGGCGCGAGGCCTCGAGCGCCGTCTCGAAGAAGGCGATCTCCGCCTCGACGCGCTCGGGCGGAATGGCGAAGTCGCGGACCGCGTACTCCTCGGCCACGATCAGTTGCACCGGACCCACGCCGATGCCCGGTGAGGCGGCGATGCCGTGGAACTTCACGCTGGCACCCGGCGCCCGGCGCGCGCGGCGTCACCCAACGACGGCTTCATGGTTCGCCCCCGAACTTGCCATCCACCAGCTCCTTCAGCGTCGCCAACGCCTGCACCTCGTCCTCGCCCTCGACGCGCACCTTGATGGTGGCGCCCTCCTCGGCGGCCAGCATCATCACCCCCATGATGCTCTTGCCGTTCACCTCGAGGTCGTCGCGGCTCACGAACACCTGGGATTTGAAGCGGGACGCGGCCTTCACGAACAGCGCGCACGCTCGCGCGTGGAGTCCCAGCTGGTTGCGGATGACGAGCTGCGTTTCGACCAAGCGATCCCCCGGGCCCGAATGCGATCAGCGATACCACACCGCGGCCAGACACAGCGCCCCCACGCCGAGCGCGTAGTGCGTGGCCGAGGGTCGCGCATACTGCGCGGTGAACATGCCCAGCGCCAGCCCGCCGGCGAGCGTGGCCTGGAACGTCATCGTCTGTGGCTCGCCTCCCGGCACCAGCAGTGCCGCCACCACCACGCCGACCAACGCGGCACCGAACAGCGAGAACATCCGCACCAGGCGCTCGAGACGCCCGCGCAGCCCCTGGCCCAGCACCGCCGGGCCTTCCCGGTAGCCCCACGCGACGCCGCGGTAGCGAAGCGTCAGGTGCACGGCGTTGTAGCACACCCACAGCGCCACCGCGCCGGCCCACGAGCCGCCCAGCGCCAGCAGCACCCCCAGGCAGGCCGCGAACGGACGCAGCGTGAACCAGAACAACCGGTCGCCGAGGGCGGCCAGCGCCGAGCCCAGCACGGTCTTGACACGCGCCACCGCGTCGTCGTCGGGGATCAGCCCCGCCGCGCGCTGCTCCTCGAGGTTCGCCACCGCCCCGAGCGCCAGCGAGGCCAGCGTCGGCTGGGTGTTGAAGTACGCGGTGTGCTCCGCCAGCCTGCGGCGGCGCAACACCGGGTCCGGGTACAGCCGCTCGAGCACGGGTGCGAAGCACCACGCCCAGCCGAGCCCCTGCTGGCGCTCGTAGTTCCAGGTCGCCTGCAGCAGCGGCGTGCGCGCCGCCACCCGCGCCAGATCGGTCCCGCTCAAGCGCGCCATGTCAGGGGGACCCCACGACGAACACCAGCCATGCGGCGATCAGCGCCGCGCCGAACACCGCCACCCGTGACAGCCGCCGCTGGACGAAGGCGTGGAGGATCTGCGCCAGCCCGAGCCCCAGCCACAGCGGCTGGGCGAGCCGCCACACCCGGGCGAGCCTGAGCGACTCCGCGCCGTAGAACCCCCGGAGGCCCACGATCGCGCCCCCGAGGCAAACGGCGCAGTAAGCTACACCGACCGCGAACGCGAGGACAATGGCCGCCCGCTGGGCCGCGGCCAGGGCCCGCTCATCGCCCTGCCCCAGCCGCTCCTCGCACCAGCGCGCCAGGCCCTCGTTGAGCCTTCGCTGCCACTTGAGGGGTACGCTGCCCACGGTGGCGGTGAGCAGCCCGACCATGACACCGATCAGTGCCGCGGCATCCTGGGCGAACGGGAACGGGCGGCCCGCACTCAACGCCAGCGCGGTGCCCACGCCGACCACCCCGCCGACCGCGTAGTCCTCGGGCGTGCGGGCACCGACCGGCACCGTGCTCACGGCCAGCAGCTGGAGCACGATCGCCACCTCGAAGGCGGTGCGCCAGTCTCCCCATAGCAGCCCGAGCAGCGTGCCGGTGACGAGAGGCTGCGAGAGCATGGTCTGCGCGAGCGGGGTGGCATCGAGTGCGGCCACCCCGCCGAGCAGGATGGTGAGCAGGAGCTGGACCTTCACGCCGGGCTCCCGGCCCGTCCGGGTGCGACACGGAAGCGCGCGCGCCAGGGCTTGCCGGGCTCGAGCGACACCGCCAGACCGAAGCGCACCTCGACGCCCTGGAACACGCGCTCGGCTCCCGCCTCGGAGAGCGAGACCGTCTCGATCGGCGCCCGATCGAGGGTCGCCGGGTGATCCACCCACAGGTCGAGTCGCCGGTCGGCCCAGGCGTCCACGAACGCCGCCCGCATCACGCGATCATGGTGCGCTTCGGCCGCGAAGTGCGACGCGGCGGCGCGCGCGCCCTCCACCTCGACGTAGCGGTCGGGGGCGTCGGGCACGTGCAGGCCCAGGTTCAGCTCGACCGTGAGCGTCCCCTGCCGGGCGCGGCTCGAGCCGAGGAGGTACTCCACCTCGAGCATGCCGTCGCCGGCCACCATGAAGCGCTTGGCGAGCGCCGGCGCATCACCCTCGGCGATCGCCAGGGTGAAGCCGGAAGCACCTCCCTCGCTGACCGCGAACGCCGCGTCCGCCCAGTGGCGCGTGGCGCCGCCTTCGCTCCAGCGGTCGATGAACGAGTCGCGGCCATACGGATCGACCGCCTCGGCCAGGGCCGCGAGCCCGGGCTCCTTCACCCGCACGGCGTCGTGGATGGTGCCACCCGCGGCCGCCCCCACCTCGGCCTCGCGCAGCCGTTCGTGGTACGCCTCGTGTCGGCGGGCGAGCGTGTCGCCGTAGTTCCAGAGACCCTGGCGATCGTCGAACGCCCACAGGCGCGCGCCGCGCGTGGACACCCACGCCGCCCAGTGCCGCGTCTCGAGCAGCAGGTCGGGAGCGCCGTCGAGGTCGAAGTCGGCGCGCTGGATCTGCGGTTCCGCGGGTGCGAGGTAGGTCTCGACCGCGATCAGCTCGCGGTAGAGCGCCGAGCGCAGGTGCGGCAGGTAGAGCCCGCCGAAGATGCCGTGCCAGTAGGGGCAGTTGCACTGGGCGCGCCACAGTCGCGTGCGCGCCTCGCGCCAGCGCTCGTCGTCCTCGGCCGGCTTCTCCCACAGCCGGCGCGAGGCGTGGAGCATGCGCTTGTGCAGGCGGTTCGATTCGGGGTAGCGCGCCTGGAAGTTGCGCCAGTGCCCGCCGCGCAGCAGGTCGCGCGCCGCGTCGCCGAACTCGGGCTCGAGCAGCTCGGCCGCGCGGTGGTAGCGCGCCTGCGAGGTCGGCGGCAGCGCCCACTCCTGCATCTCGTGATACGAGGCGGTCGGCAGGTAGGCGAGCCCGCGCGGCGGATGGTGCGCCACCGCCTCGGCGGGCGTGCGCAGCTCGATCCACGGCTCGGCGGCGAGCGCGTCGGCGAAACGCTCGAGCCACTTCTGTTCGTAGCAGCGCGCCTTGGTGCCCGGCCAGACGCCGAACTTCTCGCCGTCGTCGCCCAGCACCGCCAGCCGCCCCTCGCCGCCCTCGGCGACGCGGCGCAACAAGTCGACCGTCTGCTCGGGCTCGCCGAAGGGCACCAGGTAGCGCAGCTCGCGATGGATGGGGAGCACGGTGATGCTCCGACCCTGATCCTCGGTCAGGAAGCAGCCCCAGAGGGCCTCGCGCTCGAAGCCCGCCGCCACGAAGTGCGCGTCGTCGACCGCCGTGTAGCCCACGCCGGCGGCGGCCAGGCTCGACGCCAGGCCCGGCTCCCACACCCGTTCGGTGAGCCACAGGCCGCGGGGACGCCGGCCCAGCTCCAGCTCGAGCCAGTCGGACATGGCGCGGATCTGCCCGCGCCGGTCCACCTCGGGGATCGAGGGCAGGATGGGCTCGAAGAAGCCCCCACCCCACAGCTCGACCTGCTCGCGATCCACCAGTGCCCGCAGACGCTGGAGGTAGTCGGGGTGGTGGAGCGCCACCCACTGCAGCAGCGGACCGCTGTGGTGCAGCGCGAGGCGCATCGCCGGGCGTCCCTCGAGGAAGGCGAGGAACGGCGCGTAGGCGTCGTCGTAGGCCTGCTGGAACACACCGTCGAAGTTGCCGACCGGCTGATGGTCGTGGACGATCAGCGTGAGCGTGACGGGGCGCATCGGTCAGCGGCCGGGGAGGAGCGCGGTGTGTCGGCGCGTCACGCGGGCGCGCTCTGGGGGTCGAGCGACACCAGCGATTCGGCGCGCGCCGCCGGCACGTCCTGCACCTCGAGCGCCACGCCGCGCCCGAGCAGCATGCGCGCGCGGGTGCGGTCGGCGTCGTCGAGATAGATGTACTCGTTGACCTTGGTCTTGCCCGGGGCGTAGTGAAGCCCGCCGAGCGTGAAGCGCGTCACGGGGGCACCCGCCTCGACCAGCGCCAGCGCGGTGGCGAGGTCGCGCACCAGCAGGAACGCCCCGCCGCTCGCCGTGCCCTCCCCCGCCCAGGCCGCCACCATCTCGGCGACCGTCACCACCCGCACTTCGGCGTCGGGCGAGGCCGTGGCGAGCAGCTCGCGCTCCCAGGCGTTGGCGGCCGAGGCGTCGTCCACCACCCAGATGCGCTCCGGATGCAGGCGCTGGCCCCAGGCCACCACGACCTGGCCATGGATGAGACGGTCATCGACGCGCTGGAGCAACCAGCTCATACCGGCTGGCCGTGATGCAGGCGGATGCTGTCGCGCCCCTTCCTCAGCAGTCGATCCGCCAGCGCCAGCGGGCCGTACTCGTCGCGGTTGTGGATGTAGTCGAGCAGCACCGGCAGGTTGATGCCGGTCACCACCACCACGTCGCCATGGCCGCGGGCCGCGGCGACGCCGCAGATGTGGCAGGAGCCGCCCCAGAAATCGGTGAGCACCAGGCCGCCTTCGCGCCAGTCCTCGACCCGGCGGCCGATCGCCTGTTCGAGATCGTCGCGCGAGAGGCCCTCGTTGGAGAGCACCTCGATCCCCTCGACCGGGCCGTAGAGCTTCTCGGCCGCGCGCAGCAGCGCGTCGGCGAGGTCGGAGTGCATGACCAGCAAGGCCGGAGTCCGGGGGGTCATTCGGTATCCTCGCGCACCCAGGCGCGGGCGGCGCTCTTGCGCTTCATCAGCTCGATCAGGTGTTGGTTCAGGCGCTCGGCCGGCGAGTAGCCACCATACACCTTGACCAGGTAGTTGAGGGCGATGACCTCGGCGATCACGGTGATGTTCTTGCCCGGGCTGATCGGCACCTGCACCAGCGGCACCTCGACCCCGAGGATGGTCGCCTTGCGGTCGTCGAGGCCGACACGCTCGTAGTCCTCGGCCGCCGACCACTCGCGCAGGTTGACCTCGACCTCGACCCGCTTCTGCAGGCGGATGGCGCGGATGCCGAACACCGTCTGCACGTCGATGATGCCGAGCCCGCGGATCTCCATGTGGTGCCGCAGGAGCTGATTGCCGCTGCCGATCAGCACGTCGCCGTGACGGCGCGTGATGGTCACGACGTCGTCCGCCACCAGCCGGTGGCCGCGCTCGACCAGGTCCAGGGCGGTCTCCGACTTGCCGATCGCGCTGCTACCGGTGAAGAGCAGGCCGCAGCCGTACACGTCGACCAGCGAGCCGTGCACCGTGACCTGGGGCGCGAACATGTGGTCCAGGTACGAGGTGAGCGAGTGGATGAAGGGCGTGGTGCTCTGGCTGGTGCGCAGCACCGGCACCTCGCACTCGTTGGCGCGCTCGATCA
>JBGPXY010000120.1:0-8715 GCA_041492985.1 Candidatus Eiseniibacteriota bacterium
AGCGACGTGTCGCACAGCCGCGCGAGCCGGTAGTGAAGGAACACGTCGAGCGGAAGCGCCTGGGGGAAGAGCGCCGAGGGCTTGAGCGCGCGCTCCGCGGTGCCGAAGCGGAGCAGGAAGTCGCCGACGAACCGCACCCGGTCGGGCAACGCCCACGCGAGTGCGGCGGCGAGCGCCGCCCACGCGCCGTACGCCAGGACCGCGGAGCGGTCGAAGGCCCGTCCCAGCGCCTCGAGCGCCGGCAGCGCGCGGCGGCCGAGCCACGGCACCAGCGCGAGCGCCGACAGGGCCCACAGCGTCCAGCCGGGCGCCGGGGCGACGAAGCGCATCAGGTTCAGCGACCACGCCCACATCGTGGGCACGAAGGTGAGCGCTGCCCGCGCCGCCGTGATCAGCGCCAGCACGAGCCACAAGGCGAGGGCGGCGCGATCCGCGGCGGGGTCGGAGAGGGGTGCCGCCGCGCGCCCCCTACTCCGTGACGTCGTCATCCGTCAGGTAGTAGACCGCGTCGGGTTCGGGGACGTGGAACGAGCGCGCCCACACGGTGCTCGCGGCCGAGCCGACGAGCCGCTCCAGGAACCACGGGCGCGGGCGGCGGTATTCGACCAGTCGGATCCTCTCCCCCGGCGGGATGCCGGCGCGCCGGCGCGCCTCGGCGACCGCAGCCTCGAGCCCGCCGATCTCGTCGATCAGGCGATGCTGGAGGGCGTCCTCGCCCATCCACACTCGACCCTGCGCGACGGAGTCGACCTGCGCCCAGGCGAGGCCGCGGCCGTCGGCGACCTTGGCGACGAAGCTGTGGTAGAAGTCGGCGATCGAGGAGTCCGCCGCGGCCTGCATCTCGGCGTCCCAGTCGCGCGAGGTCGACGTGCCGCGCATGTAGTGGCCACGGTCGAAGTCATCCTGACGCACCTGGTGCTTCGCGAACCAGCCCTCGAACGAGGGCTTCACGGTGACCACCCCGATCGATCCGGTGCGGGTGTACCGGTCGGCGAAGATGCGGTCGCCGTGCGCGGCGATGTAGTAGCCGCCGCTGCCGGCCACGCCACCCATCGAGACGATGAGCGGCTTGCCGGTCTCGCGCTTCAGCCGCTGCACGGCGTGGTCGATCAGGTTCGAGGCGAGCCCCGAGCCGCCCGGGCTCTCGACGCGCAGCACCACCGCACGCACCGCCGGGTCGCGAAACGCGCCCTCGAGCTGACGCATCACGGTCTCGGCGCCCATGTAGGGACCCATCAGCAGATCGTTGCCGCTGCGCCCGGTCTCGATCGCCCCGGTCGCGTAGACCACGGCGATACGCCCCGGCACCATCCACGCGCGCTCGACCGCCGGCAGCCGCGCCAGGTCGACCGTGCGGGGATGGTCTCCGAGGCGCGCCAGGTGCCCAAGGATCCGCAGCGCGTCCTCGCGGTAGCCGATCGAGTCCACCAGCCCTGCCCGCTGCAGCTCGCGGGTCGGCCAGGCGCGGCCGTCGAGCACGGTGAGCAGCCGGCCGCGATCCATCCCACGGTCGGTCGCGACCGCGGAGACGAACAGCTCCTGCGAGGTATCGAGGCTTCGCTCGATCACTTCTCGATCGGCCGCGGTGGTCGAGTCGACGCTGTAGTTCCGGTAGGCCGACTTGTAGCGGCCGTACGAGCTGCGGTCCATGCGGATGCCCCAGTTGGCGAGCGCCTGGCGGTAGTAGTGCCGCTCGGCGCGCAGCCCCAGCCCCACGAAATAGGCCTCCTCGCCCGCCACCACGCGGTCGCACGCGGCCGCCAGGTAGAGATCGCCGCGGCCGCCACCGTCCTCCATGTAGGCGACCACGGGCTTGCCGGCCCCGCGCAGTCTCGCGATCCGCGGCCGCAGCTCCTCGAGCTGCGCCATGTTCCCCACCCCGCGCAGGTCGAGCAGGACGCCGCGGGTGAGCGGGTCCTCGAGCGCGCGCTCGAGCGTGCGATGAAGCGGCGACACCGGCGTGGTCGCGGCCGAGCCGCCGGTGAGGGTGAAGCCGCCCAGCCGATCGTCGCCGAGCACGCCACCCACCCGCACCACCGCGACGCGGCGCATCCTGGATCCGGTGAAGACGCTGCGCTCCTCGCCCTCGTGCACCGAGAGCGAGTGCGTCACCGCGAGCCGGCGCTGATCGCGGTCCCAGCCGGCGCTCCCGTGGTACCCCGCGCGCGCGCCGAGCAGGCCGACGCCGAGCTGGAAGCCACCGTGATCCTGCACCGCGCCGCGCAGCGTGAGGCCGTCCACCAATTGCAGCTCGCCACCGACGCGCACGCGCGCCTGTTTGAGCGAGGCGTCTTCCGCCATCAGCACGTCCGCGGTGAGGGTGAACCGCGTGCCGAGGTCGTGCGCGCTGGTGCGCGAGAACGCGAGCGGCCGCAGGCCGATGCCGGCCGTGTACACGCGCCCGAGGGTGGCACCCATGAAGCGCGGCTGGAACAGGTGCTCGGTCACCGCGCCGATCGACAGCCACGGCGTCGGGCGGGAGAGCAGCCCGATCGTGTAGTCGGTGGCGTGCGTGCCGCCGGGCTCGCCGCGGCGGGTGACCGAGGTGCCCATCCGCAGCCGATCCTGACCTCCGCCGAACGACAGCGTCCAGAAGTGTGGCCCATCCTTGAGCGTGCTGCCGGCGATGCCCGCGCCGCCGTGGGTCCACGCGCCGCGGTACATCCGGCCGGTCGGCTCGAAGTCGGTGCGCGAGAAGAGCAGCTCGGAGGGATAGTGGAGACCCGCGGCGGCGGGATTGATCACGGCGCCCCAGGCGCCGTCGGTCGCCGCCACGCTCTCGTTGCCGAACAGCGGCTCCGGCAGCTCCGGCGTGGGACCCGCCACGACCGGCGCCGGCGCGCTCGCGGGCAGAACGAGCAGGATCAGAACCATGAGGGCACGGCGGAGCATCGGTACGACCTCCCGCTGCAGCACCGGCGCGCCGCTACTGCGAGGCGGTCACTCCGATGCGGGGACAATGGGGAGCAAGAGGGCAGGTGGAGCAGCGCGGCTTGCGGGCCACGCACACCCGCCGCCCATGCAGGATGAGCCAGTGCGAGAACAGCGACCAGCGGTCACGCGGGATGATGGGCATGAGCGCGAACTCGATCTTGACCGGGTCGCTCTCGCGGGTGAGTCCGAGGCGCCTCGCGAGCCGATGGACGTGCGTGTCGACGACGATGCCGGGGATGCCGAAGGCGCTGCCGAGCACGACGTTCGCGGTCTTGCGGCCCACGCCGTGCAGCGCCGTGAGCGCTTCGAGAGTGCGCGGGACCTCGCCGCCGTGTTGGGCGACGATGTCGGCGCAGCAGGTCTGGATGGCTTTCGCCTTGTTCCGGTAGAACCCGGTCGAGCGGATCAGCGCCTCCAGCTCGACGCGATCCGCCCCCGCCAGCGACGCGGCGTCGGGGAAGCGAGCGAACAGCGCGGGCGTCACCATGTTCACGCGCTCGTCGGTGCACTGCGCCGAGAGGATGGTGGCGACCAGCAGCTGGAGCGGGTTCTCGTGATGGAGCGCGGTGCGGGCGTCGGGGTAGGCGTCTTCCAGGATGTTGAGGATCGCCGCGATCCGCGCGGGATCGGGCGGGGCGCGGCGCGGGGAGCGGGCGCTCCGGTCGCGCGTGACCGCGACGGCGGCGTGCTTCGGCTCGCGGACGACCGCGCGGCGGGCGGCGGGGACCGGCTTGCGGCGGGCGGGAGCGGTCGCCACACGGGTGGCGCGCGCCCCTTTCGGCGTATGCCGCGTGACGCCGGCGATCGCGCGGCGTGCGGCGGCGCGGGCGGTCTTGCCGCGGGCTGCCGCACGCGTCTTGCCCGGCGTCGTGCGCGGACGGCTCTTGCCCGGAAGCCGTGGTGCGGGTCCGGGCTTGCGGCGCGCGCGAGGGGACTTGCGGGGCATGGCCGGTGGAGCCTAATGGACCCCACCGGCCGCGTCCAGAGACGCATCGATGGTCGGGCCGGCGAGTCGCCGGATCCCATGGCGAGCGACTAGAGCGCGCCCTCTTTCAGCACCACGGTGTACGCGTGGCGCACGTCGCGCGGGAGCAACAGTGACGCACTCGCGACCCCCGCGGGGCAGCACACGAAGCTGGTCGAGACGAACCGAACTCGCGGGCGGGCGGCCCGGCGACGCTCACGGCTGGCGGCCACCATCGGGATGTCGCCGCGACGCGCCGGCCGTGTGGTCCCCAGCCACGACGCCGTCCCCTTCGCCACACCCACGGCCGCGCGCGTTGCCGCGTAACCGGCACCCTTGGCGACCGCCGCGGTCGCGGCGCTCGCGGCCGGCAGCGCCCCCCTGAATCCCATCACCTCGAAGACGAGCAGCCCGCCGGCGACGGCGATCAGTGCCAGCTCCCGGATCTTCACCCGATTCATCGTGCACCTCCGATCGATCCACCCGGCGCCCGTGTTCCAGGATCCAGGTCCTGCGTTCCATGTCAGTCGATGGGTATGACGGGCGATGCCTCCCGAAACGTTGCAACCGGAGCCGCGGAAGGGAGCCGCGGGACAGGGGTTTTGCCCGCGCATGACAGGACGAGCGCGCCCGCGTTCACGTCGCCGCAAGCCTCCCGCGCTCGGCCACCGAACCGCCGCGTTGGTCGAGCGGGGGTCGCGAAGGCCACCACCCCATCCGAGTTCCCCGTTGCCCCGCACCGCATCCGGTCGGTACGCTCGAACGTCCATTGTCATCGGTTGACCTCGGCGGAGGCTCGAAGACCGGGCCCGACCGTCGTGCGAAGTCCCACCGGGGCGCTGACCATGCTCGATCGGAAGACGATGCGCGCTCCGTGGGACCGCCCCCGGCAGCACGCCGGGACCCTCGCCCGTGATCTGGCGCTGGCCGGCGCATTGCTGAGCGCCGGCCTGGGGCTCGCCGGCTGCGCCGATCGCGCCGTCCGTGGTGCCCAGCGCGTGCCGATCGTCATCGCGCTTGCCGAGAGGCGCGCGGTGCCCTACGAGATCGACGCGACCGGCACGGTCGAGCCTATCCAGTCCGCCTCGGTCACCGCCCAGTCGGGCGGGCTCGTCACGCGCGTGACGTTCCGCGAAGGCGACCAGGTCAGCGAAGGGCAGGCGTTGTTCGTCATCGATCCGCGCCCCTTCGCGGCGGCGGTGGCCCGCGCGGAGGCGGTCCTGGCGCGCGACCACGTGCAGGCGGAGACGGCCCGTCTCGACGCCACGCGCGCCGAAGCGCTGGCGGCTCAACAGCTCATCTCCGACGACGAGCTGCAGCGCAAGCGCGCCGACGCCGGAGCGCTCGCCGCCACGGTGCGCGCGGATTCGGCAGCCCTGCTCACCGCGCGACTCGACCTGTCCAACAGCACCGTGCGCGCGCCGATCGGCGGCAAGAGCGGGAGCCTCGCGGTCCACGCCGGCGACGTGGTCCGGGCCAACGACTCGACGGCGCCGCTGGTCACCATCAAGCAGATCCAACCCATCCGCGTGCGCTTCACGGTGACCCAGGCCGACCTGCCCGAGGTCCGCCGTCCCCGCCCCAAGCCGCCGCGGGTCGAGATCGCCCGTGCGGATGGCGATTCGGTGTGGATCGAAGGCCGGCTCGCGTTCATCGATAACGCGGTGGACGAGGCGAGCGGCACGCTCCTGCTCAAGGCCGAGACGCCGAACCGCGACGGCGCGCTGTGGCCGGGCCAGTTCGTGCGCGTACGGCTGCGGCTCTACGAGCAGCCCGGAGCGATCGTGGTGCCGACGGCGGCGGTTTCCAACTCGCAGCGCGGAGCCTACTGTTACGTGATGAAGCCGGACACCACCGTCGAGCTGCGGACCGTCACGGTCGAGCGCGTCTGGCGCGACATGTCGGTGATCGCCAGCGGCGTGACCGCGGGTGAGACGGTGGTGACCGACGGCCAGCTGCGTCTTTCGCCCGGCGCCAAGGGCGTGGTGCGCAGCGCCGCGGGCTCCGGCGAGGGAACCACGCGATGAGCATCTCCGCGCCGTTCATCCACCGTCCGGTCGCCACCACGCTGGTGATGCTGGGCATCCTGATGTTCGGCATGCTCGCCTACCGCGATCTGCCGGTGAGCGACCTGCCCAACGTGGACTACCCGGTCATCAGCGTGCGGGCCAGCCTGCCGGGCGCCAGCCCCGAGACCATGGCCTCGGCGGTGGCGACCCCGCTCGAGAAACAGTTCTCGACCATCGCCGGGCTCGACGCGATGACCTCGACCAGCAGCCTGGGCTCCACCAACATCACGCTCCAGTTCACGCTCGAGCGCGACATCGACACCGCGGCGCAGGACGTGCAGGCGGCGATCGCCCAGACCCTGCGCCAGCTGCCACAGGGCATCATCCCGCCCTCCTACCAGAAGTCGAACCCCGCCGACTCGCCGATCCTGTATCTCGCGCTCACCTCCGACCAGCTGCCGCTGCGCGCGCTCGACGAGTACGCGCAGTCGTTCCTGGCGCAGCGCATCTCGACCGTGACCGGCGTCGCCCAGGTGAACGTGTTCGGCTCGCAGAAGTACGCGGTGCGCGTGCGCGTCGACCCGCAGGCGCTGGCCTCGCGCAACGTGGGCATCGATCAGGTGGCCTCGGCGATCGGCTCGGGCAACGTCAACCTGCCGACCGGCGTGCTGTGGGGACCGGACCAGGCCCTCACCATCCGCTCCGACGGCCAGCTCGAGAACGCGAAGGAGTTCCGCACGCTGGTCTTGACGACCCGCGACGGCGCGCCGGTCCGGTTGGGCGACGTGGCAGACGTGGTCGACGACGTCGAGTCGACGCGGTCGGCGAGCTGGTTCAACGGGAAGCGGGCGATCGTGCTCGCGATCCAGCGCCAGCCCGGCACCAACACCGTCGCGGTCGCAGACGCCGTGCACGCGCTGATCGGGCGCCTGCGCCCGCAGATGCCCACCTCCGTCACCCTCGAGACCCTGAACGACCGATCGGTCTCGATCCGTCACTCGGTGACGGACGTGCAGATGACGCTGGTCGTGGCGCTGGTGCTCGTGGTCATCGTCATCTTCCTGTTCCTGCGCAACGTGTCGGCCACCCTGATCCCCAGTCTGGCGCTGCCGTTCTCGATCGTCGGCACGTTCGCGGTCATGCGTCCGCTCGGCTTCAGCCTCGACAATCTCTCGCTGATGGCACTCACCCTCGCGGTGGGCTTCGTGGTGGACGACGCCATCGTCATGCTCGAGAACATCGTCCGCCATCTCGAGATGGGCAAGCGGCCCATGCAGGCCGCCCTCGACGGCGCGCGCGAGATCGGCTTCACCATCCTGTCGATGACCATGTCGCTGGTGGCCGTATTCATCCCCATCATGTTCATGGGCGGCCTGCTCGGGCGGCTGTTCCACGAGTTCGCGATCGTCATCGGTGTGGCGATCCTGGTCTCGGGCTTCGTCTCGCTCACGCTGACGCCCATGATGTGCAGCCGGTTCCTGAGCGCGGAGCGCGACAAGCGGCACGGCCGGTTCTACGAGTCCTCCGAGCGGGTGTTCCAGCGCGCGCTGCGCTTCTACGAGCGCACGCTCGCATGGGTCATGCAGCGCCGGCGGGTCGCGGTGATGTTCTCGAGCACGATCCTGGTCGGCACCGTCGTGCTCTACATGCTCGTGCCCAAGGGATTCATCCCCAGCGAGGATATCGACCAGATCACCGGCACCACCGAGACCGCCGAGGGCACGTCGTTCGACTCGATGGTCCGCCACCAGCGCGCCGTCGCCACGATCGTGCAGAAGGACCCCAACATCGCCGGCTTCATGTCGTCGATCGGCGGCGGTCCGGGCGGCGGCTCCGGCAACCAGGGCCGGCTGGTCATCCGCCTCAAGCCCCGGAACCAGCGGAAGCTGAGCGCCGACCAGCTCATCCGCCAGCTCGGGCCGCGTCTGAACTCCATCCCGGGCATGCGCGTATTCTTGCAAAACCCGCCGCCGGTCCGTATCGGCAGCCGGTCCGCCAAGAGTCAGTACCAGTTCACGCTCCAGAGCACGGACATCGTGTCGCTGTACGAGAACGCGGCGCGTCTGGAGACCCGTCTCAAGACCGATCGCTCGCTCGAGAACGTCACCAGCGACCTGCAGATCAAGAACCCCGAGGCACGCGTGGACATCGACCGCGAGCGCGCGGCCGCCGCCGGTGTCACGGCCGACCAGATCCAGGAGGCGCTCTACTACGCCTACGGCTCGCGGCAGGTCTCGACCATTTTCACGCCGAACAATCAGTACGCGGTGATCATGGAGCTGCAGCCCCAGTACCAGAACGACCTCGCGGCGCTACGGCTGCTGAGCGTGCGCTCCGACAACGGCAAGCTGGTGCCCCTCAGCTCGGTGGCCACACTCTCGACCGGGGTGGGCGCGCTCAGCGTCAACCACGCCGGCCAGGTGCCGGCGGTGACGCTCTCCTTCGACCTCAAGCCCGGCGTGGGGTTGAGCGAAGGGGTCGCGCTGGTGCAGACGGCCGCGCGCAGCACGCTGTCCTCGGACGTCTCCACCAACTTCGCCGGCACCGCGCAGGCGTTCCAGAGCAGCCAGCAGGGACTGGCAGTGCTGCTGCTCATCGCCGTGCTGGTCATCTACCTGGTGCTGGGCGTGCTCTACGAGAGCTTCATCCACCCGGTGACGATCCTGTCGGGGCTGCCGTTCGCGGGCTTCGGCGCGCTGCTGACGCTGTTCCTGTTCCGCGTCGACCTGAGCGTGTACGCGTTCGTGGGCGTCATCCTGCTGGTGGGCCTGGTGAAGAAGAACGCCATCATGATGATCGACTTCGCGC
>JBGPXY010000077.1:0-11518 GCA_041492985.1 Candidatus Eiseniibacteriota bacterium
GCGCGCCTGCGCGTGGTGCTCACCTTCGCCGGCGAAGGCGAAGCGATCACCGATCCCATGCTGGCCGATCCCGGACGCGAGGGGTTCTCGATCGCCACCGCGCGCGGCGTGGTCGCGTTCCTGCCAGGAGAGGCGCGCACCATCGCCTGGGCGCTGCGAGAGACGCGTCGCATCGGCGTGCTCGCCGGCCCCACTTCGGGCGGGAGCTATCGCCGATTCCCCGTCGTCGTGCTGTCCGAGCCCGAGGCGCGAACCTCGTCCAGGGAGGCGTTCGATGAGACCCGCTGACACCATTCGCCTCGCGGCCGCGCTGGCGGCGCTGCTCGTCCCACCCGCCGGTGCCGCGCACGCGGCCGAGTCGCGAATGACCGGGCACATTGTCGATGCCGATACTCAGAAACCGATCGCCGGTGCCAGCGTGGAGCTGGTGAACGCGGGCGGCGGTCAGGGCTACTTCCGGGGTCGGTCCGACGCCCGGGGCGAGTTCCATCTCGAACGAGTGCCGTCCGATCGCTACTACACGCTCACGGTGAGCGCGCCGGGCTACGCCGACTTCGTGCTCGGCTCGTGGCAGTTCCCCTCGGCACAGCGCGCGTTGGACGTGGTGGTGCCGCTCGACCGCGCCGGCGCGATCGAGTTCCGCGTTCTGGCCGGGGACGGGAAGTCGCCGATTGCCAGCGCGAAGGTCGCGGCCCGCAGCGAACGCGCCTCGCGGTGGTGGGAGGGCTATCGGCCACCGCCGGCGCCGGTGTTCACCGACGCGCGTGGGATCGCGCGCTTCGAGGACTTGCCGGCCGGCACGTGGTCGGCGCATGCGGAGTCCGAGGGACTGCGGTCTTGGGAGGGGCAGAACCTGAGCGTCCGCCGCGGCCAGACCACGCCGGTGGAGGTGCGCCTCGTGAAGCCGGCGCGCATCTCGGGCACGGTCCGGCTCGCCGACGGCACCGGCGTGGCGAACGTGAGCGTCATCGCGCGTGGTCCGGGGGAGAGCGTGGCCACCAGCGGCGCGGACGGCCTGTACTCGATCGAGGACCTGTCGCCCGGTCGATATCACCTCATGGTCGCGCAGGAGGGGTTCGCGTCCACGGTGGTGCGCGAGGAGATCGTCCTCGCGGAGGGCGGCGCAAGCGACGGCATCGAGATCGTCGCCACGCCGAACCCGCCGGAGCTGGCGCTGGTGCTTCAACGCGAGGCATTCGTGCCCGACGAGAAGGTCACGCTCGCGCTGCGCTCGTTCCGAGTGGGGGTGGTGGATCTGGCGCTCTATCAGATCCCCGCGTTGCGGCTGCGCGACACGGCGCACGACTTCCGCACCCTGGCGCAGAACGGCGACACCATCGGGCTGATCCCCGTGCGTCACTGGCAGAAGCAGACCGCCGACGGACCGACCTACACCTGGCGCGAGGAGGAACTCACGCTCCCGGCGCGGGACATGATCCCCGGCTCCTATCTGGTGCGCGCATCCGCCGGGCCCCTGCGACGGGGTGCCATCCTGTTCGTCACCGACCTGGGGCTGATCGTCAAGCGTTCTCCCGAGCGTCTTCTGGTCTCGACCGCGAGCCTCGCCACGGGCGTGCCGGTCGGCGATGCGCAGGTGAACATCATCGCGTCACCCGTCCGCGTCGCCGGCGGGCCCTTCTGGTGGTCGCAGTCGATCGCCGCCGTGGCGATCACCAGGGGGAGGACCGACGCGAACGGGCTGCTTCTCATGCCGCTCAAGGCCGGCGACCAGGTGCGTGTCGTCGCCGGCAGCGAAGGGCACGGGCTCGCGGTCGCAGAGGCCCCGCTGGCGGGCGGCGCGGCAGGCGCGGGCGACCGCATGCTCCTCTACACCGAACGTCCCATCTACCGGCCGGGGCAGACGGTGTACTGGAAGATGTTCGCGCGGCGCGGGGCCGGAGACGGCTTCACGCTCCCGACGGGCGGCGCCTCGCTCTCGCTCGCCGGCCCCGACGGGGCGAGCGTCGCTGTCCCCGGCGCGAAGCTCTCAGCGCACGGTTCGGCCGACGGCGCGATCGTGCTGCCGCAGGACCTCTCGCTCGGCGACTGGCAGCTGACCGCAAGAGCCGGAAGCGCGATCGGGTCCGCCACGATCGCGATACAGGAATACCGTAAACCCGAGTATCGGGTGGAAGTCTCGCCCGACCGCGATGTGTACGTGAACGGCGACGAGGTGCGCTTCAAGATCGCCGCTGCCTACTTCTTCGGCGCGCCGGTGTTCGGGGCCACGGTGCGCTACAACCTGTTCGAGAGCCGCCTGCAGGCGGACGCGTGGACCGAGGACGACGAGGGAGACGGTGCCGCGACCGGGGCCGGCTACGGCCGCGTGCTCAAGACCGGCGAGGCGCGGACCGACGCCGACGGGCGCGTGGCGCTCACCTTCACGCCGGGCCCGGTGACCTACGACCGCCGCCTCACGCTCGAGGTCGAGGTGGTGGACGGCGCGCGCCGCATGGTGAGCGGGCGCGGAAGCACGATCATGGGCCGGGGGCTGTTCACGCTCGCGATCCGACCGCTGGACCGCGTCGTGAGCGTCGGGCAGGTCGTGCGCGTCGAGGTCACCGCGCGCGATCATGCCGGCAAGCCGGTCGCGGTCGCCGCGACGGTGACGTTCGACCAGGAGGTGTGGAACCCGCTCGAGCGCCGCTACACCCGGTCCACCCGCCCGCTCGCCGAGGCGCCGGTGGCCGTCGGGCCCACCGGAACGGGTACGGTGAGCCTGGTGCCAACCCTGGTGCGCTCGGGAAGCCTCATCGTTCGCGCGCGGGCCGACGACGCGCGGGGCAACCGTATCTCCGCCGAGGCCTCGGTGTGGGTCTACGACGAGCGCGTGGTGGACTACGCCTACCGCTACTCCACGCTCGAGGCGTTCACCGACCGCGACCGCTACCAGCCCGGCGACACGGCGAGGATCCTGGTGAACACCGACGTGCGCGGCGCGCGTGTGCTGGTGGCCGTCGAAGGGCGTGACCTGTACGACGCGCACATCGTCTCCATCGCCGGCAACACGGGCCTGGTGAGCGTGCCGCTGCTGCCGGCGTACGCCCCCAACGTGTTCGTCGCGCTCCACGTGCGCAAGGGAAAGGACCTCCAGACGCGGGTGCTGGAGATCCCGGTGAAGGCGGAGCGCCACGATCTCGCCATCACGCTCACGCCGGATCGCGAGCGCTACCGTCCCGGCGAGCAGGCGAACGTGACGATCGAGACCCGGGACGTCCGGGGGGCGCCGGTCGCTGCCGAGGTGTCGCTGGGCGTCGTGGACGAGGCGATCTACTCGCTGCGGGCCGACGGCACCCCGGATCCGCAGGACGTGTTCTACGGCCGTCGCCCGAACGGGGTCACCACGGCGGTGTCGTTCCCCATCCACTACTACGGCGGCGCCTCCAAGAGCAGCCGCGAGGAGCCGCGCCGCGACTTCCGCGACGTCGCCCACTGGGCGCCGAGTGTGGTCACGGATTCCGCGGGCCGCGCGCGGGTCGCCTTCCCGTGGCCGGACAACCTGACGACCTGGCGGCTCACGAGCCGCGGCGCCACCGACGCCACGCTGGTCGGACGGGCCGTGGCGAAGACGCTCGTGACCAAGGACGTGGTCGCGCGACTGGCACTTCCGCGCCAGTTCGTGGCCGGCGACGCGGCGGACCTGGTCTCCATCGTCACGAACCGGGCCACGGCCCCGCTTTCCGGCGTGGGCGAGGCGCTCGAGGCGTCCGGACTCGCCAGGCTCGCGGGCCCCGGGAGCCGGACCTCGGACATCCCGGCCGCCGGCGAATCGCACGGCAGCTGGCATGTGAGCATCGCGCGCGACCTGCCGGCCGAGGCCGACAGCGCGCTGGCTCGGTTCCTGTTCCGCGCGCGCTCCAAGGCGGACGCCGACGCGCTCGAGCTCAGCGCGCCGGTCCGGGCCAAGGCGGTCGCCCTGCGCCCGCACGGCGCGGGCGTTCTCGCCGAGCCGCACGCGGCCGTGACCGTCTCGCTGCCGGGCGACCTGGTGCGCACGGGAAGCTCGCTGACGCTCGAGCTTTCACCCTCGCCCGCGGCCATGTGCCTGGACGCGGTGGACTGGCTCGAAGCCTCACCGTACGCGTGCACCGAGCAGACGGCGAACGCGATCCTCCCCGCCTGCGCGGTGCTCGCCGCCGCGCGCAAGGCCGGCGTCGCCGTGCCGGGGTGGAACGATCCGGCCAAGCGGCTGGCCCCGCACCTCGAGCACCTGGTGGCGCTGCAACGTCCCGACGGGGGCTGGGGGTGGTGGCAGGCCAACGAGAGCGACCCCTACATGACCGCGTTGGCGATCCACGCGCTGACGAGCGTGGTGCGCCTCGGGGTGACGAGTCCCGCCACCGAAATGGCGCTGAGCCGGGTGCAGTCCCACATCCTGTTCATGCTCGCCGCGACCCGCAGCCGCGACGGTGAGGCGTACGTGCTGGCCCATGTCGCGCCGCTGCTGGCGCTCGAGAACGCCGAGAGCCGGTTCCCGGGCCTGAAGGACCGTCTGGGTGAGTTGGCGACATCGGTCTACACCGCGCGCACCGAGCTGGGCACGGCCGCACTGGCGCTCGCGGTCACGGGCGAGGTCGCGCTCGGGCGCCTCGACGAGGCGAAGGTGCTGTTCGCCCGGCTCGAGCCGCTGGCACGCAAGGACGGCGCGGGGCTCGCGTGGCCCTCGGACGACGAGAACGGCTGGTTCGGCGAGACGCACGAGACCACCGGCTACGGCCTCCAGGCCATGCTGGCGCTGGACCCGCGCGACCCCCGCGCGGTGGACGTGGTGCGCTGGCTAGCCGCCCACCGCCGCGGCCCCTACTGGCGCTGCACGCGCAGCACCGGTCCCGTGGCGATCGCCCTGGCGGGGTATCTCGAGGCGCACGCCACCGAGATGAACCCCGACATGCGGCTGCGTGTGGAGTGGAATGGCGCCCCGGTGCTGGAGCGCGCCCTGACCGCGGCCGACGTGTTTGGAGGCGCCGGCCTGCGCGTGACCGTCCCGGGCGGCGGGCTCAAGCCCGGCGCCAACTCGCTCACCCTCGTGCGCGAGGGCACCGGCACGCTCTACTGGGCATGGGAGGCGAAGGCGATGGTGCCGAGCCCAGGACCCCCGAGCGACACGGAGAAGCGGCTCGCCGTGACCCGCGAGTACTTGCACGTCGAGCGCACGGCCGACCGCCGCGGCCGGCCGCAGTACCTGGCGAGCGCGCTCGAGAAGCCGCGCGTCGGCGAGGCGGTGATGGTGCGCCTCACCGTGCGGGCGCCGGCGGCGCTCAACTGGCTCATCCTCGAGGACCCGCTCCCCGCCGGGTTCGAGATCGACGCGCTCCAGCCCGAGGGGGCGGAGTGGCCCTGGAGCGCACACGCCGAGTCCCGCGACGACCGCGCGGTGTTCTTCCTCGATCACCTCGAGCCCGGCGACACCGTGCTGGAGTATCTGGTGCGTCCCGAGATGGCGGGAACGATCAGCGCGCTGCCGGCGTCGGCGGGGGCGATGTACGATCCCGACTTGCTGGTGCGGTCGAGTGGGCTGGAGTTGACCGTGGCGCCGTGAGCGGCCGTCGCGCACGGCCGGCCGGGCGCTACCCCGTCCGTCCGTGCGTGCGGTCCAGTACCTCGCGGAGCTTGCCGGCGAGATCCTGGATGCGGTAGGGCTTGGCGAGGAACCCCACGGCGCCCGCCGCCACCCACGACGACTGGCTGTGCACGGTCGCGTAGCCGCTCGCGATCAGCACCGGCAGGTTCGGGCGGAAGCCGCGGATCGCGCGCAGCACCTTCTCGCCCGAGAGCCCGGGCATGGTGAGGTCGAGCACCACCAGGTCGACGCGCGGCTCCCCCTTGCGCAGGATGTCGAGCGCCTGCTCGCCGCTCTCCACCGTCACCACATCGAAGCCGCGCTGGCGCAGCCCCGACCGGGCGAGCGCGCGCAGACCGGGCTCGTCGTCCACCACCAGGATGGTCTCGTGTCCGCGCGCGGTGGCCGCTTCGTGGGTCAGCAGATGCGCCTCATCGTGCCGCTCGGCCGGGAACACCACCTCGAACGAGGCGCTGTCGCGGGTGGCGCGGGTCACCAGGTAGCCGCCGTGCGCGCGGGCGATGTCCTCGGCGATGGTCAGCGCCAGTCCCGTGGTGGCCTCCGGTGGCTGCGTCCGCCCCTCGGACGGCGGCGCGGGCGTCTGCTTCGCGCCCTCCGCGGCGGCCGTCACCTCGAGGGCCACGACGCGGCGCACGCGACCCTCGGCTTCGCGCTCTTCCGCCGGCACCGGCTGATCGAAGGCGCGCGTCACCAGCCGGAGCGTTCCCGTGGTGCCCAGCCGGTCGCGCACCTCCTGCACCAGATTCACCACCAGCTGCTCCAGCAGCAGCGCGTCGCCGAGCAGCGGCGGCAGTCCGGGCTCGAGCGAGATGACGATCGACACCGACGGTTCGAGCGTGCTGCGCAGGATCTGGTAGGTGTCGTCGATGACGCGATTGAGACTCACCGGCGCGCGCTCGAACCGCGCGCTGCGGCTGAACGCGAGCAGCGCCGCGGTCAGGTTGGAGCCGCGCTCGGCCGCCTGGGCGATCTGTTCCAGCCCCTGGCGCCGAGGGTCGTCGCGCGGCACCTGCTCCAGCAGCAGCGACGAGAAGCCGAGGATGGTGCCGAGCAGGTTGTTGAAATCGTGCGCCACCCCGCCGGCGAGCCGGCCCATGCTCTCCATCTTCTGCGAGTGCGTGAGCTGGCGCTGCATCTGCCAGGCGGAGGTGATGTCTTCAACGGTGACGATGCGACCGACCACCTGGCCCGCCTCGTCGCGCAGCGGCCCGGCGTATCGGTGCAGCACGCGCACCGGGTCCGAGAGCTCGGCCACCTCGTCCTTCACCTCGTCCGAGAGCAGGCGCCGGTCGAACTCCGACTCGCTGCCGGCCCCCCAGACCAGCTGTCGCAGTTCGACGGGGGCGAGACCGAGCGGCGTGCCCGGCTGGAGCGGCGCGTCGAGTCGCAGCATCTCGGAGATCCGGCGGTTGCACAGCGCCACCTCGGGGCCGTGCTCGCCCGGCCGCACCACCAGCACCCCCGAGGAGACCGCCTCGAGCGTGTGGCGCAGGTTGGCCTGTGTCGCCCTCAGGGTCTGCTCGAGGGTGCGCAGCGCCCCCAGGTCCTCGATGAATCCCTCGCAGCGATCGACCCAGCCGCGATCGTCCGCCACCGGGACGACGCGGTTCACGAGATGGGGGAGGTCACGGTGGTCGCGGTGCAGCCCCATGAAGTGGATCTCGAACGGCCGCCCGCCCGAGATCCCGGCGCGGAATTCCGCGCGCACGCGCTCGCGCTCGGCCGGGTGCACGAGCTCGTCCCACAGGTCGGGGCGTTGTCGCAGGTCGGCCGGCTGGTAGCCGAACAGGCGCTCGATCGACGGGCTCACCTCGAGCAGGCGCTCCTCGGGCAACGCCATCGTCCAGCACACCTCGGGCAGGGCCTCGAAGATCGCGCGGTGGAGCGCCTCGGCGGCGCGCAACGTCACGCGGGCGCGCAGCGCCGCCGACGTGTCGCGCAGGTGGACCAGCGTGCGCTCGTCCGGCAGGGCGATCGCCTGGATGCGGCATTGGACGGGCTGGCCTTCGCTGTCGGTGACCGCGACTTCGTCCGTCACCGGCGAGGGGTCGGTCTTCAGGCGCTGCGGGATGCTCGCGGCGGTCAGCAGCCGCGCGAGCAGATCCACCTCGAGCGCCGCGGCGCCCTTGAGCCGTTCCACCGAGGTGCGCATGAGCCGGGCCGCGGCGGCGTTGGCGGCCGCCACGCGCAGCGTCGAATCGAGGATCACCATCGGGTCCTCGGACGCCTCGAACAGGGCGGCGAAGTTCTCATCGCCGGCCACCGCGCGCGACGAGCCGGCGCCCTTCGTGGGCGCGAACAGCCGTGCTCCCGCGAGCGAGAGCAACGGCGGGACCATCGGATGGCGCAGGAAGCGGCTCAACACGGGGCACCTCCCCGGCGAGACCGGGGGGAGAAGTCGTCCGCCGAGACGACCGTCATGCTTCCACCGGCCGGAAGGTCGGTCAAGCATGCAATCCGGGCCGGCCCGGGGGTCGGACCCGGCGCTTTGCCCAACCGACCGGAGGCGCCTATCATGCGGTCCAGCCGTGCTCACCGGGCCCCGGACCCTCCCGCAGACGACCCGTCCGGGGCGGCCCCCAGGCGCTCTCCCACCCGAGGTCGATTCCGCGATGAATTCGCGCCCAGACCCTGCCGATACCGTGGTCAGCCCGCTGCAGGAGCCACGCCTCCCACCCGGACAGGTCCGGACGGACAAGTGGCCGGTCCTGCACTACGGCTCGATCCCGAAGGTGGATCTCGGGACCTGGGACTTGAAAGCTTACGGGATGGTGGAACGACCCGCGCGCTGGACCTGGATCGAGTTCCAGGCGCTGCCGCAGGTCACGGTGCGTTCCGACATCCATTGCGTGACCCGCTGGAGTCGGTTCGACAACGAATGGCGAGGCGTATCGTTCGCGGAAGTGATGCGGCAGGTGGGGGTGAAGCCCGAGGCGCGCTTCGCCATCATCCATGCCGAGCAGGGATTCACCACCAACCTGGCGCTGACGGAGTTGATCAAGGATGACGTTCTGTTCGCCTACCAACATGACGGCGTCGCTCTCACGCCCGAACACGGATGGCCCCTGCGGCTCGTCGTGCCGCGGCGCTATTTCTGGAAGAGCGCCAAGTGGGTGCGCGGGATCGAGCTCAGCGATCGCGATCGGCCGGGATTCTGGGAACAGAACGGCTATCACAACGAAGCGAACCCATGGAGCGAGGAGCGCTTCTCGGACTGGTAGCGTCCTCCCCCGCAAGGAGGCCGCATGAGCGGTCCGATCCCGGTCGAAGTCGCCCGCGAGCAGCTGCGCGAGTTGATCTCCATCCTCGGCGAGCTGCGCAATGCCGGGCCGCGCGACCAGCGCTTCAAGCAGTGGCGGCAGATCACGGTCACCCTGCTCCAGCGCATCTGGCCCGGCGACCCGACCCGCGCGGATCGCTTCCGACGCATCCCCTTCAGCGCCCCCACGGCGAAGACGAACCGCCAGGCGACGCGCGAGTACTTCGAGCGGGGATGCAAGGAGGCGTCACTCTTCCTGTCCGGGCTTGCCGTCGAGCTGGGCTGCGACATCGATCCGATGGCGGATGTCCTGTCCAACTACGACGACACCATGCCGACCATGGGTGATGATGACGTGGTCGACCTGCCGAGCACCGACGACGACGACGCATCGAGCCAGGACGACGAGCTGAGCGCTGACGACGACATGATCGAGATCGACGAGCTGCTCCCGGCCGAGGAGCCCGCCCCGCGGCAGGAGCCGCCGGCCCGGCCCAGGCCCGCCTCACCCGCGCCCCGCGCCGGCCACGATACGCCGGCCACGCCGCCGGCGGCCGCGGACGACCAGCCCAACTGGTCCGAGGTGTGGAAGGCCGCGAGCGGACCGCAGCCAAAGCTCAAGGACATGCTCGGGTTCACCGACGAGGCGATCTCCGAGATGTCGCCGGCCTCCCCCGCCCCAGCGCCCGAGCCGCCGCCTGCGGCGCCGGTCGCATCGTCCACTCCGGCTTCGCCCAGGCCGCCCGTGAGCTTCGTGCCGCTCTCGCCGTCCCCGATCAAGGCGGAGAAGCCGAAGTCCGCGGGCAAGGAGCCGCGGCCCCCGGCGCGACCGGTGCCGGCCGCGGTGGAGCCACCCGCGGTGCCCTCGCCCGAGATCGTGGCCGAGGAGGATCGCCAGAGTCTGGAAGCCAGGTTCGTGATGGAGTCGGCCGTGCTGCAGGCGCTGGCGCACTCGACGCCCGAGCTGGAGGAGCTGGATGAGATGCTCGCGATGTCGAGCCCCTCGCCGGCCGCGCAGGACGTGATGACGCTGGCCGAGCAGGTGGAGGAGCTGGGGGTCCCCGCGCGGGAGCGCCCGATCGTGCGGGCCGCGCTCATCGACCTGGCGCGACAGATGGATACCCCGCCGGTGAACTGGGGAGCGCTGCGCGAGACCGTCGCGTTCGCCATGGATCACCCCGACCTCGCGCGGCGGGTGCTGCCGCTGGTCCTGCCCTACCTGGATCTCGCGGCCTGATCGCCGGCGCCGGCCGGGACCGGGGCCGACCAGACCGGGCGGCCGGAGCGATCGCGCAGCACCACTCGCTGGGTCCCCGAGTCACCCTGCTCGTCGGTCGCGAGGACCACACGCGGCTGACCGTTCGTGCCCGAGAGCAGCAGCGAGGGCTCACCACCCTTCTCCAGCCTCAGCTCGGCGCGCAGAACGCCGTCCGCGTCCATCATGCGTAGCGCCACCATGCCGTCGTCGCGCAGCTGAAGCGTCGCCCGCGAGCGCCCATCGAGATTGTTGAGGCGCAGGATCGGCGAGCCGTCCTCCCGGATCTTCAGCTCGGCGCGCGCCCGCCAGTGGGTATCCCGCAGCACGAACCCGCGCGCCTGCACCACCGGATCATGCAGCCCGAACTGCCAGACGATCAGCGCCACGCACAGCAGCGCGAGCACGGTCGTCATCGCGGACAACCAGCGGGCCCGCCGCTCGACGCGCGTCAACCGCTCCTCCAACGCGTGTCCGTCCTCCGTCGCGATCTCCATCGGTGTGCTCCCATGAGGTCCGTTCCGTGCCGGGCGCGGGCCGCTCGCGGCCGCGCGGTGATCCAGGACACACCACCATAGCGGAGGGGAGGGCCCGAGGTCGCCAGGGAGTTGGGCCGCGGGCGCGGCCTGGTGGCGCGGCGGAGGAGCTCGCCGATCCTGTGATAGCCTGCCGGTCTCATCGGAAGGAAGCCCGGCGATGCGATTCGACCATTACACGATCAAGTCCCAGGAAGCACTCGAGCGTGCCCAACGCCTCGCTTCCGAGCATCACCATCAGGGACTCGAGCCCGAGCACCTCTTGGCCGCGCTGCTCGACGACGCCGAGGGGACCACCGTCGCCCTGCTCGAGAAGCTCGGCGTGCCGCGTGAGCCGCTGGCGCAGGCCGCCGGCCTCGCCGTGGGTCGCCTGCCGCGCGTGACCGGACCCGGGACGGACGCCCAGTCGGTCCATCTGGGGGAATCGCTGCGCCGCGTGCTGGAAGCCGCCGAGCGGTCGGCCGAGCGGCTGAAAGACGAGTTCATCTCGGTCGAGCACCTGCTGCTGGCACTCGCCGACCCCGAGCATCCGGGAGAAGCCCAGCGGGCGCTCGCCAAGGCGGGCGTCACGCCGGAAGGCATCACCCGGGCCCTGTCGAAGGTGCGCGGCGGCCAGCGGGTCACCGACGCGAGCCCGGAGGAGAAGTACCAGGCGCTCTCGAAGTACGGCAAGGATCTCACCGCCATGGCGCGGCAGGGGAAACTCGATCCGGTCATCGGCCGCGACGATGAGATCCGGCGCGTCATCCAGGTGCTGGCGCGCCGCACCAAGAACAACCCGGTGCTCATCGGTGACCCCGGCGTCGGCAAGACCGCGATCGCCGAGGGGCTGGCGCAGCGCATCGTCTCGGGCGACGTGCCGGAGACGCTGCGCGAGAAGCGCGTCA
>JBGPXY010000209.1:0-4167 GCA_041492985.1 Candidatus Eiseniibacteriota bacterium
CAGCCCGGCGAGATCGTGACGCGCATCTTCATCCCCTCGCGTTCGCGAGGACTGCGCGCCGGCTATCAGAAACTGCGCCCGCGCGGCGCCATCGACTTCCCCATGCTCTCGATCGCCTTCACCGCGCGGATGCGCGATGACGTCTGCGAGGAGGCCCGGCTGGTCGTGAGCGCGCTCGCCGCCAAGCCGCGCACCGTGGCTGGCCTCGACGCCATCGTCAAGGGCAAGCCGCTCGATGCGTCGGCCATCGAAGCGATCGCCCAGACCGCCTACAAGCAATGCAAGCCGGTCATCAACGTGGCCTACGACGACGACTACCGCCATGAGATGGTGCCGGTGTTCGTCCGGCGCGCGGTGCGCGA
Source organism: Candidatus Eiseniibacteriota bacterium (assembly GCA_041492985.1). GTDB lineage: Bacteria > Eisenbacteria > RBG-16-71-46 > RBG-16-71-46 > RBG-16-71-46 > WS-11. The sequence continues at coordinate 363 of JBGPXY010000209.1, forward strand.
GGCGCTGGGGTTGCCGCCGCGCGCGCCGGCCACGATGGAGGTGCCACGATGAACATCCGTCCGTTCGATGCGGTGCGCGAGGCGCGACCCGCCGAGGTGTGGGAGACGCTGGCGCGCTGGCGTGCCTCGGGGCGCCGCTTCGCGCTCGCCTCGGTCATCGAGTCGCGCGGGTTCACGCCGCGCAAGCCGGGTGCCCACATGCTGGTCGCCGAGGACGGTGAGACCTGCGGCACCATCGGTGGCGGCGCCATCGAGCAGCAGGTGCTGGTGGAGGCGCGTGCGCTGCTCGAAGGCGGAGGGTCCTCGCTGGTGCGCAAGCACCTCACCCAGGAGCTCGGCATGTGTTGCGGCGGCGAGATGGCGGTGTTCCTCGAGGTGCTGGAGCCGGCGCCGAGGCTGCTCCTGTTCGGCGCGGGCTACATCGCCCGACCGCTCGCCGCCCTCGCCGCGGGGTGCGGCTTCGACGTGACGGTGGTGGACGAGCGTGCCGAATGGGCGGTCGCCGAGCGCTTCCCGGACTGCCGCGTGCTCGCGCAGTCGCCCGAGGATTTCCTGCGCGCATTCGCCACCACGCCCGAGGACTACGGGGTGGTGGTGACCCACGATCACGCGCTCGACCAGCGCCTCGTGCAGGCGCTGCTCGGGCGCCCGCTCAAGTTCGTCGGCATGATCGGCAGCGTCCCCAAGCAGCGGAAGTTCGCGCTGCGTTTGCGCGCGCGCGGCTTCAGCGACGCGCAGATCGCGCGGCTGCGCACCCCGCTCGGCATGCCGATCGGGGCCGACACGCCGGAGGAGATCGCGGTGAGCGCGATGGGCGAGATCATCGCGACACGGCGCGGCGCTTCGGTCGCCCAGGGCTGGACGCCGCCGCTGCCGAAGGCGGCGCGTGGACCCGTGGCGGACGTCAGCGCGGCGCCGGCCGGCGATACCGAGGCTTCGGTGGACGGAGTGATCGACGAGGTGGAGCGGTCATGAACGTGGGCGTGCTGCTGGCGGCGGGCGCCTCGCGGCGCATGAGACGGAACAAGTCGCTCATGCGGGCGGGAGGCGAGATGTTCCTGGTCCACGGTGTGCGCCACCTCTGGAGCGCGTGCGATGCCGTGGTGGTGGTGCTCGGGGCGGACGCGAAGCGGGCGCGCTCGGCGGTGGATGAGGCGTTCACGCGACTGGTGAAGTCCGACGCGCTGCACGACGACCTCCAGGCGGCGCGGCGGCATGGCTCACGCGGGCTCGAGGTGCACTTCGCCACCAACCGCGCGTGGCGGCGCGGCATGTTCGGCTCGGCGAGGCTCGGTCTGCGCGCCGCACTGCGGCTGAAGCCCGAGGCAGTGCTGGTGTTGCCGGTGGACCATCCGGCCGTGAAGCCCGCGACGGTGCGGGCGCTGGCCGAGGCGATGAAGGCGGCGCTCGGCTCGTACCGGGGCGGCCCGTCGTCACGCACCGGATTCGCCTATGCGCTCGTGCCGCGCTACCGGCGCCGGCGCGGCCATCCGCTGGCGCTCTCGGCCGCGTTGGCCAAGGCGGTCGTCGCCGACGCCGGAGCGACGGACCTGAGTGATGCCGTGCGGCGCAATGCCCGCCTGGTGGGCTACCTTGATTGTCCCGACGCCGGCGTGGTGAGGAACCGGAATCGGCCGGGGGATTGAGTCGAGGCCGTCACGCCCTCGGCATCAACGCACCACGGCCACTCGGCGTGAGAGCGAGCGAGCGCCCTGGGTGAGGCGGATCAGATAGACGCCCGACGGGATCGAAGCCGTGCTGGCGAGATGGATCCGATGTTGCCCTGGGCCGACCCCGCCGAGTCCCCGACTCAGGACCTGCCGACCCGCGACGTCATAAAGGACGATCCTGGCTTGTTCGGTGCTCGGCAACGAGTAGAGGACGAACAGCTCCGGCGACGACGGATCGGGTCGCGGCGCCTTGAGCGTCATGATCGGCAAGGTGATGGTCTCCACCCCGGTCACGACGCTGCCGACGATCCCGCTCGCGCTGACGTGCTGGGCGTAGATGTCGACATCCGACCCGCGATAGTCATCCCAGTAGGCGATGAGACCCCCGACCCCGTCCGGGACCGGGATCGGGTCGACCTGATGGCCGGGCGCCGTGCACAGAGCCACGCCATCCGTGGGCCAGCCTGAGGCGATCGTTCCGGTGGACGTGATGCGCTGGGCGTAGACGTCGTATCCGGTCGCGGCGTTCCTGATGTCGTGCCAGGTGATGATCGCGCCACCCGTCCCGTCGGCGACGATGGCCGGATAGATCTGGGATTCGGGGATGGCGCTTACCGGGATGCCGTTCACTGGCCATCCGGGAGCGACGGCGCCTGAGGCCAGCATGCGCTGCGCATAGATATCCCAGTCCTTGCCGTTTCGGAGGTCGTACCAGGCGAGGAAGATCCCTCCGGCGCCATCGGAGACGATGGACTTCCCACGGGTCCCCAGTCTCTGATCGAAGACGGCGTTACAGACCGCGATCCCGCCGGCCGGCAACAGTTCCTTCGCTTGCGAATCCACATGCTGGAGCCAGACGTTGTCGTTTCCGGGGTCGCCGCTGGACCAGGCGATGAGCGCGCCCCCCGCGCCGTCGGATATGCCCTGTCCCCGTTGCATGGGCACGCCGTTCGGGTCCCATAGTCGCCCTCCAGTCCCGCTCAGGTGCTGAGCGAAATAGGCGGCCCGGACGTTGTCGGCGAACGAGACGATGACCCCGTCTGCGCCGTCATCGGCGAGTATGCCCCCAACCCGATCGCCGGAATCGGCACAGACCGGGACGCCTTCCGGGGCCCATTGCGAAACGCCCGCGGAATCCAATCGCTGACTGAAGAGGTCGTAGCGCGGATGGAAGTGGGGTGGTTCAGGCGGCGGCGCGCGCCGAGAATCGACCCAGACCAGGAACACGCCGCCATGACCATCCGGATTGGCGCTGGTGATGCCCTGCTCGCTCGAGGCCGTACAAACCGGGATCCCATCGGGGCCCCATTGGGGAGCACCCGCCGCGTTCACCCGCTGCGCGAAGACGCGGATCGGGCTGCTGCGCTCGTCTTCCCAGAAGACGATCACTCCGCCGTGGCCGTCCGTCACGGACGTCCCGAAATCCTGGTTTCCGGGGGCCATGCATACACGAATCCCGCAGGCCGGCCAGCCGGGGGCGACGGCTCCGGAAGCGGTGATTCGCAGCGCGAACACATCGTTGTGAGTGATGGCCCGTGCATCCCGCCAGGTGATGAAGATGCCACCCGCCCCGTCGGGCACGATCCCGGTGCGACCCTGCTCACCGGGTCCGGCGCAGATGCCCACGCCATCGGTTGGCCACGAGCTCGCCGCACTCGAATCCGCGCAGGCCGAGGCGGACACGGCGATCGACGCAAGTAGCAGCGCCGACACGCTGATGAAATGGCCGTCCTGAGGCATCTTGGTTCCCTCTCGTGTGCGCCTCGTGCTACCCCGTAGCCCCGCCCACGAGTCCCGAGGGTTCGAGTGAGTCATCACCAGCCCTGCCCGGACGTGATTCCCCGCGGCCCACGGACCCGGACACGCCCTGCTATGGCATCTCCCCTCGTAGGATCGTCGCCAGCTTCCCGGCGTCGATGTTTCCCCCCGAGATCACGCACACCACCTTGCCCTTGCCGGCACGACCGGCGAGGGCTGCCGCCACGGACGTCGCTCCCGCGCCCTCGGCCACCACGCGGGCGCGCTCGACCAGCAGCCGCACCGCCGCGGCCACCTCGGCGAGCGGCGACACGAGTGAGGCGTCGAGCAGGCGGCGGGCGAGCGGCCAGATCTCGGCGAGCACGTACGGGCTGCCG
>JBGPXY010000063.1:0-12533 GCA_041492985.1 Candidatus Eiseniibacteriota bacterium
GATCCTCGCGGGGGGTTGGTTCACGCTCGCCTGCCTGCGGCATCCGGAATACCCGCGATACGCGTTCCTCGAGGAGTCGTTCGAGCGCCTCACCTCGGGGTCGTTCCGGCGCGAGCAGCCGTGGTGGTTCGTGCCGGCGGTACTCCTCGGTGGCACCCTCCCGTGGTCGCTCGCCACACCGTGGGCGGAGGGTCGCGTGCGCGGAACCGACGCACGGGACGACCGCACTGTCCGCGTCGCGCTTGGATTCGTGCTGTTCGCGCTCGTGTTCTTCACCTTCTCGCGCTCGAAGCTCGTCACCTATCTGCTGCCGGCGCTGCCGCCGCTCGCGTGGCTCGCCGCAGCCGCGTGGAGCGACCCGCGGCCACAGCGGCGCGCGGGGTGGATCCTGTTCGGGCTCTTCGGGTTGCTCGCTGTCGCTTTCTCGAGCACGTCGCTCAGCGATCGAATCCGCCCGGGACCCGGGGACGCGGTGGCCGCCGGCTATCGCGCGATGGCGATCGCCTTGGGCGCCGCCGCTGCGCTCGCGGCGATCTCCGCCATCACGCGGCGCACGGGTCTGGCGTTCATCGCGGCGCTCTTCTTCACACCGATCGTGCTCGGGTTCGGCCGGCCAGTGTTCCTCGACTACGCCACATCCCAGTCCGGAGAGCCGCTCGCACGCGCCATCGTCGCCAGCGGCGGCGGACCGGTGCGATACGAGGCCTGCTATAGTCCGGGCACCGATTTCCTGCTCGCCCGCGGTGGTTCGCTGGTGAGCGAGGATGGGCGGGAGACGACCAGCAACTACCAGCTGCGCTACCGGCAGACGCTGATCGCGCGCGGTCTCTGGACACCGCGCACGACCCGCGCGCCGGACGACCGGGCCGCGGTGGTGGTGCGGTGGGCGGAATCGACGGAAGTACCGCTCCCTGGTTGGAGCAAAATCTTTCGCGACCGGCGTTTCGTGGCCTACCGACGCTCCTCATCGCCCTGAGCGGTGGCCCGTTCGACGGGCGGCGAGGCGCGGCGGCGCGCAGTCCAATGAGGAGAGCCTCTCGACCATGTGTGGCATCGCCGGACTCTGGGCTCCGCGACTCGACCCGCACGAGCGCCTGGCACTCGTCGCGCGGATGGTCGAGCGGTTGCACCACCGCGGCCCGAGCGGCAGCGCGGTGTGGAACGGCGACGGCATCTCGCTCGGGATCGCCCGCCTCGCGATCGTCGCGCGTCACGCGCCGGCCAGCGTCCTGACCAGCGAGGACGGCGCGCTCCACGCCGTGGTGAACGGCGAGGTCTACAACCACGATGCCCTCCGCCACGCGCTGCGCAACCGCGGGCATGACGTCGCCAGCGGCCCGGATACCGCGGTCATCCCCCATCTCTACGAGGAAGATGGCGCCCGCTTCCCGGTGCGGCTGGATGGGATGTTCGCGGTCGCCCTGTGGGATCAGAACGCGCGGCGGTTGACCCTCGCGCGGGACCGCGCCGGCGAGAAGCCGCTGTTCGTCTCCGCCTCGCCGCGCGGGTTCGCGTTCGCCTCCGAGCCGGGGGCGCTCACCGTGCTGCCGTGGATCGCGCGCGACCCGGCGCCCGCGGCACTCGCGCGCTACCTTGCGCACGGTTTCTTCGCCGGCGACGATTGCGCCTTCGCCGCCCTGCGCCAGCTGCCACCCGCGCACGTGCTCGAGATCGGCGAAGGACTCGAGCGCCGCACCCGCTACTGGCGACCGTGGGACGCGCTCTCGCCGGGCGCGTCACAGGATGCCGCGCGGCGCGGTGGCATCCCGGGCGAGTTCGTGTGGGCATCGCCCCCGGGCGAGCGCTCCCTCCCGCGCACGCGCCCGATGCGCGCCGGCGATGCGCCGGCGGCCACGCTCGCGGCGCTCACGAGTGCCGTCGAGTCGCGCGTGCCCGGCGAGGTGCCGTTCGGGGTGTTCCTCTCGGGCGGCGTGGACTCGGGACTGGTCGCGGCCCTCGCGGCGCGCGTGCTCGGGCGCACGTTCCCCACGTTCAGCCTGCGCATGGCGCACCGCGGCTACGACGAGTCGGCGTTCGCGCGCGCGGTCGCGGCCTCGATCGGCGCCGAGCACCACGAGCTGACGATGGATGCCGCGAGCGGCGAAGAGGCGCTCACGAGCTACGCCGCCGGGATGGACCAACCGCTCGGCGATCCCAGCCTGCTGCCGACCTGGGCCCTCGCGCGCATGGCGGGGGAGCGCGTGCCGGTGGTGCTCACCGGCGAAGGCGGCGACGAGCTGTTCGCCGGATACCCCACCTACCTCGGTCACCGCCATGCCGGACTCGCGAACCTGTTGCCCGGGCCGGTGAGCGCCGCGGTGATGGCGCTCGCGCGGCGCTTCCGCCCCGCGCATCATCACGTCACCATCGCCCATCTGATCGAGCGCTTCCTCACCACGCGCGGCATGGCGCCGTTCGAACGCCACCTGCGCTGGTTCGGCACCGCGGCGCCGGGCGAGGCGCGCACGCTGCTGGCGGCACCCCTGCGCGCCGCGCTCGACGATGCCGCGCCGGTCGCCCATCTCTCGACCCTCGCCACGGAGCTGGCGACGGCCGGCATCGTGCGCGACGTGCTCCATCCCGACCTCACGGCCTACCAGCTCCTCGACTTCGAGCTCTATCTGGCCGGGGACCTGCTCGCCAAAGTGGACCGGTGCACCATGGCGCACGGCGTCGAGTCCCGAGCGCCCTTTCTGCGACCGGCGCTGGTCGAGTTCGCTCTCGCGCTGCCGGAGCGCGCGAAGCTGCGTGGCAAGACCGGCAAGTGGGCGCTGCGCCAGGCGGCGCGCGGGATCCTGCCCGCTGACCTGCTGGCGCGTCGCAAGCAGGGCTTCTCGCCGCCGTTCGCGGCCTGGGCGCGCGGCCCATTGCGCGCCCTGGTGAACGATGCGCTCTCAGCCGAACGGATCGAACGTGCGGGCGAGCTGGACGCGCGTGCCACACGCGAGGTGGTGGATGCGCATCTCGAGAATCGCGCCGACCGCGGCCGCACGCTGTGGACGCTGCTGAGTCTCCAGATGTGGGCCGAGCGCTGGGTCGTCGGTACGCAGGGCGAGGCGCCCGCGAGCAGCGAGGAGCTGGGAACCTCGACCGCGGTCGATGCGGCAGTGGAGATCAATCGCTTCACGCACTGAAAGGATTCGCCATGAGACGGATCGCTCTCGCACTCTTCGCTGTCCTCACCGTGAGCACGCCGATCGCGGCCGCCGAGATCTCACCGGCCACCCACCGGCAGGCCGCGGAGGAGTTCCTCGAGGTCATGGACCTCGAGAAGGCCATGATGGGCGGAGCCTCGGCCATGGTCGAGGCCATGATCCATCAGAACGCCACACTCGCGCCCTATCGGGATGTCATCCTCAAGTGGGCTCAGTCGATCCTGACCTGGGACAACTTCGGGCCGAGGGTCACGACGATGTATGTGGAATCGTTCACGGAGTCCGAGCTGCGTGAGATGACGGCCTTCTACCGGACTCCGACCGGGCGCAAGGCGCTCGCGCTCATGCCCGAGATGATGCAGCGCGGCGCGCTCATCGGCGCGGAGATCGCGAAGGAGCACACCCCGGAGCTCGAGCAGATGGTGAAGGCGCGCGCCACGGAGCTCGAGATACCGGCGACCAAGCCGTAGTCGGCTGCCCGACTACTTCCCCGCGCCTCCGGTCGCCGGCTCGGCGAGATCGACCGGCACCGCATGACGGCGCACGTCGGGGAGCGCCAGCGCGCACATCAGCCCCACGCCCAGCAGGCCGGCGAGCGTCAGCAGTGCGACATGCAGTCCTCGCGCGTCGGCGAGCGCGCCGATCGGACTGATCAGCAGCGCTCCCACCCCCCACGCCGCCCCCATCAGCAGGCTCGAGATGGTCGAGGAGTGCTGGGGCGAGAGCTCCTGTCCCATCACCACGTTCACCGGCAGTGAGGATTGCAGGAAGAACCCGCCCAGCACCAGGCAGACCAGTCCGCGCCAGTCGGGCAGGAACAGGAACGCGATGTAGAGCGGAGTCGAGAGCACGAACGAGCGCACGACGACGCGCCGGCCACCCCAGCGATCGGACAGCCAGCCGCCGAGGAATCCCCCGAGCGCGCCGCACACGAGGTGCACGGTGAGCATCGCGCCCCCCTGGGCCACGCTCCAGCCGCGGCGCTGCAGGTAGAGCGGCAGGAAGGTCATGAAGCCGTAGGAGACCGCCGAGCGGCAGACCACCACGAAGTAGAGGAGCGTCAGCGGCCGCAGGACCGGTCGCAGCTCCGACAGCCGCGGTCGCGTGGCGGCGTCGCGCACCCGCGGCCGCACGCGGGCGAACCAGGCGAGCAGGGCGCCCGAGACCACCAGCCCCGGAAGTGCCGCGACCCAGGTGTGATCGAGCCCGAACAGCCCCACGACCGAGACCGCGAGCAGGGGCCCGAGGGCGAAGCCGAGCGTGCCGCCGGTGACGAAGATCGCCATCGCCAACGCCGGCCGCGGCGAGACCTCGCGCGACAGCGCGGCGGCCTGGGGGTGGAACGCGGCGACCCCGACTCCCGCCAGCATGAGCAGCGCGAGCAGGGCCGAGTAGGTCGGCGCCACGCCGATGGCGCTCATGAACACCGCGGCCACCAGGGGGCCGAAGGCGATGAACCAGGGCCGATGGATGCGATCGGCGAGCAGCCCGAACAGTGGTTGTGAGAACGACGAGGAGATCGAAGCGAGGGCGACCAGCGTGCCGACCAGCGTCAGGCTCAGGTGGAGCTTGGTGACCAGCAGCGGCAGCAGCGGCGAGAAGAAGCTCGAGTAGGAGTCGATCGTGAAGTGTGCGAACGCGAGCATGGCGAGCCGCGGCGTGACGACAGAGCGCATGAGGAGCCGCACGATAGCACAGGGCCCGCGGTCGTTCGGCGCGGGAGACCGCGCCCGCCCGCGCTAGGCCGCGTTCAGGAGGGGAGCGAGGACGCCCTCGACGCGGCCGACCTCTTCGTCGGCCGCCGAGAGCAGCGCCGGGGCGCCGACCAGGTCCTGGTCGCGGCCCAGGTCCTCCAGCATGCGGAACAGTTCGGCACAGCGGACCGCACCGATCGCCCCGCACATGCCCTTGAGGCCATGCGCCTCGAACTCGACGGCGCGCGTGTCACCCGCCGCGACGCGTCCATCGAGCCTCGCCATGCGCGGGCGGACGTCGCCCATGAAGGTCTGCACCAGCGTGCGGCGCAGTTCGGCGCTGCCCATGCACGATTCCTCGAGCTGCTCGCGATCGAGCACCGGACCGTCGGGCGTGGGCATCGCGATGATGTTGCCCCCCGGCGCCTCCGGCTCGGAGGCCGTCGTGTCCGTCGCTGCCTCGGTCGTCGCGTCGGTCGCTGCCTCCGCCGTCGCCTCCGCCGCTTCGGCCGCAGTGGCCTCCGTCGCTTCGGGTGCCGTGGCCGGCGTCTCGTCATCCACCGGCGGGGCGGGCTCGTGCATCTCCGGCTCCGGCGCCGCGTCGGCTGCCACGGGGACGGGCTCTTCCTCCGCGGGCGTCACCCAACTCACCACCGTGCGCGCCAGCGCGTCGAGGTCGATGGGCTTGGGGAGGTAGTCGTCCATGCCGTACTCCAGGAAGCGCTCGCGATCGCCCGCCGACGTCATCGCCGTCATCGCGACGATCGGCACGTGCCGCCCGCTGCCCTGCTCGCGGCGGCGCACCTCACGCGCAAGGCTCATGCCGTCCATGTCGGGGAGGTTGCCGTCCATGAAGATCAGATCGAAGGGTTCACGCTCGCACGCGGCGAGTGCCTCGGCGCCGGTGGCCGCGACCTCGGCGATGTAGCCCGCGCGCTTGAGGGCCGCGGTCGCCACCAGCTGATTGATGGCGTCGTCCTCGGCCACCAGGATGCGGATGCGCTGGCGTCGCTTCTCCTCGAGCGAGTGTCGGGTGATGAGCGGCCCGGCGCTGGCGGTGGTCAGGGTGCCCGGGGCGCAACCGGTGACGATCTCGATCAGCGCGTCATGCAGGTGGAGCTGCTGGACCGGCTTGATGAGATAGGCATTGAAGCCGGCATCACGCGCGCGCGCCGCATCGCCGCGACGCCCAAGACTCGTGAGCAGGACCAGCCGGGTATCGTTGAGCGCCGGCTCCTGGCGGACGGTGCGGCCGAGCGCTTCGCCCTCCATCCCCGGCATGTGCATGTCCACCAGCGCGACGGCGACCGGGTTCTTCGCGGCCGCCGCGCTGCGCAGGCTGACCAGCGCCGCGTGCGCGGTCTCGGCCTGGACCGCCTCGCAGTCCCAGCCCTTGAGCATCTCGACCAGCGCCAGCCGCACGCTCCTCGCCGGATCCACCACCATCACCCGCAGCCCGCGCAGCGCGTCGCGCGTGGGGCTGGCGAGCGCGACCGCGAACTGCTTCTCGAGCGGCAGCTTGAACCAGAAGGTGCTGCCATCGCCGGCGGAGCTCGAGACGCCGATCTCGCCTCCCATCAGGCCGACCAGGTTCTTCGAGATCGAGAGCCCGAGCCCGGTGCCGCCGAAGCGGCGCGCGATGCTCGAGTCGACCTGGTTGTAGGTCTGAAACAGCCGGGCCATCTGGTCGGGCGTCATGCCGATGCCGGTGTCGCTCACCGAGAAACGCAGGATCGCCTGGGTCGCCGTCTCCTCGACACGCTCGACCCTGATCCCCACCTCGCCCTTTTCGGTGAACTTGAGGGCGTTCCCCGCAAGGTTGAGGACGACCTGGCGGATGCGGCCCGGGTCGCCGCGCACCAGCGAGGGCACTTCATGGCTGACGTTGCACACCAGACCCACACTCTTGGCATTGGCCCGTGGGGCGAGCAGGGCGGCCACCTGGTCGATGTTGAGCCGCAGATCGAAGTCGATGGTCTCGAGCTCGAGCTTGCCGGCCTCGACCTTGGAGAAGTCGAGCACGTCGTCCACCAGCTGCAGGAGCGACTTGGCCGAGGAGAGGATGATCTCCGCGAATCCTCGCTGGTCACGGTCGAGCACGGTCTCGAGCAGCAGGTTGGTCATGCCGAGGATGCCGTTCATCGGCGTGCGGATCTCGTGGCTCACGGTCGCCAGGAAATGGGCCTTGAGACGCGCGGTCTCCTCTGCCGCGGCCGCGCCGCTCGTGAGCTCGCCCACGCGCGCGCGCAGGGTCTCGAGCTCCTCGTCGTACTCGGCGAGCTGCTGCACCACCGCCAGGAATTGCTCCCCGCCCTCGGAGGTGACCACCCGGTACAGTCTCAGGGCGATCTCCTGCGCCGTACCGTTGCTCTGAAGCACGCTCAGGCGCGCGTAGCTCGTGCCGGTGCCGCGGCGCCGCTGGCGCAGGACGTGGCGGGCGAGACGCGGACGGTCCGCCGGAAGGACGAATCCCGAGTAGGGTCGCCCACGCGCCAGCGCGGCGGACTGGCCGCAGAGTTTCTCGGCCGCCGCGTTCATCCAGAGGCAGCGCCCCTCGGCATCGAACCCGAACACCGGCCTCTCCACCGCGTACATCAGCGCGGCGTGGTCCATGGCGGGAAGCGGCCCGGCAGCGGGCGCACTGCCGTGCCCGCCCGCGACCGGGTCTTCCGGCTCCGAGTTGGTGTGCGACTCGTTCGTATTCAAGATCCCTCTCGCGATGATCGGCGGCACGAGGCATCGGCCCGGCCGGGCCGGCGACCTCAGGCAAAGGTATCGGCCGGTGAAAGTGGCTACTTAAGCCAAAGACATGGGTTTAGAGACACTCCCCGGGCCCGCCTCCGGGCCCCGCTCGCGCGGTACCCGGAAGCCTCGTAAGACGTTGTCGTAATAGACCTGCCCTGAGTGGCGGCGTGCAGATCGTACAGCCTCAGGCGGCGCGGCTGAGCCGCATGCGCCCGTTCTTCTGATCGAACGTCACCCGGAACTCTCGCAGCACCCTCGACCCGACGTTGGCCATCGGGAAGAGTGGCTGGAATCCGATCGTCGCGCCCGGAAACGTGTGCCCACCGAGACGCACGCTCCCCTTGAGCTCGGCGGCGGTGATCTCGAACTCATTGCTCGCCGTGCGCGCGTGACCCACGACGCGCGGCGCGGAGGAGAGCGGCAGCTTCGCCGCCATGCTCTGGGGCATCGTGAATCCTCCCGGCGACCCCGCGTCCACGTCCGCGTCCACCCACAGGGAGTCCACCTGGAGTCGAACGGTCGGGATCCCGTGATCGGTCGTGAACGCGATCACGTCGCGACCGTCGGCCGGCGGCAGCTCACCGTTCTCCATCCTCACGCGGTTCCCCGGGTAGTCGAGCGTCAACAGGCATGCCTCGAACAACCCGAACCCCAGGATGCCGTCGACCGGCTCGCCGATCCGACGCTCGCCGCCATCGCGCACCGCGGCGCTCAGACCTTCGAAGCGGGCCCCGCCGATCTCGAGCGACCCGACGCGCACCAGGTTCTGGACGCGCGAGTTCCTGCCGCTGGGGTCGCCCGAGCGCACCTGACCGACGGTCTCGAGTCCGAGCCTGGCCGCCAGCGCCGAATCGATGCGGGCGGAGCCCCCACCCCCGGTGTCGATCGCGAACAGGAACGGCCCCTGCCCGTTCACCATGGCGCGCACGGCCGGCAGGTGCCCGCTCCGCAGCATCTCGACCTCGGCGCCGCCCTTCGGGATGCTCGTGCGTTCGGGTGCCTGGCGGGGACGCGTGCCGCCGATGATCACCCGCTCGGGACCGCCCGGACCTTCGGCCGCCTCGCTGGCCCCACCGGGGCCGCCGATGATGCGCCGCTCGCCGCCACCGCCGCCGGGAGCGCCGATGATGCGCCGCTCGCCGCCGTGGCCGGCACCGCCGGGCCCGCCGATCATGCGCCGATCGCCCGCTCCGCCGCCCGGCACGAGCCAGCGTCGCAGCTGGGAGGCCACGCGCTCGGCCGCAGGCGGATCGAGGTTGGCGAGCACGATGATCGTGTAGGGCCCGTTCACCTCCACCGCGGCGTTCAATCCAGGCGCGCCGCCGCCGATGCCGAGTCCGACCTCGCCGCCCGGGCCCGGACCCATCTCGGCGAATCCATCCCGCATGGTCTCGGGACGCAGCAGCGTGCCGGCGCGGAGCGCCCGGGTAAAGCGCAGCATGTCGTCGAGCGTCGTGTAGCCGCCCCCCGCGGGGCTGCCGCGCATCGGCCGCGAGAAGGCGTTGTCGGACAAGCCCGACGCATCCGGCTTCGCCCCGTCCCCGCGCTGGCGCGTGTAGCCGGCCGCCAGGTTCGGCACCCGATCGTCCTGCGCGTAGTGATCGGTGCTGCGCATCCCGAGCGGCTCGTAGATGTGGCGGCGCATGTAGTCGTAGTAGTCCTCCCCCGACGCCTTCTCGACGATCGCGCCCAGCAGCACGTAGCCGCCGTTCGAGTACTCGGTCTTCGCGCCCGGTTCGAACGCGAGCGGTCGGTCGCGGAAGAGCGGGATCCAGTCGGCGACGCTGCGAAGCTGCGCATGGTCCGTCCGGTCGTACGCCTCGCCGAAGATGTCGCCGATCCCGCCTCGGTGCGCGAGCAGCTGGCGCACCGTCACCTTGCTCGCGACCTCCGTCGGATAGTCCGGAAGGTAGCGGTCGATGGTGTCGTCGAGGTGCACCTTGCCCTGCTCGACGAGCTGCCCGATCGCGAGCTTGGTGAAGATCTTGTTGATGGAGCCGAGATTGAAGCGGGTGTCGGTGCGGTTGGGCAGCCGATCCGCCCGCGACGCCAACCCGTACGCGGCGCGGTGCAGGATGGAGTCGCCCCTCGTCACCACCACGGCGCCCGAGAACGCGCCGGCCGCCGTCAGCGAGTCGAGGCGCGCACGCCACGCCGCCAGCGCGACCTGCTCACTCATCGGCGCCGCGGACGCGGCCGCCGGCTCCTCGGGCTCGGGACCCGAGTCCTCGACGCGAATGCCCGCCAGATGCGGCCCCGGGCCCGGCTCGAACATGAACGTGAAGTCGAGCATCAGGCCGTGACCGGTGCGGACCATGAGGCGTAGACGATCGTCCGCCGCGTCCACGAGCCGCACCGGCGTGAACGTGCCGTGCTCCTCGCGCATCCCGCGATGGATCTCGACCCGCTGTTCGAGGGAACGCTCCGCGAGTCCCTCCTTCGAGACGTTCACTTCGAAGAACGCGCGGAGCGCCTCGTCGCGGCCGCTGTTGAACGCCGTGAAGTAGGCCGCGGCGACGTGCCCGGGCCCGGTGTCGGGGAGCGCGAATGGCGGCTCGGCGGCCCGGGCGAACGGCGCCGCGACGACGAGACCCAGCATCAACACGAATGCGGGAAGCGCTCTCGGTTTCATGTTCGGGATCCTCACGTGGAAAGGGTCGAAGCTCGTGCAACCAGGGCGACCCTATCCGCGGCCTGTGAAAGAGTGATGAAGGCGCCCGCGATGGATCGCGATGGACGGAGGGGGCTAGCCGGTCACCGGGAGCGTGAAGTGGAAGGTCGCCCCACGGCCCGGATCGCTGGCCACCCCCACGGTGCCGCCGTGCGCCTCGACGATGCCCTTCACGATCGCGAGTCCGAGACCCGCGCCACCGGTCGCGCGCGCCCGGGATGGATCGGCGCGGTAGAAGCGTTCGAACACGTGGGGCAGGTGCGCGGGCGCGATGCCGGGACCGGTGTCGGTCACCGAGACCGTGACGAATCTCCGGTCGGCCCGGGCCGCGACCTCGATGGTGCCACCCTCGGGCGTGTGCGTCGCCGCGTTGGCCAGCAGGTTGCGCAGCACCTGACCGATGCGCGACGCGTCGGCGCTCACCGGCGGCAGGTCGCTCACGGTACTTCTCAGCGTCACGGCGCGTTCGGCGACCCGGGCCCGGAATCCTTCGATCGCTCCCTCCACCAGGTCCCGCAGCGCGACCGGCGATCGGTCGAGGGCGAGCTTTCCCGCTTCCGCCACCGACAGCGTCTGCAGGTCGTCGACCAGTCGCGAGAGCAGCATCACTTCCTCGCGCAGCGAGCCGATGATCTCGGGCGAGGGTGCGAGCAGCCCGTCCTCCACCGCCTCGATCTGGCAGCGAAGATTGGTGAGCGGCGTGCGGAGCTCGTGCGCGACATCGCTCACCAGCGTGCGCCTCAACGTCTCCTGGCGCGCCAGCGCTTCGGCCATGGCGTTGAAGGCGCGCGACAGCTCGCCGATCTCGTCCGAGGTCGACACGGCGACCCGCGAGGCGAGATCCCCCTGGCCGAGGCGCCGCGCGGCGGCGGTGAGCGCCCCGACCGGCTCGAGGATGCGTCGCGAGAGCATCCACGTGAGCGCGAGCGCTACCGCCCCGGCCGCCAGCGCCGCCAGCACCAGGCGCATGTCGAACGTGTCCCCGAAGGGCGCGTGCGGGGTCGCGTCCTCCCCGGCGCTCGGCGGCAACAGCAGCAGCCGGCCCATCACCGAGCCGTCGGCGCGCTTCACGTCGGCGCCCGGCGATCCTCCGAGCAACATCCGCGCTCGGCCCACCCTCGCGCCCTGCTGCATCCGATCCTCGATGAGGACCCGGCCGCTCGGGTCCAGCACGACCCGCGCCGCGCGCAGTCCCGGCGTCGTGGCTCCCAACAGGCGGCCGTGGGGGTCGACGAGGATCAGCTCGCGACCCATCGAGCGCCCCAGCTCCGAGAGCACGGAGTCGAGTCGGGCCGGATCCGCTTCATGCGCCAGGCGCCCCGCGAGCACGTCGGCCGCGCCGCCGACGCGGGCCTCGCGCTCGGAGACCTGGAACTCACGGAACTCCCTGCGCACGAACACGCGCGTGAGCAGCGCCACGGCACCCAGCGCCACCACGATGACCAGCACGGCGACCGCGAACAGGCGCACGCGCAGGCTACGGAACATCGGCGCCCCCACGGAGTCGATAGCCGACGCCGTACACGGTCTCGACCCGGGCCGGATGCTCCGGGTCCGCTTCGATCTTCCGCCTCAGGTTGACGATGTGAGCGTCGATGGTGCGATCGAGCGCCTCCGAATCGGCTCCGAACGCGCGCTCGACCAGCTCCGAGCGCGAGAACGCCCGCCCGGGCGATCGGGCCATCACCTCCAGGAGGCGGAACTCGCGAGGCGTGAGGTTGGTCGGCGCGCCGCCAACCGTCACTTCGTGGCGCCCCACGTCGATGACCAGGTCGCCGATGCGCAGCGGCGGGCCCCCGGCGTCCGCGCCGGGCGCGCGCCGCAGCACCGCGCGCACGCGCGCGGCCAGTTCCCGCGGGCTGAACGGCTTGACGACGTAGTCGTCGGCGCCGAGGTCGAGGCCCTCGAGACGGTCCTCTTCGGTCGATCGTGCGGTGAGCATGATGATCGGGATCGTGGACTCCTCGCGCAGCCGCCGACACACTTCGAGCCCGTCCACGCCGGGCAGCATCAGGTCGAGCACGATCAGGTCGGGAGGCGGAGACGACCGGGCCAGTCGGAGCGCCTCGTGCCCGTCGCCCGCCGAGATCATGTCGAGCCCCGCATGATCCAGGTAGAGCCGGACCGACGCCACGGTCTTGGCGTCGTCGTCGACGACGAGGATGCGCGGTCTAGGCGCGGTCATGGGACGAGGGGGGTCGGGTCGGCATGGGGCGGGGACACGGTGCCCATACCCTATGAAGAATCGGTGAAGGAAGGAAACAGATC
>JBGPXY010000098.1:0-9969 GCA_041492985.1 Candidatus Eiseniibacteriota bacterium
AAGCCGCTGCGACGCTCGCCAGGGTCCGCGAGTGGCGGATGCGGCACGAAGCCTCGATCCTCGGGGAGTTCGCGGAGCTGCTGCGCATCCCCGATGTCGCATCCGACTCGGTGAACATCCGCCGCAACGCCGACGCTCTGGTGGCATTGCTCGAACGGCGCGGCGTCACCGCCCGGCGGCTCGAGTGCCCCGGCAGCCCGCCTGCCGTCTACGGCGAGCTGGCGGCACCCGGCGCCAACCGGACGCTGGTCATCTACGCCCACTACGATGGACAGCCGGTGGTGCCGAAGGACTGGACCGGCGATCCCTGGACGCCGGTGCTGCGCGACAAGCCGCTCGAAGAAGGCGGACGCGACGTCCCCTGGCCCGTGGAAGGTGCGCGCGCCGATCCCGAGTGGCGGCTCTACGGCCGGGCGTCCGGGGACGACAAGGCTCCGATCATCGCGCTGCTCGCCGCCCTCGATGCGCTGCAGGCGAGCCGCGGCCGCCGCTCGGTCAACCTCAAGGTCTTCCTCGAGGGCGAGGAGGAGGCGGGCTCGCCCCATCTGCGGGACATGCTCGAACGACATCGTCCCCTGCTCGCCGCCGATGGCTGGATCTTCTGCGACGGTCCGGTGCATCAGTCCCGCCGCCCGCTGCTGGCCTTCGGCGTGCGCGGCACGCTCGGGCTCGAGCTGACGGTCTACGGACCGGCGCGCGCGCTCCACAGCGGACACTACGGCAACTGGGCCCCCAACCCGATCGCGCTCATGACCGAGCTGCTCGCGAGCCTCCGCGATGCCGAAGGTCGCATCCTGGTAGCGGGTTTCGGCGCCGACGTGCGCCCGGTGAGCGCGGCGGAGCGCACGGCGATGGCGGCCGTGCCCGATCCCGACTCGATGCTCAGGGAGGAGCTCCAGCTCGGGGCCACCGAGGCCGGGAACGCGCGGCTCATCGAGCGCCTCATGCTGCCGGCCATCAACTTCCGCGGCGTGCGGTCGGGCGGTGTCGAGGAGAGCGCGACCAACTCGATCCCCACCGATGCCCGCGCGTCCATCGATTTCCGCCTGGTGCCCGACCAGACGCCGGCGGCGGTGAAGCGCCAGGTCGAGGATCACCTACGCGCCCAGGGTTGGACGATCGTCACCGGGTTCCCCGACGCGGCGACGCGCCGGGCTCACGCCCGGGTGGTGCGGCTCCAGTGGGGCCAGGGCTATCCCGCCTATCGCGTGCCGCTCGAAGCGCCATTCCCGCGCGCGATCGTGCAGGCGATGGAGGAGGCCCTCGGCCGCCCGGTCCTCCAGACGCCCACGCTGGGCGGCAGCCTGCCGCTCTACCTCTTCCAGGACGTGCTCGGAGCTCCCATCATCGTGCTGCCGATCGCCAACCACGACGATAACCAGCACGCCGCGAACGAGAACCTGCGACTTCAGAATCTCTGGGACGGGATCGACATCTTCGCCGGGCTGCTGGTGCGCTTCGGAGATCTGTGGCGGTGACGCGCCCACGAACGTCCGTCCGCCCGCCCGCCCCGGCACGCCGCGTTTCGTGATAACGTCCCGACGAGTCTGACCCCCTGTCGCGTGTGACCCACCGGGCGCCGCCTCCCCGGCGGCACGTCCCCTCCGAGGAGCGCATGTCGAGCCGGCTGGACTTCGTCCAACGCGCCAACGCCACCTATATCGAGGAGCAATACGCGCGCTACCTGCGCGATCCGCGCTCGGTCGCCGAGGAATGGGCGTTGTTCTTCGCCGGCTTCGAGCTGGCCGGCCGGCCGCTCCTGCCCGCCGAGGCCGCGGCGAGCGCGACGCCGGCCGCCGCCCCTGCGATGCCCACCGCGGCCACCCCCGCCGCCCTGTCCCAGGCCTCGCCCACCGGGGGATTGTTCGGCCTCGTTCAGCACTACCGGGCGTTCGGACACCTCGCGGCCCGGCTGGATCCGCTGGGCGAGGCGCCGGGCGCGAGCGGGCTGCTCGATCCGAGCGTGTTCGGGTTCAGCGACGCCGACCTGGACGCGCCCGTCGAAGCGTCGCCGTTTTCTCCGGCCGGGTTCAGCGGGACGCTGCGCGAGCTGGTGGCCGCACTGTGCGAGACCTACTGCGCCTCGCTGGGGGCGGAGTTCATGTGGATCGTCGACGACATGCGTCGCGCCTGGCTCCCGGAGCGCATGGAGCCGCGCCGCAACCGTCCGGATCTCGCGACGGAGGACCGGGTGCGCATCCTGCGGCAGCTGCTCGCCGCCGACGCGTTCGAGGAATTCCTCCAGGTCAAGTACGTCGGCCAGAAGCGATTCTCGCTCGAGGGCGCCTCGGCGCTGGTGCCGATGCTGGAAACACTGGTCGAGACCGTGAGCGCGATGGGCGTCGAGCAGATCGTCTTCGGCATGCCGCACCGCGGCCGGCTGAACGTGCTCGCGAACATCATCGGCAAGCCGCTCGAGACCATCTTCAGCGAGTTCGAGGCGAGCTTCGCCCTCGAGGACGGTTATGGGCACGGCGACGTCAAGTACCACCTCGGCTACGCCTCGCTCCATCGCACCCGCGCCGGGCGCACCGTGTACCTGGACCTGCGCTTCAATCCCAGCCACCTGGAGTTCGTGAACCCGGTGGTGCTGGGCTCGCTGCACGCGCGCCAGGAGGTCATGGGCGACCGGGGGCGCGACCGCGGCATCCCGGTGCTCATCCACGGCGACGCCGCGTTCTCCGGCGAGGGCGTCGTGCCGGAGACGCTGTCGATGGGACAGCTGCCGGCCTACGAGACCGGTGGCGCCATCCACATCGTCGTCAACAATCAGATCGGATTCACCACCGCGCCTGCCGACGTGCGGGTGGGCCGCTATCCGACCGACATCGCCAAGGCGGTGGACGCCCCGGTCCTGCACGTCAACGGGGACGATCCCGAGGCCGCGGTGCAGGCGATCCTGCTCGCGGTCGCTTACCGCGCCGCGTTCCGGCGGGACGTCTTCATCGACCTGGTGTGCTACCGCAAGCACGGGCACAACGAGCTGGACGATCCGACCTTCACCCAGCCGGTGATGTACCGCACCATCGCCGCGCACGTGCCGGCCGCGCGCCAGTATGCGCAGCGGCTGGTGCGCGAGGGCGTGGCGACGGAGGCCGAGCTGGCGGCGCTCGAGGCCGAGATCGCCGCCGAGCTGCAGGCCGCGCACCAGCGCGCCCGCGCCGAACCGCCGCCCGCGACCCGGCAGCCGCTGCGCGGGACGTGGGCGGGCCTCGAGTGGGCGGGGGACGACTGGAGCGCCGATACCGCCGTGCCGCGCGAGGCGCTCCAACGCGTGCTCGTGGGAGCGGCGACACTCCCCGCCGATTTCCACGCGCACCGCAAGATCGAGAAGCTGCTCGCCGACCGCGCGCAGATGTTCGAGCAGGACCGCATCGACTGGGGGCTCGGCGAGACGCTCGCCTACGGCTCGATCCTGCTCGAGGGTCACCGGGTCCGCCTGAGCGGGCAGGACACGGCGCGCGGCACGTTCTCGCACCGACACGCCGCACTGTTCGACCGCGAGGACGGCCGACGCCACGTGCCGCTCCAGCACTTGGGCGAGGGCCAGGGCCGCTTCAGCGTCATCGACACGCCGCTCAACGAGGCGGCTTGCCTCGGCTTCGAGTACGGCTACAGCACCGCCGATCCGCACACGCTGGTGGTGTGGGAGGCGCAGTTCGGCGACTTCGCCAACGTCGCGCAGGTCTACATCGATCAGTTTCTCGCGAGCGCCGAGTCCAAGTGGCGGCGTATGTCGGGCCTGGTGCTGCTGCTCCCGCACGGGTACGAGGGACAGGGGCCCGAGCACTCGAGTGCCCGCCTCGAGCGATTCCTCGAGCTGTGCGCCAACGGGAACATGCAGGTGTGCAACCTCACCACCCCGGCCCAGCTGTTCCACGCGCTGCGCCGGCAGCTCCACCGCACGTTTCGCAAGCCGCTGGTCATCATGAGCCCCAAGAGCCTGCTGCGGCACCGGCTCGCGGTCTCGGCGGTCGCGGAGCTGACGCACGGGGGATTCCGCAACGTGATCGACGACGAGCGCCTCGACGATCCGCGCACGGCCCGGCGCGTGCTGCTGGTCTCGGGCAAGTTCTACTACACGCTGCTCGAAGCGCGCGAGGCGCGCGGGCTCACCGACGCGGCGCTGGTGCGCGTCGAGCAGCTCTATCCCTTCCCGCGCGCCGAGCTGGCCGAGGTGTTCAAGCGCTACCCGAACGCCCACGATATCCGCTGGGTGCAGGAGGAGCCGGCCAACATGGGTGCGTGGCGCGGGGTCCGACACCGGATCGAGGTGCTGCTGCCCGAGGGAGCGACCCTGCGGCTCGTGGCGCGCAAGGCTTCGCCCAGCCCGGCGACCGGCTTCTATGCCCGGCACGTCGCCCAGGAGAAGGTGCTGGTCGATCGCGCGCTCGCCGAAGTCGGACCGCTCCCCTCGCGCGCCCCGGGCAGCGAACGCGCCGCCCCGCGGCGTCGAGAGGGCTGAGCGCATGGCGCGCGAGCTGAAAGTCCCACGCCTCGCCGAGTCCATCTCGGAGGCGGTGGTGGTGGCCTGGCTCAAGCCCGACGGCGCCACCGTGCGGGTGGATGAGCCGGTCGTCACCCTCGAGACCGACAAGGCAGCGGTCGAGATCCCCTCGGAGTTCGCCGGCGTGCTGCGCCACGCGCGGGCACTCGGCGACCGGGTCGAGGTGGGGGACGTGCTGGCGCGGGTCGAAGAGGGTGGCGCGGTCGCGAGTGGTACGCCTGCTCCGGCCCTGGCCGCCCCGGCGGCTGCACCGCCCGCGCCGGCCAGTGCGTCGCCCGGGTCCGCGGGAGCGAAGGCGACGAGCAGATCCGAGGCGGCGGTCGAGCGACCGCTGAGCCCCGCGGTCCGTCGCCTGGTCGAGCAGCACGGGGTGGATCCTGCGGCCGTGACGCCGACCGGGCCGGGCGGGCGGGTGCTCAAGGAGGACGTGCAGCGACTACTCGACCGGGGCGAGACGGCATCGCCGACGCCTGGAGTGCCCTCGGCGGCGACCACCGGACCACCCCGCGTCTCCGCGCCGGCTGCCGTGCCCGCGGGCGAGCCCCGCACCTCCGCGCCCGCTGCGCCGGCCGCGTTCGCACCGATGCGCGCGCCCACCGACTGGGCGGCGGGGGAGAGCGAGCGCGCGGTGCCGCTGAGCCGCATCCGCCTGCGCATCGCCGAGCGACTGGTCAAGGCGCAGCAGACCGCGGCGATCCTCACCACCTTCAACGAGGTGGACATGAGCGCGGTGATCGCGTTGCGCACCCGCTACAAGGTGGACTTCGAGCGGCGGCACGGGGTGAAGCTCTCCTACATGAGCTTCTTCGGCCGCGCCTGCGTGATCGCCCTGCAGCAGCTCCCGGAGCTCAATGCCGAGATCCGCGGCGCCGACATCGTCTATCACCGGCACGTGCACCTGGGGATCGCGGTCGGCAGCGAGCGGGGGCTGGTGGTGCCGGTGGTGCGCGACGCGGATCTGCGGGCGTTCGCCGACCTCGAGCGCGAGATCGCGCGGCTGGGAGCGTCGGCGCGGGCGGGCACGCTGTCGCTCGACGAACTCTCGGGCGGCACCTTCACCCTCTCCAACGGCGGCGTGTACGGCTCGCTGCTCTCCACCCCGATCCTCAACTTCCCGCAGAGCGGCATCCTCGGGATGCACAAGATCGAGAAGCGCCCGATGGTGGTGGAGGACCAGGTCGTCGTGCGGCCGATGATGTACTTGGCACTCTCGTACGATCATCGCATCGTCGACGGCGAGCAGGCGGTCACCTTCCTCGTGAGCGTGAAGGAACGTCTCGAGGATCCCGAACGCATGCTGATCGAGGTCTAGGTGGCCGAGGCTCCGTTCGACCTGGTCGTCATCGGTTCCGGTCCCGGCGGGTACGTGGCCGCCATCCGCGCCGCACAGCTCGGCCTGCGCACGGTGGTGATCGAGAAGTACCCGGTGCTGGGTGGCACCTGCCTCAACGTGGGCTGCATCCCCAGCAAGGCACTGCTCGACTCGAGCGAGCACTTCGCCCTCGCGAAGCACGGCCTGGCCGCGCACGGCATCCGCGCCACGGTGGAGCTGGACCTGGCCACCATGATGGCGCGGAAGGACACGGTGGTGAAGGACCTGACGCGTGGCGTCGAGGGACTGTTCCGGAAGAACAAGGTGACGCGCATCGAGGGCACCGGCCGCATCGTCAAGGCGGGCGAGGTCGAGGTGGACGGCCCCGCCGGCCGGCAGACGGTGAGCACCGCGCGCATCCTGATCGCCACCGGTAGCAAGCCGGCGTCGCTCCCCGGGGTCGCTTTCGATGGACGACGCATCGTGCACTCGACCGATGCGCTGACGCTCCCGGCGGTGCCGGCGCGGATGATGGTGGTCGGCGCGGGAGCGATCGGGCTTGAGCTGGGCTCGGTCTGGCGGCGGCTCGGCGCCGAGGTCAGCGTGCTCGAGTTCATGGACCGCATCGTCCCGGGCATGGATCGGAAGAGCGGGTCACTGCTCCAGCGAGTGCTCGAGAAGCAGGGCATCCGTTTCCATCTCAAGACGTCGGCCACCGGGGCGACCGTGACCGGAGACACGGTGACCGTGACCGTGTCGCAGGAAGGTGCGGTGCGCAGCGAGGAGTGCGACGTACTGCTGGTCGCCGTGGGACGACGTCCGTTCACCGACGGGCTCGGCGCTCGCGAGGCGGGGCTGGCGATGGATGAGAAGGGACGTATCACCGTCGACGAGCACTACCAGACGAGCGTGCCGGGTGTGTTCGCGATCGGCGATGTCATCCGCGGGCCGATGCTGGCGCACAAGGCCGAGGAAGAGGGCATCGCCGCGGTCGAGCTCATGGCGGGGCTCCCGGGACACGTCGCCTACGACTGCATCCCCAACGTGGTCTACACCTGGCCCGAGCTGGCGAGCGTCGGCCTCTCGGAGGAGGACGCCGCCGCACGCGGGATCGCGACCGCGGTGGGCACGTTCCCGTTCCTCGCCAACGGACGGGCGAAGGCGATGGGGGAGCGCGACGGCCAGGTGAAGATCGTCGCCGACGCCGCGACCGACCGCATCCTGGGGGCGCACATCCTCGGACCGCGCGCGAGCGACCTGATCGCCGAGCTGGTGGTGGCCATGGAATTGGGCGCCAGCGCCGAGGATATCGCGCGCTCAGTCCACGCCCACCCGACACTGCCCGAGGCGGTGAAGGAGGCGGCGATGGCGGTGGCCAAGCGCGCGATCCACATCTAGCCGCCCGGCTCCCGCGCCAGCGGGGCCATGCACTCCGCACGGTCGGCGCCGGCACGCCCCCGCCGGCAAGGTTCCTCTTGAATCGCATGAGGTGGACGCACTAGACTATTGTCACATCAAGCGTTCCCGCCGACTCCCTTGGATCACCCCCCTTCGCCGGCGACGAACGAACGGCCTCGCTGTGGGTCGCCGCGCTCCCATCGAACGGACACCTTGGGCCATCGCAACCGGGAGAGAGTCGTGACGCTTCGTGGCATCCGTGTGTTTGCGCTCGCCGCGATCATCGCCATCGCCAACCCGCTGCCGGCAAGCGCCGGGGTCGCGGTGAGCTTCGGCACGTCGTGGGACGGCCCGGGCAACAGCCTCCAGTCCATCATCGACGCGCGCTACGGCGCCGGTCGCATCGACGTCGTCCACGACTACCTCGGCGCGAAGGCGACGGACCCCGACCCCTTCTTCTGGGTGGATCGGGGTTTCTCGGCTCTGCTGATCCGTGAGATCGCGGGCAACGCCAACCGCAACGTGGTGGGCTGGTACCTCGAGCCGAAGAACGGCGCGCCGCCGGTGCTCGATGGTGTCAACGATGGCGTCGTCTTCGACGGGCCGTCGGCCGCCGGCGCCACGAGCATCATCACGTTCGCCCAGCCGGCCCAGCGCTTCGGCTTCTACCTGAACCCGAATGGCCCGCTCGGCGCGACCAACGCCCCCGAGCCGGAAGTGTTCTTCACCGACCGGCTCTACAACGACGCCGGGCCTGACGGCACCGGCGCCCTGCACCTGCCCCTCGGCGGCGATGTGCAGGCGATCGTGTTCGATGTCTCGCGCTTCACCAACATGAGTACCTGGCTCGTGTGCTTCGAGGACCTCGACAGCGGCGCGAATCCCGGCCCCTGCTGCGGGACCACCGACAACGACTACAACGATTTCGTGTTCGAGGTGACCGCGCTCTCGGTGACGCCGGTGCGGCCGCTCTCCTTCGGTGGACTGAAGATCAAGTACCGCTGATCGTCACGCATTCCCAGGTCGTCTGCGCGAGCCGGCTTCGTCCCCCACGGTGACGCGCGGCGGCCTGGGTTATTTCATCACCGGCCGCGCATGATTCCACGCGCGGCCGGGTTTGACGCTCGCCCCCGCCTTCGGCGATGCTGCGCCCATGCCCTCGCTCACCCTCGGCGCGTGGACCGTGCACACTCTCGAGACCGGTCTCATCCGGCTCGATGGCGGCTCCATGTTCGGCTCGGTTCCCAAGCCGGTGTGGAGCAAGACGAACCCCGCCGATGACCGCAATCGCATCCCGCTGGCGATGCGCTGCCTCCTGCTCGAGGGCGAGGGGCGCCGCATCCTGGTGGACGACGGCATCGGCGAGAAGTTCAGCCCCAAGCTGATGGACATCTACGGCGTCGATCACGCCGAGCACACCCTGGAACGCTCGCTCGCGGCCCTCAGCCTCGGCGTCGAGGACATCACCGACGTGGTGCTCACCCACCTGCACTTCGATCATGCCGGCGGATCGACCCGGCTGCAGGGTGGGGTGCCGGTGCCGCGGATGCCCCGTGCCCACTACTACGTACAGCGCCGCAACTGGGAGAACGCGCTCAAGCCCAACCCGCGCGAGCGCGCCTCGTACATGCCGGAGAACTACGTCCCGCTCATGGACGCCGGGGTGCTGCGGCTCTGGGACGGTCCTCAGCGGCCCTGGCCCGGCATCGAGCTGTTCACCGCCGAGGGTCACACGCGCGGCCAGCAGCTCATGCGCGTGGCGGGGAAGGAGGGCGTGGTCTACTTCGTCGCCGATCTGATCCCGACCGCGAGCCACGTGCGCATCCCGTTCGTGATGGGCTACGACATCGCCGCCATCGAGACCATGGACGAGAAGCGAACACTGCTCGCACGCGCGGTCACCGAGGGGGCGTGGATCTGCCTCGAGCACGATCCGGTGACCGCGCTGGGGCGCCCTCGCGCCGAGGGCGACGACTTCGCGTGGGCGGAGCAGGTGCCGGCCGCGGCCGCGGCACTGCCGTCGCGTGGCTGAGCGCGGCGCCCGGATGCCCCACCGACTCCCGCGCACCACGGCAATCGTCCTGCTGTTGGCGCTGGCACTCGCAGGCTGTGGAGCGTCGCGCCACGCGCAGGCGGTGACGCTCGAGGGCGAGATCATCGACCCGCAGTGCTACTTCACCCACGGCGGGCAGGGTCTCTCGCACCGCGATTGCGCGCTCATGTGCGCGCGCGGTGGCCAGAGCCTGGCGTTCCTCAACCGCGCGGGTGGGCGCGTGTACCCCATCATCGCCGGCCGCCACGGCGCCAACCCGAACGACAGCCTGTACGCGGTCGTGGGCTACCCCGTGCTGGTGCGCGGGACGCTCTACGAGGTGCGTGGCCAGCGGGCCCTGCTCGTGGCACACGCGGAACGGCTCACCGCCGCCGCTCGGCCCTAGGCGAGGAGTCGCATGTTCCACAGTCTGTTCTCGACCTGGCTCGAACTCACCCGCCAGTGGGGATACGGCGGCGTGTTCGTGCTGATGGCGATCGAGTCCACGGTGTTCCCGTTGCCGAGCGAGGTGGTGGTCCCCCCGGCCGCCTACTGGGCGCGCCAGGGCCACATGCATTTCTGGGGCGTGGTGCTGGCCGCCACGCTCGGCTCCTGGGCGGGTGCCGCGCTGTCGTACTGGGTCGCGCGCAGGCTGGGGCGTCCGCTCATCCTGCGCTACGGGCGCTACCTGTTCGTCCCCGAGAAGAAGTGGCTGCTGGC
>JBGPXY010000171.1:0-6141 GCA_041492985.1 Candidatus Eiseniibacteriota bacterium
ATGCTCGAGAAGTCGATCTTGAGCATCATCGGATAGATCATCAGCCATATCAGGACGGCGATCGGCAGGTTGATCTGGCTTCCCTGGCCGAACTCGAGACGCCGCACCTGGTCCACGACCCCCGGCAGCAGCTTCCCGAGGAGTACGCCCAGGACCATGCATAGGGCCACCCACAGGCTCAGATACCGCTCGAAGAGCGCGAGCTGCTTCGGAGCGGGTGAAGTCATCCGATGTCCTTGCAGCGGCCGGCACGGCGCCGTTGTGGCGTGCCTCGGCGCGTGAAGCTGGTCAGATGGGTGGCGAGTGCTTCGAGCGTTTCGGGAACGAGGGCGTAGTACATCCAGCGTCCCTCCCGGCGATCGGTGACAAGTCCCGCCTCCTTGAGCGTCTTGAGGTGGAACGACAGCAAGGATTGGCCCAGCTCCAGCGCCTCAGTCAGTTCGCAGACGCAGTGCTCGCCACCGCGGAGGAGCTCGAGGATCTTCAGGCGGGTCTCGTCCGAGAGGGCGTGAA
The DNA here is from genome assembly GCA_041492985.1 of Candidatus Eiseniibacteriota bacterium. GTDB lineage: Bacteria > Eisenbacteria > RBG-16-71-46 > RBG-16-71-46 > RBG-16-71-46 > WS-11. The sequence continues at coordinate 514 of JBGPXY010000171.1, forward strand.
ACTGCTCGACGCGTGAGGCAGTCCGAGGCTCGCTCGTAGATCGCATGCCGCGAAAGATACATCAACGTATCTTGATGCGTCAAACAATGGCCCGCCGCGCGGAGCCCCCCCTTCTAGAGCACCATCGTCGCCGGCACCAACCGTCACGGCCCCGCAGATTGGTATTCCGCGGGGCCGTCGACCGTGGGGGACCTGTGCGGGAACTACCGTACAACACGCTCATTCATCCGATTCCGCGTCTCTCCACCGCATCGCCGAAGCGGGTGTGATCGCAGTGTTTGACGCTCAATGGCGCTTGTTCGTCCCATCCGTTTTCCCAACTCCCGGCAGCTCGCGGATCAGCACCATCGCCCACGGACTGAAGGCATCCCGTTCGAGGTAGACGCGTGCCCAGCGTTTCGCCTCCTCCGCGCGCTCGACGCGCATCAGGAGCAGCACGCGATCGTAGAGCGCCGCCTCGTGGCAGGGATCGTCCATCGGCACCGCCGCGAACTGAGCGATCGCCCGCAGCCAGAGCCCGCGCGCCCGCGCCGCGTCACTCTCGGCCGTTGCCCGCAGCGCCAGCGTCACGCCGAGCCCCAGCCGGGCCTCGCCGTAGCTCGGCGCCAGCTCGAGGGCGTCCCGGTAGTGCCGCTCGGCCGTCTCGAGCCGCAGGGTGGCCAGGTCGAGGCAGGCGAGCGCCGCGTGCAGCCTGGGTTCGAAGGGCTGCTGCGCCATCGCCGCGAGGATCCAGGTCTCGGCCGAGCTCACCTGCGACGCCGTGGCCTCGCCGGCGCCCCCTGCCAGCACCGCCTGGAAGCGCAGCTCGCCGCTCTCGATGCGGAGACGATCCCCCAGTGCGGCGCGCGCGTGCCCGACCCGCGTCCCCTCGGGCAGGCCGGTGATGATGCGTGGTGGAGTGCGTAGCGTCGCGATCGCCATCGCCGCCAGGGCGAGCAACACCACGAGGAATCCGAGCGCCGGGAGCGGCCGGGCGGGTGAAGCGGTGGGGGGAGCCTGGGACATGTCAGCCTCGTGCGCAGGGTAGGTCCAAACATATTCGCGTGCAAAGCGTTGCCCCGCATCTTCCTTCCTGCTATTTTGCGAACTCCATCACTCACCACGCGGAGATCATCGGTCGCCTATGGCACTCGCGCGGTTCCTCCAGGTGTCGGACCTGCACCTCGGGTCGCCGCTCGGCTGGCTTCCCCCCGAGCGCCGCGAGGACCGCCGGCGCGACCAGCGCGCGACCCTCGAACGCGCGGTCCGCGAGGCGATCGAGCGCGGCGTGCACGCCATCCTCGTCCCCGGCGACCTGTTCGACCAGGAAGGGGTCGATGCCGCGACCATGGCGTTCGCGCTCGGCGTGTTCGACGTGAGCGGGTGCCCCCCGGTGTTCATCGCCCCCGGCAACCACGACCCCTATTTCGAGCGCAGCCTCAACTGGAGCGCGCAGATGTTGCAGGCGCGGGCCATGCGCTGGCCCGCCCACGTGCACGTCTTCACGACCCCCGATTGGAGCGCCAGCCCGGTGCCTGGACTGCAGGGCGTGCGCGTGTGGGGGCGCTGCTTCACCGCCAACGTCGAGTCGCTCGATCGCCCGCTGGCGCCCGCCTCGCTTTCGGGGCTCACCAGCGCCGACCCGGTCGGATTCGACATCGCCCTGTTCCACGGCTCGCGTGAGGGCCAGTGCCCGCCGGGCCAGAAGATGACCGCGCCATTCTCCGACGAGGAGACGGCAGCCGCCCCCTTCGTATACCTGGCGGTCGGCCACTACCACGCCGGCTCGCGCATCACCGCCCAGACGGGCGCCTCGGCCGGCGTCCGGCTCGCCTACGCCGGCTCCGCGGCCGCCGTCGACGTGACCGAGCTGGGTGCTCACGGGGGGCTCGAGGTGCGGGTCGAGTACGGGCGTCGGCTGCCGTTCGTCGAGGCCGAGTTCGTCGAGCTGGACAAGCGCCGCGTCCATGACCTCACCGCCGAGGTGTCGCTCGCGACCACCGCCGAGCAGATCGATCGCCGCGTGCTGAAGGCGCTCGACGACGCGGGGGTCACCGACCAGGACATCGTCACCGTGCGGCTGGGCGGGCGGCTCGCGCACGGCGTGCGCTACGCCGCGCCCGGTCCCGACCTGCGCGCGCGCACATTCTTCCTGCGCCTCGAGCTGCGGCGCCTGCGCCCCGACTACGACCTCGACGCCTACCGAGCGGCCGAGGCGAACACCACCGAGGAGCGCTTCGCGAGCGCGTTGCTCAAGCAGCGCGACCAGGAGAGCGATCCGCTGCAGCGGGCGATGATCGAGAGCGCGCTCTACTACGGTCTCGACGCGTTCCGGCTGCGCGAGGTCGTGCCCGCCTACGAGGAGCTGGGCGAATGAAGCTCCTGCGCCTCAAGGTGGACGGCTTCGGCGCGCTCAAGGGCGAGTTCAGGTTCGACCCCACGCGGGTGACGGTGCTGGTGGACGACAACGAGCGCGGCAAGTCGACGCTGCTGGCCGCGATCGCCGCCGGGCTCTACGGGCTCCCCGACGACAAGCGTTCCCACCGCGTGCTGACGCCGCTCGAGCGCTGGCGGCCGTGGGAAGGCGGCGCCTATCGCATCGAGCTCGAGGTCGAGGACGAGCAGCAGCACCTCACCATCTCGCGCGACTTCGAGCGCGGCACGGTGGCGATCTTCAACGCGAAGGGCCAGGAGGTCACCGCCGAGTACAAGGAGGGGAAGGACCAGTACCCGGTCGGCAAGCGGCTCACCGGCCTCGACGCCGACGAATTCGCCAAGTGCGCGCTGGTGTCCCAGAACGAGATGGACGGCGTGGTGCCCGCGGACGAGAAGGTGCGCCGCAACTCGACGCTGCACGCCCGGCTCGAGAACGCGGCGGATACGCGGGTCGGCGACACCAACGCCACCGAGGCCGTGAGCGTGCTCGACGGGGCGATCCGCAAGTACACCTGCGCCGAGGTCGAGTCCTCGGGCAGCGTGGACACCGCCATCCAGCGTCTCGAGCTCAAGCGCAGCACGCTCGAGACCGAGATCAAGACGCTCGAGCACGACTACTCGCAGATCACCAGCCCCCTCGAGGAGCTGCTCCGCATCGACGACGACGAGCGCAAGTCTCGCGAATCCATGCACGGGCTCGACAGCGAGCGTCGCGAGTCGCTGGCCGCCGAGGTGCGCCGCCAGCTCGCCGACGACGAGGGACACCGCGCCGAGCTGCAGCGCTTCACCGCCGAGGCCGAAACACTCGCCTCCGCCGCCCATCTGCCGCGCAACGCCGAGAGCGAGTTCCGGGAGACCGTGGCGCGCCACGAGACCGAATCGCGCAACCTGGCGGGGCTCGAGTCGAGGAAGAACGAGGAGCTGAAGCGCGAGCGCGAGAAGCGGGCGGGCGAGCTGGAGGGGCTGGCGGCCTACGCGAATGCCTCCGCCGAGGACGCCGATCGCTGCGTGGCGCTCGCTTCGGAGCTGCGCCAGCTGACCGAGGAGGACGCCAGCATGCGCTCCTCGGTGTTCACGCTGCGGGAGTCGCTCGCCAGCTCGGGGCACGATCCGGAGCGCATCCAGTACCTCACCGGTCGCTTCGCCGAGCGCACCGACACCGAGCAGCGACTGCTGCGCTCGCACTCCGAGCGCGCCCTTCAGTATCAGACCGAGGTCGCCTCGCTCGAGCGCGCCCGCACCGACGCCACCGAGGTGCTGCGCGAGATCGACACGATCCGGCACCGTTGGCGGATGCCGGGGTGGTTCATGACCGCGCTGGGACTGGCCGCGGCGCTGGCGGGCGGCGCGGTCCAGGTGCTGGGCGGACTGCCGACGCTGTGGACCGGACTGCTCGCGGGGGGCGCAGGGCTGCTCCTGCTCGGGCTCATCCTGCTGATGGTCGGCGCGCGCGCGCGGATCGGGTTGCACAACGAGGCGATGGTGGAGCTGGGCGATGCGCAGCGGCGCCTGGGCCAGATGCGCACCCAGCGCGCCGAGAACGAGCAGGATCTGGGCGACCTGGCGCGCCAGATGGGATACCGCGACCAGGTGGACCTGCTGCGCGAGTGGGGCGAATACGCGCGGCTGATGGCGGAGAGCTCGCCGGCGCTGCGCGCCCAGGAGCGTCTCGTTTCGCTCGAGACGCGACGCAAGCAAGCGGTCGAGTCGGCGACCGCCCTGATCGCCCCACTCGGCGGTGGCGCGCCGGAGCCCGCCGAGCTGGAGCGGGTCGCGCAGGGCATCCGGCAGTCGCTGACGCTGCGCCAGGGGCTGGCGGGGCTCGAGAGCGGCTGGTCGTGGATGGAATCCGAGCGAAGCAACGCCGAGGCGGCGGTCGCGGGCTTGAAGGAGCGTGCGGTGCGCATCCTCCAGGCGGCCGGGCTCAGCTACGACCCCGATCGCCCGTGGGCCGATCACGCCCGCGAGCTGGCCGAGCGCGTCCACGCGCACACGCGCCATGCGCTGCTCACCAGCGATCTGATCCCGCAGGCCCTGCGCCGCGTGCTGCCCAACGACAAGGTGACCGAGCTGCAGAACCAGTTGGCGTTGATCGACGCCGAGCGTCCCGCCGGATCGACGGGCGGGTCGACCGGCGCGCCTGCCGCCGCGGGCGCGGCGGGGCGCACGGCGCTCGAGATCGAGGCTCAGAACCGGCGGTTGCGCGAGACGCTCGACGCGCTGCAGAAGCGGCGCACCGAGCTGCGACTCCAGGTGGAGGAGGTGTGGCGCCGCTACCACCAGGAGCATCCCGAGAAGAGCGCTCAGATCCTGCGGATCGAGCAGGCCCTGAAGCGCGCGCGGCGGTTCAAGGCCGCCGTCGAGCTGGCACGCGACACCATCCAGACCGTCGCGACCGAGACCCACCGCCGCTGGGCCGAGTTCCTCAACGAGCGCGTCACGAAACTGCTCGGCGAGATCGGCACCACGGTCGAGAAGCTGACCTTCGGTGAGGACCTCGACTTCTCGGTCAAGCTGGAAGGCACCCACCAGGCGACACGGGGCCGGGCGGATCTGCACCTGTCCGCCGGAGCCAAGGACCAGCTCTACCTGGCGGTGCGCCTCGGCATCAGCGAATACCTCTCACGGGGCCAGTCGCCCCTGCCGCTCCTGCTCGACGATCCGTTCGCGACCAGCGATGACGGGCGCGCCCGCGCCGCCATGCGGTTGCTGATCGAGCACTTCGCGCCTTCCCACCAGATCATCGTGCTCACCTGCCACCGCAAGCGCCACGAGTCGCTGGCCGAGCTCGACCCCGAGCTCTACCGCGAGAAGGTGCAGTGGCTGGAGACGAAGACGGGGACGCCGGCGAAGTAGGGCAGTTCTCGCGACTTCGGTGCCGTCATGAAGGGCTGCTCGCCACATGCGCGGCCTTGCGCACGCAATGCGGTGCCACACTCCGTGGTGCGACGCGCTCGCGCTCTTCCGGTGGAGCATCCGGGATGTGCGCACGACGCGACGGATCCCAATGGCGCCGGCATGTGGCGCTCAGCAATTGTGGCAACTGGCCGCGCGGCCAGTTGCCGGAAAGGCGACTCGACAGCTATGCCAACTGGCTCTGCCTATGAAGACGGGTTGTCAACGTTAACGATGTGGACGATCCGATTCACCGCGGCCGTCGCTCACCAGCCGTCTATTCGGGGTCACGACCTCTGCCCCAGGTTTCGCTGCGGA
>JBGPXY010000026.1:0-21121 GCA_041492985.1 Candidatus Eiseniibacteriota bacterium
CGAGGCGATCCGTGCCTCGGCCACGCTACCGCCGAAGCGGAGTGTCACCGAGGCACGGTGAGCGGCGCCCAGCGGCCGGTCCTCGAACGTGTAGTCCAGCCCGACCCGGCCCAGCTGCAGCCCGGAGCCGGCGGCCAGCGCGCCCGCGTTCCAGCCGCCTCGCAGACGAAGCAGCGGGGTCACGGTCCACTCGAGGCCGCCGTGGAAGTGCGTGCCCTCATCCCGCGGCCGCTCGAGCTCGATGCTTGCGAGCAGGGCGTCACCGATCGGACCCGAGCCGTGCCAGGCGAGGCCGAGTCCGAGCGAGAGCGGGTCGGCCACACTCTCGCGGTCGAGGCGCAGCGAGGGCTCGAGGGCGTTGCGCGCGGCCAGCCCGATCGACAGCTGCTCGGCCCACGGCACGGCGAGCCCCAGCGCCACGGCGGGCTTCACCAGCACCCCCAGGTCCGCGCCCAGCCCGGTCCCCGCCTGCCCCGCCAGCTCGTGGCGGCGCACCTTGAACCCCACGCCGGCGCTCCAGCCCGGAGCCAGTGCCCGGCCGTAGGCGAGACCGATCTCGGTCTCGCGGTCGGAGAGGTCGGACGCGGTCACCGCGCCGCGCGCATCGCGGCCCTCGATGTCGCCGATGCCGGCGTGGCGCAGGGTGAGCGCGGCCGTGCCCCATCGGTAGTCGGGGAAGGCCACGCCGGCGAACGTCTCGCGGAGGCCGGTCAGCTCGAGGGTCGACTGGCTGAACTGGACCTGGGGTCTCGGCACCCACGCCAGGCCGGCGGGATTCCAGAGCGATGCGCTCGCGTCGTCGGCGATGGCCGAGAACGCCCCACCGAGCGCCAACGCTCGCTCGCCGGCGCCGGCCGCGAACGCGGACCGGGTTCCGCCATCCTCGTCCGCGCTCGCCGCGCGCGTGAGCAGGACCAGCGCGGTGGCGAGACCGAGCGTCGCGCGCCGCGCGATCCGCCGTGTCCCCGGACGACCCGGGCCGATCCGTGCGCGCATCATCGCAGCACCGCCACGCGGCGCATGAGCCGCTGCTGGCTCCCGTCGTCGAGCTTCACCGTCAGCTCCGCGAGATAGACCCCATTCGCCACCACCGCGCCGCGTCCGTTGCGACCGTCCCAGGCGTCGCTCTGGTGCAGACCCGAGACGCGTTCGGCGCCATCGAGCACCGTGCGCACCGGCTCGCCGCGCGCGGTCCAGATGCGCAGCGACACCCGACCCGGAGTCGGCAGATAGAAGGCGAAGGCCGTCGCTTCGCGCCCGGCGGCGAAGGGGTTCGGGAAGTTGAAGTAGCTCTCACCCAGCGAGATGCTCTGGAAGGTCCCCAGCTCGCTCCACCACGGCAGGGTCTGGCCGGCGGCCGGCAGCACGCTGACCGCGAGCAGCGGTTGGGACGGCTGGGCGACGCCTACATCGGTTGCCATCATCTCGACCCGCAGCTCACGCAGGCCGGGATCGGTGCGCGGCACCATCCGCAGCTCGAGTGTGGCGCTCTCGCTGACGTCCAGCTGGATCGCACCGGTGCCCGGCACGCAGGCGCTGATGGAATCGGCGCTCAACGGCGCGCTCTGCCCCCACAGCACGCCGCCGACGTAGGCGCGCATCTCGAGTGCCGCCGCCCCGAGTGCGGCCGCCGTCTTCTGCGCGTCGCCGGCGCGCACCCGCAGATAGTCCACGGTGATGATGCCGGAGCCGGCCGGCGCGGCGTTGCGCAGGGTGACCCGCGCCACCGGCACCTCGCGTCCGTCGGCCGCGAGGATCGGCGGCATGCGGTCATCGAACGACGCCTCGAGATTGCGCGCGGGGGCCAGGATGCGCGTCAGCCCCGAGAGCAGGGGCAGCTCGTCGCCCGCATCGGCGCCGAACACGACGGGCTTCCCGGTGTTGGCGTCGCTCGCGCTCAGGCCCGATGCGCCGAGCGTCAGCTCGAACGTGCCGGCAGGAGCGGTGGCTTCGAAGTCGAGCACGAACGTGACCGACGCGGTGTCGCCCGGCTCCAGCAGGTGCGGCGCGATCGGAATGCTGACCGCGTTGCCGGCGGCCGGCGGATCGGGCACGTTGCCGACCAGCGTCGTATCCCAGTACACGCGCACCCGGTCGAGGGAGAGCGCCGGGATCACCGGGTTGTGCGCCTGGTCCACACAACGGACGAGCAGATCACCGACCGCGATGCGCGCGACCCCGGCCGTGCCCGGATGCCGCAGCGTCGCCCGCAGCGCGGCCACACCGGTGGTGCCGGCGGGGAGGCTCGACGGCAGGAGCCCGGTGCCGGTGGCGAGGAGGCTGTCGGGGGAAGCTTCGATCGTGGCGTTCGGTCCTTCGATCGGCGAGGTGAGGTAGGACACCGGCACGGCGGCGCCGGTGCTGGCATCGCGAGCGTCCATCTGCGCCGGGTCGCCCAGTCGCACGCGGAACGTGCCGAGCGCGGCACCCGCGGCGACATCCCCGACGAAGCTCACGTCGACCGGACTGCCGGCCGGGACCGAGAGCAGCGGCGAGAGGACCATCGTGATCAAGCTCTCGGCCGGCGAGGTCACCGGAACGTCGGCGAGGGTCTGGAACGCGGTCCTCAGTCGCAGCCGGCTCAGGTATTGCGCGGGGTCGTTCACGCGCACGCCGTTGGTGTCCACGAGGCCGACCACCAGGCTCGAGACGCGCACGTCCGCCCCGATGCCGGTGGTCCCCGGGTTCTGCGTGTGCACGGCGAGCAGGACGACGTCGGTCTGCCCCTGGCCGATCCGGCGCGGCACCCCTCCGAGGGTATCCACCAGGAAGTCGGTGGCGGGGGCGAGCACGCGCGCCACGCCGGAGCGCACCGGGTAACCCGGCGGCTCGGCCTGGACCGCGACCGGCCCGCCGGTCAGGACGTCCTCGGCGGTGAACGCGGACGCCTCGACGATCACCACGCGGAAGCTCGGCACGGTGGTGGCGGCCCCGATGTCGAGCGAGAGCGCGATCGTGGCCGGCTGACCGCTTCGAACGAAGAGCGGCGTGGTGAACGGCAGATCGATGTCGCTGCCGGAAGTCTCGAGGCCCGTCCGGTCGGCGTAGATCTGGGCCCCCAGCAGCGCCGCGCGCGATGCCAGTGTCGAGGGCACGATCCCCACACCGGTCTCGGATTCGAGCCGGACGCGCAGGCCCACGACCTTCACGTCGGAGCCCGATGTCCCGCCGGCGTTGATGCTGAACTGGAGATAGAACGGGACCACGCCGGTCTGGCCGCGGTTGACGCTGGGCGGCATGGCCTGGAACACCGACAGCCGAAGCGTGTCCGCGCGGGCGAAGATGCTGTGCAGATTCGACGACGCCGGCGAGGCGGTCTGGGTGAGGCCGCTGATCGCGCCGACGCCGGAGGCGGAGCCGGTGAGCCTCACGTCCCCCGCGGCGGCCGCAGTGTAGGTCCAGGTGATGTCCTGCGAGGCGCCCGGCGCCAGCGCGACCGAGGCCGGGCTCGGTCCGGTGAGCGGACTCAACGAGCCGGTTCCGGCCGCGGACAACGCCGAGGGGGTGACCGCGTTGATGCCCTCGAGCCCGACATTGCGCAGCGTCATGGTGGCGGTGACGGTCTGGCCCAGCGCGCTGGTGCCGGGCGTGATCCGCAGCGAGGCGAGTAGTCGGGAGACGCTGATGAGCAGCGCCTGCGGGTTCTCGACCGCGGCGTCGAGCGGGCCGTCGTCTCCCGAGGCGACCTCGACGCCGCCGGTCGGGATGGCGAGCCGGATGGTGACGGAGTCCGTGGGGCTGGCCGCGACCCGCGCGGAGACGAAGAGCCTGGCCCCCGCGCCACCCAGGTGCTCGGCGAGCACGCCGCTCTGCCAGACGCCTCCCCCGTACGCGAGTAGCCCGAGGTCCGTGTCGTCTCCCCCGAACAGGCCGTCGCCGCCGTCACGCCAGAGTCGCAGCTCGGCCAGGTCCGTGGACGTCGCGCTGCCCAGGTTGACGACGCGAACGCCGGTCAGCGCGTCATCGGCGTAGCCGTTGCGAGGCACGATCACGTGGAGCGCGGGCACCGGGCCCTCGCCCGGGGCCAGCGTGACGCCCGGGGCGCCGGGGTCGCTCATCTGGCCCGCCACCATCCCGTTCACGGTCCTCGCGTTCGTGCCGAGGAGCGGCCAGGTCGAGATCACCGCGGTGGGGTCCGAGAAGGCCAGGTCCTCGGACCCGACGATGCTCGCGCGGAGCGCGTCGCCGTCGGTGGCGCCGGCCAGGCTCACGTCGGCGACCAGGAACAGCCGCCGTGAGACGCCGGGCTCGAGGGTCCAGTCGAGGCCCGAGAAGGTGGCGCGGCCGCCCAGGAAGAACGCGGTTCCGATCACCGCGTCGGACCCGTCCGTGTCGAGCACCTGGTCGTCATCGGAATCTTCGACGAGCGTCAAGCGCGCCACCTCGGCGTCGCGCTCGGCCTGACTGCCGCTGCCGCTCGTGGCGTTGGTGAAGGTGATGGCATTGAGGAACTTCTTGTCCGTGTAGGCATTGCTCGCCTGCAGGGCATGGAGCGGTACGCCGGTCTGCCCGGGGGACACGCTGCCCGATGCGAGCGGCTGGCTGGTCAACGCGATCCGGTCCCGGATGACGATGGTGTGCTCGGATCCGTCGACGACCGGACGATCGAGCAACCCGTCATTGTTGCTGGTCATCCCGATCGCCTGGTCCGGGGGTCCGGGGAATGCGAGTTGGATCGTGGCCCCGTCCTTCGCGAACAGTGCGATGTCGGTGGTGAAGAACAGCCGCCGGCCTCCCGCGGGCACCGCCACGTTGAGGCCGCTCAGCACCCACCGGTCTCCGGTGAACACCATGTCGCCGAGGGCCGGGTCGATGTTCGGGATGAGGATCCCGTCGCCATCGTCCGCCCACGCCCGGAGCCGCTCGATGTCGGTCGCCGCCTGGGCGGTCCCCTTGTTGCGCAGCTCGAGGCGATGGAGCACGTCGCCCTGATACCCGTTGGCCGGGAGGGTGACCCGCAGCACGACGTTGCCCTGCGAGCCGGCGGAGAACGACTGCGCCTTGAGGGTGTCCACGGCAACCTGCGCGGCCACCATGCCGTCGACCGGGAAGTTCCCCGTCGGGTCGAGTGGCCAGGCCCCGTTGGCCCCCGGGGCGCCACTGACAGTGATGGACCCGGCGTCGGCCATCCGCAGGTCGAGCGCGTCGCCGTCACGCGCGAGCAGCGAGGCGCCGCCGGTGACGATGATGATGGCGGAACCGCCCGCGGGAACGTTGATGCTAAGACCGGTGAACTGCGCGGTGCCGTTGACGAAGCTGGCGATCGGGTGCGTGGTCGGCTGCGAGGCGATCGAGAGCGTGAGTGGCGTCCAGTCCTGGTCGCGCTGTGTCTGCGTGCCGGCCCCGGTGGTGCGGTTCTCGAACTGTAGCCCCCTCACCGTGGCCGCGAGCAGGTTCGAGTTGGTGACCACGACCCGGAACACCTCGCCGGCGGCGCCCCCGGGCAGCACGGTGCGACCCGTCTGCGAGGCGCCGACGTTCAGGGCGAAGAGCTGTGCCTGGGACACCGCGGGCGCCAGGGTCGCCAGCGTCGCCAGGGTGGCGGCCAGGAGTGGCCGGTAGATCGTGCGCATCGCACCTCGTTCCTAGGGCTTGGCCAACGGAATGGCGGCCGGTCCGGCGCCCCCGGAAGTGAGGGGACGCCGCCCGGTCGAATCACTGAGGTTTTCGGCCTGCGGAGGGTCCCGCTTGAGCGGGCAGGGAGGGGGGTGAGAGGCGCTGGGAGGGGCTTCCCGACCCGCGTCCAGCGCGCCCGGGGGCACGATGGGGCCGGGCGGGTGTCGGTCACGCCCGGTCTAACGACGGCGCGGTTGCCGGAAGGCGGTTAGCGGGCCATCAGGTGGATCGAGCCGTCCCCACTGCGCAGCCGCAGCAAGGGCCCGCCGCCGTTCAGGGTGCCGTGCACCTCCTGGCGGGTCACGCGCCCCGAGATCGTCAGGGGCAGATCGATGTCGATCCCACCGTCGCCGGTGTGCGCTTCGACATCGGCCTTGAGGTCGGTCGGCACCCGCAACGTCACGCCGCCATCGCCGGTGATCACCGACCATCCCGACGCGACGCGCGAGCCCGGCATGACCTCGGCGAGGATCCCGCCATCGCCGCTGCCCAGCGTGAGACCGTCGAGCCGGCCGTCGACGCGCAGCGAGCCGTCGCCGGTATGGGCGTCGAGCACGCCGTCGATCCCCGATGCGACGATGCGGCCGTCTCCGGAGCGCAGGCGCAGATCGCCGCGCGCACCCTGCACGTTGATGGCCCCGTCACCGGTGCGGACGTCGACGCGACCATGGACCGCGGGCACGCCGACGTCGCCGTCACCCGTCGCCAGCGTCAGGTCGGACTCGGTGGGCACCCAGACCTCGATCCGCAGCGAGCGGATCACGAACCCGAAGTTGAACTCCCAGTGCGGCGTGCGCACCTCGAGATCGACCCGATCGCCGTCCTGGGTCTGCTGGATCCGCACCCCGCGCTCGCCGATCCGCCAGCCCTCGGACGTGATCTTGACCGCGACTTCGCGCTTGTCCCAGGTCCGGACGCGCACGTCGCCATCGTCGGTGAGCACATGCAGCACCGCGCGATCGGCGATGCTGTAGGACTTCTCCCAGTGCTCGACGGTCGCCGCCGCGGCGGGTGAGACCTGGGCCGTGACCAGGGTGGCGATTGAGAGCAGCACGACGAAGCTCGGAGCACGCATGGTCCAGCCCTCCCTCGGGTACGTCACGCTCTACGGGCGCGGCCACGGACGGGTTGCAGATCCCTGACTTTCGTCCGAGGCGGGCCGATCGCCTCCCCACGCAGGACGGGGGGCAGGGGTTCGGGTATCATGCGGCCGAAACCGGCGCGACCCCGGGCCTCCCGTGCGGGGTATGGACCCTCAGCGGGTCCGGTCCCGCGGCTCCTGCTCCTCACCCGACCGACCTCCAACCGCCAGCATGCCAGACGACAACCGACGCCGCATCCTGTGGGCCGATGACGAGATCGACCTGCTGCGGCCCCACATCCGCTTCCTGGAGCAGAAGGGCTACGCGGTCACCGCCGTGCCCAACGGCGAGGACGCGCTGACCGCCCTTGGCCAGGAGCGCTTCGACGTGGTGCTGCTCGACGAGATGATGCCCGGCATGGGCGGGCTCGCCACCCTCGACGCCATCAAGGCGAAGTCCCATCAGCTCCCGGTGATCCTCATCACCAAGAGCGAGGAAGAAGCGCTGATGGAGGAGGCGATCGGCAAGCGCATCACCGACTACCTCATCAAGCCGGTCAACCCCTCTCAGGTCTACCTCGCCTGCAAGCGCATCCTCGATGCCGACAAGCTGCAGGACTCCCAGCGGGCCCGCGACTACGTCGGCGAGATGCAGAAGTGGCAGACGCTCGACACACGCCGGCTCAGCTGGGAGGGCTGGATCGAGCTGGCGATCGAGGTGGCGCGCTGGGACGTGCGCTTCGACAACCTGCGCGAGGAGGGGCTGCGGCAGGCCCATCTCGATTTCCGGCGGGCGCTCAACATCGACTTCGGGCGGTTCGTCGAGGAGGGCTACGGGCACTGGGTGCACGGGGCCGACCCCCGGCCGCTGCTCTCGACCGACGTGGTGACCCATGCCCTGCTGCCCCACCTGAAGGAGGGGCGGCGCGTCGTCTTCGTCGTCATCGACTGTATGCGGCTCGACCAGTGGTTCACGCTCGAGCCGATGCTCGAGGAGTACTTCGACCTCCGGCGCGACTACTACTGCTCGATCCTGCCCACCGCCACGCCCTACGCGCGCAATGCCATCTTCTCGGGGCTCCTGCCGGCGGAGCTGCGTCAGAAGCACCCGGACCTGTGGCAGGAGAACAGCAACGACGAGCGGACCAAGAACCGCTACGAGCGCCAGCTGCTCGATTTCCAGCTCGAGCGTCTCAAGGCCACGCCCAAGAAGCCGGTCAAGTACATGAAGATCTACGACGCCGACGAGGCGCACTCGATCCGTCGGCAGATCAGCTCGTTCAAGGATCTCTCGCTGGTGAGCATGGTGTTCAACTTCCTCGACATCCTCGCGCACGGCCGCTCGGAGAGCGAGATCCTCCAGGAGCTGGCCCCCGACGAGGCGGCGTTCCGCTCGGTGATGAAGGCGTGGTTCACGCACAGTCCGCTGTTCGACATCCTGCGCGCGCTCTCGACCCAGGACTGCACGGTGGTCATCACCACCGATCACGGAGCCGTGCTCGGCCGGCGCGCGGCACTCGTGTACGGCAACCGGGACACGTCGTCCAGCCTGCGGTACAAGTTCGGGCTCAACCTGAACTGCGACCCCAAGCAGGCGGTGATCCTGCGCAAGCCGATGGAGTTCATGCTCCCCGACGACGGCATCAACAAGAACTACGTGCTCGCGCGCGAGGACTTCTACTTCGTCTACCCGACGCGCTTCCACGAGTTCGAACGCCAGTATCGCGGCTCGCTCCAGCACGGCGGCATCTCGGTCGAGGAGATGATCCTGCCGATCGTCACCCTCACGCCGCGCGGGCGATGAGCGGACCCGCGCCCGAGGAGGACGTCCGGGAGAGCGCCTCGCCTGAAGAGACCGAGCAGCTCGGTCGGGCGCTCGGCGGGGGGCTCGCCACCGGCGATGTGATCCTGCTCACCGGCCCGCTGGGCGCGGGAAAGACCTGCTTCGTCTCGGGCCTGGCGCGCGGGCTCGGCTGCACCGGCCGGGTGCGGAGCCCCTCGTTCACCCTGATCAACGAGTACGGGGGCGAGCTACCGCTCTTTCATCTCGACCTCTATCGGATCGAGGGGCCGGAGACCGACGGCCTCGGACTGGACGAACGGGTCGAGCGCGGCGTGCTCGCGGTCGAGTGGGGCGAGAAGCTTCCGGCCTACCTGCGCGCCGAATCCCTGACGCTCTCGTTCGAGATCCGCTCGGAGTACCAGCGCACCCTCCGCGCGACCAGCTCGGGTGATCGCGGATTCGAGTTGCTGGCGCTGTGGCGCCTCCTCGACCGGTGGAAGGAGCCCGCGCGATGATCGGACTCGCCATCGAGGCTGCCACCGAGCACGTCGAGGTGCTGGTGCGCGGCGACGACGGAACGCCGCTCGCGCACGAGAGCGAGGACGTGGGTCACGGCCACACCCGTCGCCTCACGCCGCTGGTGGCGCGAGCGCTCGAACGCGCGTCGGTGCGCCCGGCCCAGCTCGCCTGGGTGGCGGCCGACCTCGGGCCCGGCTCGTTCACGGGGGTGCGTGTCGGCCTGGCCACCGCCGAGGCCCTGGCGCTCGCCTCGGGCGCCGAGGTGATCGGCGCTTCGTCGCTCGCCGCGCTGGCGCTCGCGAGCCGGGCGTCCCGCGCGCTGGTGGTGCCGCTGGTCCCGGCCGGGCGTCGCGATCTCTACGCCGGTTTCTTCCGCGCCGACGCACGCGGGGTGGTGAGCCTGGTGGCGGCGCCACGCGTGGGCACGCCCGCCGAGCTGCTCGCCGCCGTCACCGAAACGCTCGCCGCCCTGGGGGAGCGCGCGGTCCGGTTCGTGGGACCCGGGGCCGCGCGCGACCGCGAGCTGCTCGAGCTCGCGCATCCCGGCAGCACCGAGCCCGCGGTGCGCTTCACCGGACTCTCGGCGGCCGACCTCGCCGAGGCGGCACTCTCGCGGCTCGGTCCGCGCGCGGGATTGCCCGCGCCGGGCGAGCACACGAGCCCGCTCTACGTGCGGCCCGCGCAGGCCGAAGAGCGCGTCCGTCACCTCGCCACCGCCGGCGACCCGGTGACGCTGCGGCCGATGTCGGAAGACGACCTCCCGCCCATCGCTGCGGTCGAGCGCGAGGTGTTCAGCGACCCCTGGCCCGAGGCGTTCTTCCTGAGCGAGATCTCGCAGCCGCTGGTGTACGCGCGCGTGGCCGAGCTCGACCATCGGCTGGCCGGCTACAGCGTGGCCTGGCTCGGCGAAGGCACCGGCCACCTGGGGAACCTGGCCGTCGTGCCCGGACGCCGCCGTCGCGGCATCGCCCGGCGACTGCTCGAGGATCTGCTGGAGCGCGCCCGCGCGGCGGGATGCGAGGCGCTGGCGCTCGAGGTTCGCGTCTCGAACTATCCGGCGCAGGGGCTCTACCGCGCGCACGGATTTCGTCTGGCCGGGTTGCGACGCGGGTATTATCGTGACACCGGCGAAGATGCGCTGGTCATGGAGTGGCGCGCACCCGCCCCGGACGGGGCCCGGCGCGACCGCTCCCGAGGCACCGGAGGCCCACCCCACCTGCCATGAGCTGGCTCAAGCGAGATCGCAAGCGCATCAAGAAGTCCGACAATCCCGACCGGCCCGAGCTCCCCGAGGGACTCTGGACCAAATGCGAGGGCTGTGGCGAGGCGCTGTTCCAGACCGTGCTCGAGGAGAACCTCTGGACCTGCCCCAAGTGCGACTACCACTTCCGTATCCCCTCGCGCACCTACCTCGGGATCCTGGTGGACGAGGGCTCGTTCGAAGAGCGCGACGCGCGCCTGGTCGCCGGCGACCCGCTCGAGTTCCGCGACGCGCGCATGAAGTACCCCGACCGGCTCAAGGCCGCCCAGAAGGAGACGGGCATGAAGGACGGCCTGCTGTCTGGCATCGCCACCATCGGCGGCAAGCCGGTCAGCGTCGCGCTCATGGACTTCTTCTTCATGGGCGGCAGCATGGGCTCGGTGGTGGGCGAGAAGGTGGCGCGCGCCATCGAACGCGCGATCGCCGAGCGTCGCGGACTGGTGATCGTGTCGGCGACCGGGGGGGCTCGCATGCAGGAGGGGATCCTCTCGCTCATGCAGATGGCCAAGACCTCGGCGCTGCTGGCGCGGCTCCAGGCGGCGCGCCTGCCGTTCATCTCGATCCTCGCCGATCCCTCGACCGCCGGCGTGCTCGCCTCGTTCGCCTCGCTCGGGGACGTCATCCTCGCCGAGCCCCGGGCCCTGGTCGGGTTCGCGGGCGCGCGCGTCATCCGGCAGACCATCGGCCAGGACCTGCCCAAGGGCTTCCAGCGCGCCGAGTTCGTGCTCGAGAAGGGCTTCATCGACCGCATCGTCCATCGCAAGCAGATGCGCGCCGAGGTCGGACAACTGTTCGAGTTCTTCTGGCGCTCCACCCGCGGCTTCGCTCCCGAGGGCCAGCCCTCGCCGCACCCATTCCACGCCGAGGTCCTCTCGACGGACGGGAACGCTGCTCCGGATGCCGTGAAACGGTGAGCGTGAGTCTTCAGCACGCCCTCGAGGCGCTCTATGGTCTCGAGCGCCGCCGGGACAAACACGACCTCGACGGCACCATCGCCCTGCTCCACGCGCTCGGTGACCCGCACTGGCGCTTCCGCTCGGTGCACGTCGCCGGCACCAACGGCAAGGGCTCGGTGTGCGCGCTGGTCGAGCGGGTGTTGCGCGAGGCGGGCCACCGCACCGGGCTCTTCACCTCCCCGCACCTGGTGGACTTCCGCGAGCGCATCCGTGTCAACGGCCGCTGGGCGGATGAGACGCGGCTCGAGCGCCGGCTCGCCGACATCGAGCGGCTCCCCGGGGCCAGGGATCGCACGTTCTTCGAGGTGTGCACGGCGCTGGCGTTCGACGACTTCGTCGAACGCGGCGTCGAGATCGCCGTGGTCGAGGTCGGGCTGGGCGGCCGGCTCGATTGCACGAACGTCATCACGCCCGAGGTCTCGGTGATCACCTCGATCGGGCTCGATCACACCGAGATCCTGGGCGAGACCGTCGAGCAGATCGCGTTCGAGAAGGCGGGGATCCTCAAGCCGGGGGTGCCGGCCGTGACCGGCGTGCCTGAGTCCGCGGCGCTGCGTGTGATCGAGCGACGGGCGCGCGAGGTCGGCGCCCCGCTCCGCCGGGTCGAGACGGCCCCCCGGGGCGCGGGCGAGCCCGGAGCGAACGAGCGGATCGCGCTCGCCACTCTCGAGACGCTCGCGGCGCGGGGCGTCGCAATCCCGGCCGCCGCGATCGAACGCGGCATCGCCCAGGCGCGCTGGCCCGGGCGATTCGAGTGCTGCCCGAGCGAGCCACGGCTGTGGTGGGACGGCGCGCACAATCCCGACGGCATCCGCTTTCTCGCCTCGCGGTGGACCTCGACCCGACCCGTCCCGCCCGCGGCGCTCGTGCTCGCGCTCTCGAGTGACAAGGACGCCGCCACGATGCTGGGCGTTCTCGCCGCCGCGTTTCCGTCCGTCCACGTGGTGGCGTCCCGCACGCGCAGCGAGCGAGCGCTCGACCCCGCGCGCCTGGCGGAGTTCGCGGCCGCGACCGGGCTGCGGGTGAGCACGGCGCTCGACGTCGCGACCGCCTGTCGCGCGGCGCTCGCCTTCGCCGAGCGCGGGTCGGTCCTCCTCACCGGCTCGCTGTTCGCAGTGGGCGAGGCGATGGAAGCCTTCGGCGGCGCGCCGGGAGAGATGCTGTGAGCGTCCTGCGTCGCACCCGGCAGCTCGCCGGGCTGACGCTTCTGCTTGCCGTCCCGGCGCTCGCCGCGCCCGAGACCGCCGAACCGCCGCTCAATCTCGCGGCCGACAACGTCAGCGGCACCCGCGGCCCCGAGGGCGACATCGTCCTGCTCAACGGCCACGTCCACATCACGCGCGGCCAGACGGTCATCACCTCGGAGACCGGACGCTACTTGCGGTCGAAGGGCATGCTCTACCTCGACCGGCACGTGCGCGTCGTGGACAGCACGACCACGGTCGTCTGCGACCACGCCTCGTACTCCGAGGACGAGGACATCCTGCAGCTGCTCGGCGGCGTCATCATCAACGACAAGGACGCCATGCTGGCGGCGCCGACCGGCACCTACGACCGCAAGCACGGTCGCGCCGATCTGTACGGCGGCGTCACGGCGGCCGACAGCAACCAGCACGTGACCTGCGACCGGATCGCCTACTTCCGGGAGGAACGCCGGTTCGAGGCACGGGGCCACGTCGTGGGCGAGGACATCGAGAACCGCACCACGCTGGAGGCCGACTCGGTGGATTACGACCGGCGCGAGCACGAGGCGGTGGCGCGCGGGAGTCCCGTCCTCCGCTCGCGCGACCGGGACGGGCGGGTGGCGGAGGTGCGCGCGATCACGCTGCGCGTCAACAACCGGCTGCGCCTCGCGGAGGCGATCGACTCGGTGCGCGTCGCCCGCGACACACTTCAGGCGCGTGCCGATTACGCGCTGTTCGACGACCGGGCGGATCGCGGCTGGCTGCTGGGATCGCCGCGAGCGTGGGACGACGAGACCACCGTGAGCGGCGATACCCTCGAGATCTGGACCGAGAAGCGGGCGCTGCGCCGCTTCGTCGTGCGCCAGAACGCGGTGATCGACTACGCGGGCGCGCAGCCCGACACCCGCGGTGAGAAGAGCCGGCTCACCGGCCAGCAGGTCGACGTGTTCTTCTCGCACGACGTGACGGACAGCCTGATCGCGGTGGGCAAGGCGGTCAACGCCTACCAGTCGGTGCCGCGCGCCGGCAAGACGCCGGAGTCGAATCGCTCGGAGGGAGACACGATCACCGTGTACTTCGCCCACCGCAAGATCGACCGCGCGGTCATCCGCGGCTCGGCGAGCGGGGAGTACCGGTTCGCGGTGACGGAGGGCGACACGGTCGCGGCGAAGACCGAGATCGTGAAGTACGACGCGCCGCGCATCGAGTACGTCGTGCCCAAGAACCGCATCGTGCTCGACCGGCGCTCGCACCTGATCTACAAGGAGCTGGAGCTGCAGGCAAAACGCGTGGAGTTCGACAGCGAGAAGCAGACGCTGGTGGCCACCGGGGAGCCGAAGCTGGTCGACAAGGGCGAGGAGGTACGCGGGCACCTCATGACCTACGACCTCGAGACGCGCACCGGCAACATCTACCAGGCCGAGACCGCGTACGAGAAGGGCCTGTACCACGGCGAGCAGATCCGCAAGGTGGGCGAGAACGAACTCCAGGTGTTGAACGGCTCCTACAGCACCTGCAGCGAGGATCCCCCGCACTATCGGTTCGGATCCCACCGTATGAAGGTCTACCTGCGCGACAAGCTGATCGCGAAGCCGGTGGTCTTCTACATCCGGAACGTGCCGATCTTCGCCCTGCCGTTCTACGTGTTCCCGATCAAACCGGGACGGCATTCCGGGTTCCTGTTCCCGCAGATGGAGTTCGGGTTCAACAACCGCGCCGGCCAGTTCATCCGCAATGCCGGCTACTACTGGGCGCCCAACGACTACCTCGACCTGACGATGTCGGGCGACTACTACCAGGCCGAGCCCTCGTGGGTGCTGCGCGCCGACGCGCTCTACAAGCTGCTCTACCGCGTCGACGGTCGGGTGACCGGCACCTACGCGCGCAGCGAGCTCGACCGGGACCGGCGCTGGGATCTGTCGGCCAATCATTCGCAGGAGCTGGGCGACCGGACGCGACTGGTCGCGAACGCCGCGTTCGTCTCGAGTCGCGACTACCAGCGAGACTTTTCCTTCGGCGCGCCGCTGTCGCAGCGACTCAATCGGTTCCTCACTTCGAGCCTGTCGGTCTCGCACTACGCCGACTGGGCGAGCTTCAACGCGGTGATCGATCGGCGCCAGGACCTCGACGCCGACGAGAGCCTGAAGGGGGCCGGTGCGGTCGCCGGCAAGGTGGCCTCGCTGCCCAACCTCGCCGAATCGGCGCCCAATCTGTCGGTGACGTTCCCGACCCGCACCCTGGGCACGCTCGGTTTCCTCAAGGGAACGCCGTTCGCGAAGCCGCTCTCGACCGTCTATTTCAGCCTCAGCAGCCGCTTCCTCAGCTACCACGAACGCACCGGGTTCCTCGACGACAGTCTCGTGATCCGGCAGCGCAACATCACGCGTCGCGGCCTCGCGACCGCCTCGACGCTCAGCGATTCGCGCCGGCTGTTCGGCTGGCTCAACCTCTCGCCGGCGCTCAACGCCAACGCGGTGGTGTTCGACCATGACCAGCTCGGGAACAAGTTCGTCCCGACCGGCACCTGGGGCGCCTCGCTCACCAGCAGCACCACGCTCTACGGCGCGTTCCGTCCGCACCTGGGCCCGCTGGTCGGCCTGCGGCACGTCATCTTCCCGAGCGTGGCGTTCTCCTACAGCCCCGAGTTCCGCCAGCTCAGCTACGTGGACTCGAACGGGTTCCGACAGAGCCGGTTCCAGGGCTTCGGCGGGATCGGCATCTCGGGATTCAAGAACTCGCGCATGTCGTTCACGCTCGACCAGCGACTGCAGGCGAAGCTCAAGCGCGGCGATGCCGTGCAGCGGCTCGACAACCTGCTCTCCTGGAGCATGAGCGGCGCGTACAATTTCCTGTGGCGGGAACAGCTCCAGCCGCACCCGCTGTCGAACATCTCATCGACGATGCGTCTGCAGCCGCCGGGCCTCGTGAGCGCCGACCTCTCGTGGACCACCGATGTCTACTCGCAGCGTCCGACCCGCAGGCTCGGGTACAACGTCTCGATGAACCTCGTCGGGCACACGGGTCACAACCTGCCCACCGGCGCCGGCGGCGAGGTGCCGCTGGACACGCGGCAGGTGGAGGACGTGGACTTCACGGAGCCCTGGTCGCTGAGCCTGTCCTATTCCTACTCGGGCGGTTACGGCTCGGGCCCGGCGTGGTCCAGCAATCAGGTGATGAACGGGGTGGCGCACTACGGGTTCACGCGGTCGTGGCGGCTGGACTATTCGGCCTCCTTCGACGTCACGCACCACGATGTGCTGACCCAGCGCTTCGGCCTGACGCGCGACCTCCACTGCTGGCAGGCCACTTTCACGCGCACGTTCAATCCCGGCCTCGAGGCCGAGTACTACTTCAGGCTCAGCATCAAGGACCAGAAGGAGATCTACCTCGAGCGCGGCACCCGGGAGACCAGTTTCGGCGGCATCCGCTAGCCGGTCGCCACTCGGCCATTCGAAGCCGGGCCCTCGCGTCGTCCTTGTCGGACCGGCCGCCGCGGAACACCCGCCCCCGGATGCGCCGTCGGGCGAGAAATGCGTTGACACCCGCGCCGTGAGTGCGAATCTTCGCCCAGCCGCAGCCACCCGTGCTGGTCCCGGTGGGACCTGTGAGGAGGGATTGGATGAACAAGGGTGAGTTGACGCGGGGATTCTCGCGTCGAACCGGTCTGTCGCTACGCGAGTCCAAGCGTGCGATCGACTCGTTGTTCGGGGTGGAGGGCAAGCAGGTCGGCCTGATCCCCGCCAGCCTCGCGCAAGGGAAGGCCGTCCGTCTCGCCGGTTTCGGCACGTTCGAGACGCGTCGGCGTGCCGCGCGTCCAGGGCGCAACCCGCGCACGGGCGAGCCGCTCATCATCCAGGCGGCGCGTCTGCCGGCGTTCCGCGCCGGCCGTGCGCTGAAGGACAAGGTCCGCAGGTAATTCAACTCGCGCGTGAACGGGCGGGGGCGACGAGACTCATCGTCCCCGCCCGACGCATGTGCGGCCCTCGGCCTCCCCGGGCCGGGCGCCGGAGGGGGGTGATCATCGTGCCGCGCTGGCGGGTCGCGTGTGACGCGTGCGATGCGGGAGCATGGATCGGAGCCGCCGCCGAGCCCCACGCGTCCGGGAGCACGCCGATGGTCGATGCCTGGTGCGAGGGGTGCCAGAGCGCGCACGTGGTCGAGCACGGGACGGTCGAGGCGCCGGGCTGCCCGCGCTGCGGCACCCCCCTCACGCTGGGCGAGCCGCGCTTCGAGGAGTTGCTCGGCGAGGTGCAGAACATCGCGGCGGTGCTGAGCGCCTGGTGCGGCGATCCCGGCCCGCTCGCC
Source organism: Candidatus Eiseniibacteriota bacterium (assembly GCA_041492985.1). Lineage (GTDB taxonomy): Bacteria > Eisenbacteria > RBG-16-71-46 > RBG-16-71-46 > RBG-16-71-46 > WS-11. The sequence goes on from JBGPXY010000026.1 coordinate 16,706, forward strand.
ACGCTGTTGCCCGACCGCCCGCGCTTCCTCACCGACCTGGATCCGCCAGCACCCCGCCGCGGCGACCCGGAAGTCGCTCGCGCCGGGCTCGAAGCGCTCGCGCATGGTCAGTTCGCGCGCGCGCGTGACGCCCTGTCGAAGGCCGTGGCGCAGGCCCGGGCCCCGAGCCACCTGTGGCGTGGGCTCGGCGTCGCCGCGCAGCGGCTGGACGACCTCACGCTTGCCGAGCGTGCCTTCGCGCGCGCCGTCGAAGCCGAGCCGCACGACACCGCGGCCAGGCTCAACCGCGGCGCCCTGCGCGCGCGTCGCGGGGATTTCGACGCCGCGCGCGAGGACTTCACGCTCGCCGGCGATCGGCGCGAGGCGCGCTGGGATCGGGCGGCGCTGCGGGTGCTGGAGAGCGTGGCGACCACCCCCGGCCTGCCGGACGCCGAGACGCTGCGGCGCGCCCGCGAGGAGGCGGGGGAGCCCTCGTCGTACTGGAGCGACCACACCGTGGGGCGGCTCCTGTGGACGCTCCTGGTGGAGCGCGCCCTCACGCGCGCCGGGCGCGACGCGGCCGTGTGCGCCGACGAACGGGTGATGCGCGCGGCCGAGCGGGAGCTGGAGTTCGACACCTTCTGGGACCGCGCCCTGGTGACGCACGGCTACGCGCGGGTGGGGATGAAGCGGGAGGCCGGCGATACCGCCGCGGCGCTGGCTGACGGGTTGCTGACACGCCTCGCCGGCGAGCCCTTCGCGCGCGGGCCCGCGGGGGCGTGGCTGGCCGCGGCGCTCTCCGCCGCGGCCCTGGCCGTGCGCGAGCGACGCCCGGGTGATGCCCGCGCCACGCTCCACGGCGTGATGGAGCGTCCGAACGTCATGCGCTATCGGGTGCCGTGCGCCGCGTGCGGTCGGGGCTCGCTGGGTGTCGAGTCCTACCAGGACGCCGATGCCGAGCCCTGACCGGGCGCGGCACCGCCGGGCGCGTGGTAGCTTCCCCGCGCGGCCACGCGACCGTCGGGACTCGCGCGTGAACCTCGGGATCCACCGCCCATGCCATTCATCCCCAGCTCGGAAGTGAAGGCAGCCTCGGCGCCATCGCACGCCGGTCCGGGTGCGCAGGGCTCGGCGGGAGGGCCGGTCGAGCTGCGCATCATCGGCATGCACTGTGCCGCGTGCGTGGCCTCGGTCGAGCGGGCGCTGGGCACGGTGCCCGGCGTGGCGCAGGCGAGCGTCAACCTCGCCACCGAGCGCGCGCAGGTTCGGCTCGCGGTTCCGGTCGGGCTCGACGGGCTGGTGGCGGCGGTGCGTGCCGCGGGCTATGACGCCCGCCCGGTGCGCGGTGCCCTGCCCGACGACGCGGAGCAACGCGAGCGCGCGGCCGAGCTCGCCGACCTGCGCCGCCGCTTCACGATCGCCGCGGTGCTCGCGGTGCCGGTGGTGGTGCTCGGCAACCTCGGCAGCCTGCCGGCCTTCCATGCCTGGGACATGACCACCCAGAACCGCGTGCAGCTCCTGTTCTCCACGCCGATCCAGTGGTGGGCGGGCTGGCCGTTCCTGAGGGGCGCCTGGAACGGATCGCGGCGGCGCAACGCCGACATGAACCTGCTCATCGGCCTCGGCACGCTCGCCGCATGGGCTTACTCGCTCGTGGCGACCGTGGCGCCGGGTGTGTTCCGCGCCGCGGGAGTGGCGCCCCACGTCTACTTCGACACGGCCGCGGTCATCATCGTGCTCATCCTGCTCGGCCGGCTGCTGGAGGCGGGCGCGCGAGCGGGCACCTCGCGGGCGATGCGGCGGCTGCTCGATCTGCGGGCCAAGGTGGCCCACCGGCTGATCGCGGGCGAGCTGAGCGACGTGCCGCTCGATGAGGTGCAGCCGGGCGATGCGCTGGTCGTGCGGCCGGGGGAGCGCGTCCCGGTGGACGGCCGGGTGGTCGAGGGCCACACCAGCATCGACCGTTCGATGCTCACCGGCGAGTCGATCCCGATCGAGGTCGTGCCCGGCGATCACGTGGTGGGCGGCACGGTCAACCAGTCCGGGGCCTTCCACATGCGGGCCGAGCGGGTGGGCGCCGACTCGGTGCTCATGCAGATCGTCGCCATGGTCCAGCAGGCGCAGGGCAGCAAGGCCGCGGTCGCCCGGCTCGCCGACCGCATCGCCGCGGTGTTCGTGCCGGTCGTCATCACCATCGCCATCGCCACCTTCGTCCTGTGGTTCGACCTGGGGCCCGCGCCCCGCCTCGCCCACGCGATGCTCGCGGCGGTCGCCGTGCTCATCATCGCCTGCCCGTGCGCGCTCGGGCTCGCCACGCCGACCGCACTCATGGTCGGCACCGGCCGCGGCGCCGAGCTGGGCGTGCTCATCCGCGGCGCCGAGGCGCTCGAGTCGGCCGACGGCATCGACACGGTGGTGTTCGACAAGACCGGCACCTTGACCAGCGGCACGCCGACGCTGGTCGATGTCGTGCCCGCCGAGGGGGCGGACGCGGTGCGGCTGCTCAACGTCGCCGCCTCCGTCGAGATGCACAGCGAGCATCCGCTCGCCAGCGCGATCATCACCGGCGCCCGGGTGCGCGGCGCCGCGCTCAGCGAGCCCGAAGGCCTGGTCGCCCATGCCGGGCGCGGCGTGGTCGCCTCGATCGGCGGCCGCCGGGTGGTGCTGGGCACGCCGGCGCTGCTCGCCGAGGAGAACGTGCCGCTGGCGATGCTCGAGGCCCAGCGCGCCACGCTCGAGGCGGAGGGCAAGACGGTGGTGGCGGTGGCGGAGGAGGGCGCCGCACTCGGGCTGCTGGGCGTGAGCGACCGGCTCAAGAGCGACGCCGCGACGGTCGTCGCCGCGCTCACCCGCGCGGGATTCGAGGTGTGGATGGTGACCGGCGACAACCTGCTCACCGCGCACGCGGTCGCGGGTACGCTCGGCATCCCGCCCGAGCGCACGCGGGCCGAGGTCAGCCCCTCGGGGAAGCGAGGCCTCATCGCCGAGCTGCAGCGCGACGGGCGCCGGGTGGCGATGGTGGGCGACGGCATCAACGACGCGCCGGCGCTGGCGCAGGCGGACCTCGGCGTGGCGATGGGCGCCGGGACCGACATCGCGATGGAAGCGAGCGACATCACGCTGGTGCGTGGCGACCTCGCCGGCGTGCCGTTGGCGCTGCGACTCGCCCGCCGCACGCTGCAGGTCATCCGCCAGAATCTGTTCTGGGCCTTCGTCTACAACTCGCTCGGCATCCCGATCGCCGCCGGCCTGCTGTACGTGTTCCTTCGCCCGGGCGGCCCGGTGGGGCCCATGTTCGGGTGGGAGGGGACGCTCAACCCGATGCTGGCCTCGCTGGCGATGGCGCTCTCGAGCGTCTCGGTGGTGACCTCATCGCTGAGGATGCGGGGGTTCCGCTGATGGATCCGGTCGCCCTCTGGGTCACGGTGGGTGGGGTGGCCTTCGCCCTCGCGGTCAACCTCTACTTCTTCTCGCCGCGGCGCGCCGTGGTGGCGCGCCCCGCGGCGGTCGCGCCCCCCGCGGGGGCCGCGAGATCCGCTCCGGTCGAGGCGCCGCAGGAAGCTCGCATCACCGTGCGCGGCGGCTACGAGCCATCGGTCATCGAGGTGCGCGTGGGCCGTCCGGTGCGCCTGACCTTTCGCCGCGAGGAGACCGAGGGCTGCTCGGACACCGTGCTGCTGCCCGAGTGGCGGATCTTCCACCATCTGCCGGCGCATGAGGACACGGTCGTCGAGTTCACGCCGGAGCACACGGGCGAGTTCGAGTTCACCTGCGGCATGCAGATGATGCGCGGGAGGATCGTGGTGCGGTAGCACCGGGCCATGATGGTGGGGGAGTTCACGTCGTGGCTCGGGCAATGTCCGGGCCGTGCGATCTGGCTCTTCCGGGAACCGAGTGGGTGGATTCGGTCCCTCGTCCGAGCGAAGCCCTTCTCTGAGTGGACGCCGACTCACCTCGCAGGCGCCGCGGAATGACGTGAGTCGCGGCGAGCGTGAAGAATTCGTTTGACACACTTCGCGGCCTGATCTGTCGCGACGCGCGGCCCTCTCAGCAACCGCGCCCTAGCGTGCACTGCGTCGGCGCGGACGAAGCAACTCGGCCTGGTTGAGGAATCGTCTTGTCGCGGTTCGCGCAACGCGCCCAGCGCGCATCCACGAGCGCTGCGAACCCCCGTGGTAGGAATGGAGCGTGCCCCCGCGACCGGTCCCCGCCGCGGAGTCCCGCCATGAAGTGCTATTCGCTGTCGCATCTCACCGATCACACCCTGCTGCGTGACCTGGCCACACTCGTCACGCAGGATCGCGCCACCACCGCCGCACTGCTCGCCCACCTCGCCGAGGTGGACGAGCGCAGGCTGTACCTGCGGGCCGCGCATCCCTCGATGTACCTCTACTGCGTGCACGAGCTCGGCATGTCCGAGGACGCGGCATTCAAGCG
>JBGPXY010000122.1:0-8619 GCA_041492985.1 Candidatus Eiseniibacteriota bacterium
CCCGCCCGACCGCCGCCTGGTCGGGACTGGAATCGCGCGCCCAGTGGTGGTTCCCGCTCGTCATCATGATGATCACGGGTGCGGCGTTCTCCGCGATCCTCCATCAGCGGGCGCTCATGCCCATGATCAGCGAGAGCTGGGAGCAGGCGGTCGCCGACGGGAAGATGACGCCCGAGCAGGTCGACAAGATGGAGGCCTTCATGGGCGGCCCCGCCGGCCTTTGCATCTCGATCGGGCAGCAGGTCATCATCTGGCCCATCATCCTGCTGATCTCGGCCCTCGGCGTCTGGTTCGGCGTCGGCTTCGTCCTCGGCAAGAAGTTCCGATTCCGCCTCGCCTTCGAAGCGGTGGCCTGGTCGACGCTGGTGACCATCCCGTCGCAGGTGCTGGCGGGCGTCATCGCGTGGAACAAGGAGACCATGAAGGGCCTGCACACCGGCTTCGGGATCCTGGTGCCCGACAGCGAGACGCCCAACAAGCTGCTCACCGCAGTGGGGTTCTTTCTGGACGCGATCGGCCCGTTCTCGATCTGGTACCTGGCGGTCCTCATCATCGGCGCCTCGGCGCTCTCTGGCGCGCCGCGCAAGTCGGTCGGCTGGGTGCTGGGCGGGCTGTATCTGGTCTTGATGATCTTCTTCGCCGCGCTGGGGGCCATGTTCAGCCGCGGCGGCTGAGGGATTGCAACTTTCCGAAACGCGACACGTAGGCACGGCACGCCCCGGGGAGGTTCCCCGTGGCAACGGCTCGATACCTCACGGAGACCAGGGCATGAGGACGATGCGATGGACGCGCCCCCGGGCACTGCTGGCGGCGCTCGGGACGCTGTGGGCGGGCGCGGCGGGCGCGGCGACGCTCACCGCCGATGATGCCGTGAGGATCGCGCTCAAGAGCAACTCGCAGATCATCAACGCCGAGGCCAGCATCCTCGACGCGAAGGGCGGGCTCTATTCCGCGTGGTCCGGCCTGCTGCCGCGCGTGTCGGCGGACTACTCGCGGGACGAATCATGGCTCACGAATCGAGTGGGCAATCAGGCGGTCGGCGGTGTGGTGTTCCCCCCGAGGACCACCTTCGAGTCGCAATCGCACAGTACCGATCCGACAATTTCCGGAAGTTGGTCTGTCCTCAACCTCTCATCGCTCACGGGTCTCTCGGCGGCCCGCAATGCGCTTCAGGCCTCACGATTGCGGCGCGTCAGCACGAGGCAGGACGTCGTGCTGAACACGCTGCGACAATTCTACGAGGTCGTGAAGGCGACTCATCTGTCGCGCGTGGCGAATGGCTCCCTGCAGCTCGCCCGCGATGACGAGCGGCGTGTCAGGGCGATGTTCGATGTTGGTTCTGTCTCGAAGAGTGACCTCCTCAAGGCCCAGGTGAGATCTGCGCAAAGCGAGCTGGATTCGCTGACGGCGACGCAAGGCGTAGTCATCCAGCGCATCGCATTGGCGAACCTGCTGGGGGTGGCGGAGGCGGCGGTTGCGGAGATCGATACCACGCTAACCGCGGAGGCCAAGAGTTTCGACGGAGCCGCGCTGCTCGCGGAAGCGGAGGCGAGCCGCCCGGATCTCAAGGCGGCTGAGGCCGATCTGCGCTCGGCGCGGTCAAACCTGCGATCCGCACGCTTCGCGCGGCTCCCGTATCTGTCCCTCTCAGGGTCGGCGACTTTCAACTCGAGCTCCGATTCGAGATTCGACCAACCGCTGACGGACAGCACGGGCAGCGAGATTCCGGGAACGCGAGCAACCGGCAATACCCGCAGCGAGATCGATCATGTCTACAGCGCACGGCTCGCGTTGATCTGGAACGTGTTCGACGGGCTGGCCACGGACGCTAGAAATGCCTCCGCTCGCGCGCAGCTGATACGAGCGGAGGAGGCGCGCGATGCGCTGCACCGGAATCTTCAGGCTGACGTCAATCAGGCGCTCATCGTCCACCGGGAGGCGATCTCTCGCGCCACCGTCGCGAGCCGAGCACTGGACTCGGCGTTCGAGAACCTGAAGCTGACGCAGGAGAAGTACCACGTCGGTTCGGCCACGATCTTGGAACTCATCGACGCTCAGGTGCAGCTGCAGCGCGCACAGAACGACCAGGTCACGGCACTGGCCTCCATCCGCGTGGCCGAGGCGCAGATCAACCGGGTCCGCGGCCACGCCGAGTGAGCCCCAGAGAAGGAGCAGATCTCCGATGAAGAAGAAGTGGTTGTGGATCGCGATCGGGGGAGTGCTGATCATCGTCCTCGTGGTGGCCAACATGGCACGCTCGTCCGGTGGCAAGGTCGAGTCCGTGCAGCTGGCGCGCGTGCGGTTGGAGGACGTGACCTCGCGCGTAAAGGCGCCGGGCAAGATCGAACCCAAGACGCAGGTGAAGATCAGCGCCGACGTCCCCGGGAAGGTGATCCACCTGGCGGTGGAAGAGGGCGACCGGGTGCGCAAGGGTCAGCTGCTGCTGCAGCTCGACGACACGCAGTACCGCGCGAACTGGAACCAGATGCGCGCCGCGCTCTCGTCCGCGCGGGCGCGGCTCACGGATGCGAAGGCCTCGCTCAAGGTGGCGGAGGACAACTACGTCCGCCAGCGGTCGCTGTTCGAGCAGAAGCTGCTGTCGCAGGCGGAATGGGATCGCGCCACGGCGACCGTCGAGTCCGCGCGCTCGGCCTCCGCCACGGCCCAGGAGGAGATCTCGCGTTCGGAGGCGGCCATGGCCGCCTCGTCGGACAACCTCAGCAAGTGCCGGTTCATGGCGCCCTTCGACGGGGTGGTGAGCGCGCTCAACGTGGAACAGGGCGAGATCGTCATGGTCGGGACCATGAACAACCCAGGGACGCAGATCCTGGTGGTCTCCGACCTCTCTCGCATGCTGGTGCGTGCCGACGTGGATGAGGCCGACATCGTCGACATCCGCATCGGTCAGAAGGCCAAGATCACCGTGGATGCCCTGCCCGACACCTCCTTCCCGGGCACGGTGACCGAGATCGGCAACACGGCCAAGCGCAGCATCACCGGCGGCAGCGACGGACAGACCAACTTCGAGGTGCAGGTGGTGTTCGACCACAGTGTGCCCGAGGTGCGCCCGGGGATGACCGCCGACGTCGAGGTCGAGACCGGCACGCATGTGAAGACCACGGCGGTGCCGATCCAGGCCGTCGTCATCCGCACCGATCGTGAGCTCGAACGCGCCGCCAAGAAGAGCGGCGGGGCCAGGTCGAAGCCCAAGACGAAGAGCGCGATGCTCTCGGCCGAGGACGACACGGTGGGCCGCAAGGACAAGGAGATCACCGGGGTGTTCCTGGTCAAGAACGACATCGCCACCTTCGTCCCGGTGCGCAGCGGCATCGCCAGCGAGACGATGATCGAGATCACCGGCGAGGCCAAGGAGGGCGACATGGTGGTCTCGGGACCGTACAAGGCACTCCGCGAGCTCAAGCCCGGCGCCAAGGTGAAGCGCGAGTCGGCGGGCGCGAAGAAGCGGGGCTGAGGCATGCTCATCGGCATCAAGGACCTGCATCGCGTGTACCAGGTCGGCACCGAGAAGGTCCACGCCCTGAACGGCGTCACCCTGGACATCGAGCCGAACGAGTACGTCGCGATCATGGGGCCCTCGGGTTCGGGCAAGTCGACGCTCATGAACCTGATCGGCTGCCTGGATACGCCGACCAGCGGTTCGTACCGGCTCAAGGATCACGAGATCGCGACCATGTCCGACGACGAGCTGGCCAGGATCCGGAACCAGGAGATCGGGTTCGTGTTCCAGACCTTCAACCTGCTCTCGCGCGCCGACGTGCTGCACAACGTCGAGCTGCCGCTGGTCTACGCGGGGATCAAGCACGAGGAGCGGCGGCGGCGCGCCCGGGAGACCATCGAGCTGGTCGGTCTCACCGACCGCATCAAGCACAAGCCCAACGAGCTCTCGGGCGGACAGCGGCAGCGGGTGGCGATCGCCCGGGCACTGGTCAATAAGCCGAGCATCATCCTCGCCGACGAGCCCACCGGCAACCTCGACTCGCACACCGGAGACGAGATCATGGCGGCCTTCCTTCGCATCTGGCAGCAGGGCAACACGGTCATCCTGGTGACGCACGAGTCCGACATCGCCGCCCACGCCCATCGCGTCGTGCGCATGCGCGACGGCAAGATCGAGAGCGACGTGCGGCAGGCGCCCCGGCTGGCGAGCGGGGCGGCGCGATGAACCTGCGCGAGAGTTGCGGCATCGCCCTGGGCGCGCTGCGGGCGAACAAGCTGAGGTCGTTCCTCACGCTGCTGGGGACGATCATCGGCGTCATGTCGGTGATCGCGGTGCTCTCCTTCGTCGAGGGGCTCAACCGCTTCGTCTCCGACAAGCTCCTGAACGCCGGGGCCAACGTGTTCTACGTGGACCCCTACGGCTTCGTGACGAGCCAGGAGGCCTGGGAGAAGGTCCAGGACAACCCGGCGATCACGCTCGACGACGGGGACGCGCTGCGGGGGGCGGTGCCGCATGCCTCGAGCATCGTCGCGCAGGCCGAGACGCGCGGCACCGCGCGCTACCGCGACAAGGAGGTGCGCGCGGTCTCGATCCATGGTCGTGGCGCCGGATACGAGCTGATCGATGACCTCGCCATCGGCCGCGGCCGCCACCTGACCGAGCTCGACGACCAGAGGCGGCGCATGGTGTGCGTTGTGGGATCCGAGATCGCGGACGAGCTCTTCCCGCACACGGAGGCGCTCGGCAAGTCCATCCGCCTGGGCGCCGAGAGCTACGAGATCGTCGGCGTCATCGCCGCGAAGGGGAAGCTGTTCGGCCAGAGCCAGGACCGCTTCGCCACCATCCCGATCCGCACCTTCCAGAAGTTCAAGCAGGAACGCGGCAGCTTCGGCCTGGCGATCAAGAGCGTCGACCAGGCGTCGATGCCGGTCGCGCAGCAGGAGGTCCGCAACGTGTTGCGTGGCCGCCGGCACCTGCGCCCCGGGCAACCGGACAACTTCGGCATCACGACCTCGGAGAACGTGCTCGAGCTGTATCGCAACCTCACCGGCGGCATCTTCGTGGTGACCGTGGGCGTCGCGGCGATCTCGCTGCTGGTGGGGGGGATCGTCATCATGAACATCATGCTGGTGTCGGTCACCGAGCGCACGCGCGAGATCGGCATCCGCAAGGCGATGGGCGCGCGCCGGCGCGACATCCTCACGCAGTTCCTGGTGGAATCCACCACCCTGTCGATCAGCGGCGGGCTGATCGGCATCGTCGTCGGCGTGGGTCTGGCGCTGCTGGCCGGGGCGGTGACGCCGCTGCCGACCGCGGTGAGCTGGCCCGCGGTGGGCCTGGGGATCGGCATGTCGGCGATGATCGGCATCTTCTTCGGTTCCTATCCCGCCTGGCGCGCCGCGCGCCTCGACCCGATCGAAGCCCTGCGCTACGAGTAGCGGATGAACCTCTTCCTGCTGCGCGAGACCTTCGGCATGGCGGGCCGCGCACTGGTCGCCAACCGGCTGCGCTCGTTCCTCGCGCTGCTCGGGATCGTCATCGGCGTCGGCACCGTCATCGGCATGGTGGCGCTCATCAACGGATTCCAGCGGTCGTTCCAGCAGAGCATCCAGTCGTTCGGGAACAACACCATCTACATCCGCCGGATCCGGCCCGGGATCAATTTCGGTGACGTGCCGGACAGTCTCAAGCAGCGCCGCGCGTTCACCATGGACGACGCGCGCGCCCTCCTCGATCGCGCGCCGGCGGTGCGTGCCATCGCACCGTTCAAGTTCCCGTTCACGGACATCAAGGTCACCCGTGCCGGCAAGGTCGCCCGCGGTGTCTTCTGCTACGGCACCAACGAGAATTACCTCACCACCCACGGCTACGATCTGGCGCGCGGGCGCTTCTTCACCCAGGAGGAGGCGGACCGCAACGGCAACGTCGTGGTGCTCGGCAAGGACACGCGCGAGGCGCTGTTCGGGGACGCGAGCGGGCTGGGGATGAACGTGCACATCAACGGCATCCCGTTCACCATGATCGGCGAGTTCGAGCCCAAGGGGCGGATGCTGGGCAACAACTTCGACCAGGTCGCGGCAATCCCCTACACCACCATGGACAAATACTTCCCGGCACCACAGGATGCGCCCCCCTGGTTCCCGAAGCGCGGCGAGTTGTTCCTCGACGCCATAGCCATCTCACCCGAGATGAGCGAGGTGGCACAGCAGCAGATCATCGAGACCCTGCGCATCCGCCGCCATCTTCCCAGCAACAAGCAGAACGATTTCGTGGTGTTCACCGACGACGCGTTCTTGTCGCTCTACAACACCATCACCGGTGGCATCTTCGCGCTCATGGCGCTCATCTCCTCGATCTCCCTGCTGGTCGGGGGCATCGGCGTGATGAACATCATGCTGGTGGCGGTCACGGAGCGGACCCGCGAGATCGGGGTCCGCAAGGCGCTGGGGGCGCCGCAGAAGGCGATCATGGCGCAGTTCCTCGTCGAAGCGGTGCTGCTCACGGCCCTGGGTGGGGCCGCCGGCGTGGGACTGGGCGCGACGATCTCGTGGATCATCCACGCGGCGAGCAAGATGCCGACCTACGTCTCGATCTGGTCGGTCGTCACCGGCATCGTCTTCTCGGCCGTCGTCGGCGTGTTCTTCGGCTTCTACCCGGCGATGCGCGCCGCCCGGCTCGACCCGGTGGATTCCCTTCGCTACGAGTGAGGTGACGCTCGCGCCGGGCGTTCGCGCCCGCCGCGACGGCTTCGCGGCCCTGCTATGATGCCGGCCCGATGGGCACCCGCACCGAGGACACCATGTCCCCGCCGACCGACCCGGCAGCGCCACGCGAGGCGACCGTACCCCGCGCCGACGCGCCTCCCGCGCGCGGCCTCTCCGACATCGTCATCCGCGGGGCGCGCGAGCACAATCTCCAGAACCTGACGCTGCGGCTGCCCCGACAGCGACTCATCGTCATCACCGGCGTCTCGGGTTCGGGCAAGTCGTCGCTGGCCTTCGACACGCTCTACGCCGAGGGACAGCGCCGGTACGTCGAATCCCTCTCGGCTTACGCGCGTCAGTTCCTCGGCCAGATGGAGAAGCCGGATGTCGACGCGATCGAGGGCCTGAGCCCGGCGATCGCCATCGAGCAGCGCAGCGCGGGCTCTAATCCGCGTTCGACGGTCGGCACCATCACCGAGATCTACGACTACCTGCGGCTGTTGTTCGCGCGGCTCGGCACCCAGTTCTGCCCCCAGTGCGGCACCCTCATGAAGCGGCAGAGCGTTCAGGAGATGGTGGACACGGTCGCCGCCGGGTTCGACGGGGAGCGCGTCCAGCTGCTCGCTCCGTTGATCCGTGGGCGCAAGGGGGAGTACCGCAAGGAGCTCGAGGACATCCGCCGCCAGGGCTACCTGAGGGCCCGCATCGACGGGACATGGGTGGAGCTCGACGAGACGCCGAAGCTCGCTCGCCACCGCCGGCACGACATCGCGATCGCCGTCGACCGCCTGCGGATCGAAGCGGGGGCGATGAGCCGGCTGGCCGACTCGATCGAGACCGCGCTCAAGCTCGGCCAGGGGCTGGTCGCGGTCGCCCGCGCCCCGGCGAGCGGACCGCAGCCGCCCCCGGAGGAGGACCTCCTCCTGAGCCAGGGGGCCGCGTGTCCGAACTGCGGCACCAGCGTCGATGAAGCCCAGCCGCGCAGCTTCTCGTTCAACTCGCCCTACGGCGCCTGTCGGACCTGTGACGGACTCGGCATGCGTCCCGAGGTCGATCCGGCCCTCGTGGTGCCCGACCCGTCCAAGTCCGTCGCCGAGGGTGCGGTGGCCGCGTGGGCGAACGCCCAGGGGACCTGGGTCGGGGGCACGGTGAAGGCGCTGGCGAAGCACTTCGACTTCTCACTCACGACGCCATGGAAGAAGCTGCCCGCCCGCGTGCAGCGACTGCTGCTCTACGGCAGCGGCGACCAGGAGGTGCGCTTCGAGTTCCGCACCAAGAAGGGCTCGGCGTTCATCCACCGCAGCACCTTCGAGGGCGTGCTCCCGAGCCTCGCGCGTCGTTATCGCGAGACCGGCAGCGATCAGGTGCGGCGATGGATCGGCAGCCTCATGCACCCGACGCCGTGCCCGGACTGCAAGGGGGCGCGCCTGCGCCCGGAGACCCTGGCGGTGCGGATCGCCGAGCGCCACATCGGCCAGTGGTCGGCGCTCTCGGTGGCCGCGGCGCGCGCGGAGCTCGCCGCACTGCGCTTCGACGGGGTGCGGGAGACCATCGCCCAGCCGATCATGAAGGAGCTGCTCGGCCGGCTGGGGTTCCTCGCCGACGTCGGGCTCGGCTACCTCACGCTCGACCGGGCCGCCGCCACGCTCGCCGGCGGCGAGGCGCAGCGTATCCGGCTCGCGACCCAGATCGGCTCTCAGCTCACCGGCGTGCTGTACATCCTGGACGAGCCGTCGATCGGTCTGCACACCCGGGATCACCACCGGCTCCTCGACACGTTGATGCGCCTGCGCGATCTCGGCAACACGGTGGTGGTGGTGGAGCACGACCGGGACACGATGGCCGCCGCAGACTACCTGGTGGACCTGGGGCCGGCGGCGGGCCGCCATGGGGGTCGTCTGGTGGCCGCCGGCACGCCGGCCGAGGTGGCGGCGAATCCAACCTCCCTCACCGGGC
>JBGPXY010000049.1:0-14220 GCA_041492985.1 Candidatus Eiseniibacteriota bacterium
GCCGACCGCGAGGCGGCGATGCGGCAGCTGGCGGCCGGCGACGCGCAGCTCATCTTCGGCGTCGGGTTCCTGTTCACCGACGACATCCGCAAGCTCGCGCTGGAGTTCCCCGACAAGAAGTTCGCGTGCATCGACTACACCGTGAACCCCGGCGACACGCTGCCGTTCAACCTGGTCGCGCTCAAGTTCAAGGAGGAGGAGGGCTCGTTCCTGGTGGGAGCACTCGCCGGCCTGCTCACGCGGACCGACAAGGTCGGCTTCGTGGGAGGCATGCAGATCCCGCTCATCAAGAAGTTCGAGGCCGGCTGCGTCGCCGGGGTACGGGCGGTCAACCCGCGCGCGCAGGTCATCATCAAGTACGCCGGCACCACCGGCACCGCGTTCAAGGACCCCACCAAGGGCAAGGAGCTTGGGCTCGCGGAGTACAACGAGGGCGCCGACATCATCTATCACGCCGCGGGCTCGACCGGCCTCGGCGTGTTCGAAGCGGCGCGCGAGAAGAGCAAATACGCCATCGGGGTCGACTCGGACCAGTTCGACGAGGCGCCCGGCTACATCCTCACCTCGATGGTGAAGCGCGTGGACGTGGCGGTGTACGACACCATCCAACAGCTGCTCGACGATCAGTGGCAGAGCGGCGTGAAGGTGTTCGGGCTAGCCGAGGGCGGCGTCGCCTGGGTGTATGACGACCGCAACAAGGCGCTCATCCCGGATGCGGTCAAGGCGACGGTCGACTCGCTCGCGGCCGAGATCGTGGCCGGCCGCATCGTGGCGCCGACCGAGTAGCCATGGCAGCGGGGCGCCGGTGACCGAAGGCGGCGCGACCTGGACCGATCTCGGCGAGGGCATCCTCGTCCGGCAGAGCCGGGCGTTCTGGATGAACTCGGTGGTGTTGCTCGATCCCGAGCACACGGTGATCGTCGATCCGGGCGTGCTGCCGTCCGAGCTGGACGACCTCGCGCGCGTCGTCCGCGAAGCCGCGCCCGAAGCGCTCACGCTGTTCTTCACCCACGGCCACTGGGATCACGTGCTCGGCCGGCCGTGGTGGCCCCGGGCCGGCACGCTCGCCCACGACCGCCTGGCGGCCGAGGTGAAGCGCGATCGCGAGAAGATCGCTCGCGAGGCCATCACGCTGGCCGCCGAGCATGGTGAGCGCTGGGCGCGGCCCTTCGCTCCGTTCCAACCCGATGTCGCCGTGAGCGGCCTGCGCTTCATGCCGCTCGGTCCCTGGCGGCTGGTGTTCCGCGACGCGCCCGGGCACAGCGACAGCCAGCTCTCCTGCCACCTCACCGATCAGCGGCTGCTGATCGCCGCCGATATGCTGTCCGACATCGAGCCGCCCATCCTCGATGGTCCGGTGGCGCCCTATCGCGCCACGCTCGAGACGCTCCTGCCGCTCGCCGAACACGATGCCATCGAGACACTGGTGCCCGGCCACGGCGCCATCGCCCTCGGGCGCGAGGCGGTGCTGGCGCGCATCGAGCGCGACCTCGAGTACCTGCGCACGCTCGAGGACGGCGTGAACGCAGCGATCGGGAGCGGACGGTCGCTCGAGGGCGCGCGGGAGACCCTCGCGGTCATGGACTACACTGGACGGCGCTCCGACCTCTATCCCACAGATCACTTTCATCTGAAGAATATCGAGCACGCCTATCGAGGCGCCACCGTGTCGCGTCACTGACGCCCGCGCACCCCACCGCTGGAGGAGCCATGGCTCGCGAGAACCTGAACCCGTTCGTCATCGCCCAGACCTACTTCAAACAGGCCGCCGAGCGGCTCAAGCTCGACGACGGGATGCGGGCGATCCTCTCGACACCCAAGCGCGCGCTCACCGTGTCGATCCCGGTGCGCATGGACAACGGTAAGTACCACGTGTTCACCGGCCACCGCGTGGCGCACAACATGTCGCGCGGTCCCGCCAAGGGCGGCATCCGGTTCCATCCCGACGTCTCGATCGACGAGGTGAAGGCACTCGCCTCGTGGATGACGTGGAAGTGCGCGTGCCTCGACCTGCCCTTCGGCGGCGGCAAGGGGGGCGTGGCGGTGGATCCGCACAAGCTGTCCGAGGGCGAGCGCGAGCGGCTCACGCGGCGGTACACCAGCGAGATCCTGCCGCTCATCGGCCCGGACCAGGACATCCCGGCGCCCGACGTGTACACCGACCCGCAGATCATGGCGTGGATCATGGACACCTACAGCATGACCCGGGGAGCCACCTCGCTGGGTGTGGTGACCGGAAAGCCGCTGGCGCTCGGCGGATCGAAGGGCCGCGACAAGGCCACCGCGCGTGGGGTGCAATTCACGCTGCGCGAAGCGTGCAAGGCGCTCGGCATGCGCATCAAGGGCTCGACCGTGGCGGTGCAAGGCTACGGGAATGCCGGCAGCCACCTGGCCACGCTGCTCCATGAGGAGGGGGCGAAGATCGTCGCCGTCTCCGACTCGAAGGGCGGCGTGCTCAATCTCAAGGGCCTCGACCCCGCACGGCTCCAGGCGCACAAAGCGAAGGGCCAGAGCCTCAAGACCTTCCCGGGCGGCAAGACCATCACCAACAAGCAGCTGCTCGAGCTCAAGGTGGACATCCTGGTGCCGGCCGCACTGGAGAATCAGATCACCTCGAACAACGCCTCGCGCATCCAGGCGAAGCTCATCGCCGAGGCGGCCAACGGGCCCACGACGCCGCTCGCCGACGAGATCCTGTTCAAACGCGGGCACACGGTGATCCCCGACATCCTCGCCAACGCCGGGGGCGTGACCGTCTCCTACTTCGAGTGGGTGCAGGATTTCTCCTCGTACTTCTGGGACGAGGACGAGGTCAACAAGCGCCTCGAGGTCTACATGAAGCGCGCGTTCCAGGCGGTGGCGGCGACGGCGGCGAAGCACAAGTGCAGCCTGCGCGGCGGCGCCTACGTGCTGGCGGTGGACCGGGTGGCCGAGGCGACGCGGGTGCGGGGGATCTTCCCGTAGGGGATCGGAAACGAACGATGCTGGAACCCAAGCAGCTCTACAAACGCCTCGAAGCGGTGTTCGACGGCCTCGAGACCCACGGTTCGGCCGAGCATTTCGCCACCCGGTTGGCGCCCCGCGTGCTCGACAAGCTCGGCCGTCCGCTCGGCATCACCACGGCGCACCTGTACCACCGGGCCGAGTCGGATCTCTCGCTCAAGGCGCGATGGGGGCAGGGGCGGCCGGATCTCAGCCGCGAGCTGGCGCGCCGCATGATCGCCGACGAGACACGCGACATCCGAGAGCTGCCGTGGGCGGGTGAGACCAACGGCGGCCGGATCGGGCTCGTGCCGATGAGCGAGGACGACGCTCTGTTGATGGCGCTGTTCGTCGGCGATCCGGGCGAGCTGCAAGGCGCGCCATCAACGGCCCAGCTCACCTCGGTGCTCACCTCGCTCACCTACGCGTTCGGCCAGCATCAAAAACGCCGCGACCTGGAGGACCTGTTCCAGCAGGCGCGCGCCATCCAGCTGAGCATGCTCCCGCACGGCCGGCCGACCTTCGGCGACTTCGACATCGCCGCGGTGAGCATCCCGGCGCAGTCGGTGGGCGGCGACCTGTACGACTTCATCCACGTGGACCGCGACACCCTGGGGATCGCCGTCGCCGACTCGTCGGGCCACGGCCTGCCGGCGGCGCTGCAGGCGCGCGACGTCGCGACCGGTCTGCGGATGGGCGTCGAGCGCGACCTCAAGCTGCAACGGGTGGTGGAGAAACTCAACCGCATCATCCATCGCAGCGGCCTCGTGTCGCGCTTCATCTCGCTCATCTTCGGCGAGCTCGAGAAGAACGGGAACTTCAGCTACATCAACGCCGGTCACCCGCCGGCGCTGCTGCGCGACCGGCGCGGGTTCAGCGAGCTGTCGGTGGGCGGCACGCTGCTGGGCCCGCAGCACGACGCCACGTACAAGCTCGGCTTCGCGCACCTGGACCGGGGCGCCTCGCTCGCAATCGTCACCGACGGCGTGCTCGAGCGGGGCGTGGAGTCGGGCGAGATGTTCGGCGACGCGCGCGTGAAGGAGTGGATGGACGCCTGGCCCGTGGGGCCCTCCCACGACGCGGCCGCCGATCTGATCGAGCGCGTCGCCGCGTTCGGTGATGGCGGACCGATGGAGGACGACGTCACGGTCGTCTACATCCACCGGCCGGCGTGACCAGGGGCACAGCTCCAGCGCCGCTCGAGGACGCGCCAGCGTCGCTAGACGCGGCCGCGGCCCGCCGCTAGGCTGCCGCGATCATGGTCGCCCCAGCCGTCTCCCTGCGCGGCATCACGCGCCGATTCGGCGCCGTGCTCGCCAACGACGGCGTCTCGCTCGACCTGGCGCCGGGCGAGATCCACGCGCTGGTGGGCGAGAACGGCGCGGGCAAGAGCACGCTCATGCGCGTGCTCTACGGGCTGCTCCAGCCCGACGCGGGCACCATCGAGGTGGACGCACACCCGGTGCGCATCCATCGCCCGGCCGACGCCATGCGGCTCGGGCTCGGCATGGTGCACCAGCACTTCATGCTGGTGGACACCCTCACGGTGAGCGAGAACATCGTGCTGGGCCGCGAGCCGCGGAGCGCGCTGGGCGGCCTGCGCCGCGCGGCCGCCGAGACGGAGGTGGCCGCACTCGCCGAGCGCTATCGCATGCCGGTGGACGCGCGGGCGCGCGTCAGCCAGCTCGCGGTGGGTGTGCAGCAGCGCGTGGAGATCCTCAAGGCGCTGCATCACGGGGCGCGCGTGCTCATCCTCGACGAGCCGACGGCGGTGCTCACCCCGCACGAGGTGGACGAGCTGTTCCAGGTGCTGAGAGCGCTCAACGCCCAGGGCACCACCATCGTCCTCATCACCCACAAGCTGGCGGAAGTGAAGGCGCTGGCGCGGCGCGTCACCGTGATGCGCGACGGCCATGTGGTGGGCGGCGGCGAGGCCGCCTCGCTCACCACCGAGGCGATCGCCGAGCTGATGGTGGGCCGTCCGCTCGCCGGGCTGCGCCCGCGAGTGGCACCCACGCTCGGACCACCGCTGCTCGAGGTGCGCGGGCTCGACGTCGATGACGAGCGCCATCTGCCGGCGGTGCGGGGCGTCTCGCTCGCGGTGGCGGGCGGCGAGATCCTCGGCATCGCCGGGGTCGAGGGCAACGGTCAGCGCGAGCTGGCCGAATGCATCGCCGGCCTTCGCGCTCCGCTGCACGGCGAGATCGTGATCGCGGGCCATGCCATGCACGGTCGCTCGCCACGCGAACGCGCCGCCGCGGGCCTCGCGCACATCCCGGCGGACCGGCTGCATCGCGGCCTGGTGCCCGAGATGACGCTGGCCGAGAACCTGGTGCTCGGCCGTCACCGCGACCCATCGTTGGGACGCGGTCCGATGCTCAGCCGCCGTGCACTCGCGACGCGCGCCGCGACGCTGCTCGCCGAGTACGACGTGCGTCCGCCATCGCCAGGCCTGCTCGCCGGCCGGCTCTCGGGCGGCAACCAGCAGAAGCTGATCGCCGCGCGCGAGCTGTCGCGCGGGGCCCCGGTGCTGCTGGTGGCCCACCCGACGCGTGGCGTCGACCTCGGCGCCGCCGAGGCCATCCATCGCCGCCTGCTCGCCGAGCGCGATGCCGGCCGCGCCGTGCTGCTCATCTCCTCCGATCTCACCGAGCTGCTCGCGCTGAGCGACCGCGTGTGCGTGATGTACGAGGGTCGGCTCACGCACGAGACGCGCCCCGAGGCCACCGACGAGCGCACGCTCGGGCTCTACATGACCGGCCGTCGCGGCGCGGGGGTGCCGTGAAACCGCGCACGCTGCTGCTCGCCTCCGCCCCGCTCATCGCCGTGGCGCTGGCGCTGGTCGCGGGCGCCGGGTTCATCCTCGCCATCGGCGAGGACCCGCTCGCCATCTACGGGCTGATGCTTCGCCAGACGTTTGGCACCGGCTACGGCATCGGCCAGACGCTCTTCAAGGCGACGCCGCTCATCTTCTCGGGGCTGGCGGTAGCGGTCGGCTTCCGCGCCGGACTCTTCAACATCGGCGTCGAGGGCCAGCTAACCGTCGCCGCCTTCGCCGCCGCCCTCGTCGGCGCACAGCTCGCGGGCCAGCCCGGGCTGATCCTGCTTCCGATCACGCTGCTGGTGGCGATGGCGGTCGGCGCGGCGTGGGGTGCGGTGCCGGGCGTGCTCAAGGCACGCTTCGGCGCGCACGAGGTCATCAACACCATCATGCTCAACTTCATTGCCTTCGCCCTAGTCTCCTATCTCGGGCGCGGCGTGTTCCAGCCCGCCACGGTGCGCACCGCCGAGATCGGGGCCGGGGCCATGGTGCCGCGGCTCGAGGCGTGGTGGCCGGCGTTGCACGGCTCGCCCGCCAACCTGACGCTGCTCATCGGCCTGATCACGGCGCTGGCGGTGAACGTGCTGCTGTTCCGCACCCGGCTGGGCTACGAGCTGAGAGCACTCGGGCTCAACGCCCCCGCGGCGCAGTACGGCGGCGTGCCGCTGGGCGTCACGCAGGTCAAGGCGATGGCCATCTCGGGGGCGATCGCCGGGCTCGCGGGCATGAACTTCGTGCTCGGCTACAAGCACTTCTTCGAGCTGGGCTTCTCGGCCGGCTCGGGCTTCCTCGGCATCGCCGTGGCGCTGCTGGGTCGCAACCACCCGCTGGGCGTGGTGCTGGCGGCACTGTTCTTCGGCGCCCTCTCCTACGGCGGCTTCGCCATCAACCAGCGCGTCCCAAAAGAGCTGGTGGACGTGCTGCAGGCGATCGTCATCCTGCTCGCCATCTGCGTGCAGCAGGTGGTCGAACGCGTCGCCCGGAGGATGAGCTGATGGACCTCCTCCTGTTCGTGGCCGCCAGCCTGCGCATCGCCGTGCCCTATACGCTCGCGGCGTTGGGGGCCACCTTCAGCGAGCGCGGCGGGGTGATCAACATCGCGCTCGAAGGCATGATGCTGAACGGCGCGCTCGCCTACACGCTGGGTGCCTACTGGACCGGGAACCCGTGGGCCGGCGTCGCCGCTGCGGTCGCGGCCGGCGTGCTGACCGGTCTCGTCCACGCGCTCGTCACCGTGCGCTTCCGCGCCGACCAGATCACCAGCGGGCTCGGCATCAACCTGCTCGCCGCGGGCCTCACCAAGTTCATCCTCACCCAGGTGTTCCACTCGTCGTCCAACTCCAGTCGCGTGGTCGGACTGCCCGACTGGGACCTGCTCGGTCTCGCGCGGCTGCCCGGACTGGGATCGGTGCTCGCGACCCCGCTGGTGCTGCTGACACTCCTGCTGGTGATGCTCGGACAGGCGCTGCTGTTCCGCTCGGTGTTCGGCCTGCGGCTGCGCAGTGTCGGCGAGCGCCCCGAGGCCGCCGCCACGCTCGGACTCCCGGTGGGGTTCTACCGCTACGCGGGCGTGCTCATCTCCGGCGCGCTCGCCGGGCTCGCGGGCGCCTGGCTCGCCAGCGAGCAGCACTGTTTCACCGACGGCATGACCAACGGCCGCGGCTACATCGCCATCGCGGCGATGATCGTGGGCAAGTGGTCACCGCTGGGTGCCGCCGCCGCGTGCCTGATGTTCGGAGCCGCCGAGGCGCTGCAGATCACGCTGCAGGGCTCGGCGTTCCCGAGCGAGCTGTTGCAGATGCTCCCTTATCTCGTCACCATGCTGGCGCTGGCGGGCTTCATCGGCCGCGCGATCCCGCCACGCGCCCTGGGCACGCCCTACGATCCGGAGAACGCCTGAATGAGCGCTGGACCCTCGCTCCCCACCCACGACCTCACCGCGCGCATCGCCGATATCGTGAAGTCGATCCGCGCACGCACCGACATGGTGCCGCGCGTGGGCCTGACGCTCGGCTCGGGACTGGGCGGGGTGATCGAGGCGCTCGAGAGCCCGATCATGTTCCCGACCCGCGAGCTGCCGCACTGGCCGCCGTCGACCGTGGTCGGCCACGCGGGGCGGCTGGCGCTCGGGCGCTGGCAGGGCGTGCCGGTGGTGGCGCTCGCCGGCCGCAGTCATCGCTACGAGGGCTACACCCTCGACCGCGTCACGCTGGCGCTGCGGGTGATGCACGCGCTCGGGGCGAGGACGCTGCTCTTCACCAATGCGGTCGGCACCGTCAACCCCGAGTTCGCCCCCGGCGAGCTGATGCTGGCGACCGATCACATCAACTTCATCGGCCGTCGCGGACTCTTCACGCCCGGCGAACTGATCGAGCGCCGCGCCGGACGGCGCGTGGGGTCGTACTACAGCGCGCGGCTGCGCGAGGCGCTGGCCGCCGCCGCCGCGCGCGCGGGCGTGAAGCTCCACCGCGGGACGCTGATGGGTGGGCAGGGCCCGACCTACGAGACCGCCGCCGAGATCCGCATGGCGGCGGCACTCGGCGCTGACGTCGCGTGCATGAGCACGGTGCATGAGGTCACCGTGGCCGCCGAGCTGGGATGCGAGGCCGCGAGCCTCTCGTGCATCACCAACCTCGCGACCGGCCTCGGCACCGAGCCCCTCACCCACGACGAGGTGACGGTGGTGGCGGATCGCGGGGCGGTGGGCCTGCGCAGGATCCTCGAGGAGTTCCTGCGGGACGAGGCGACACGCTCATGATCGAATCCGGAACCCGGCTCGGCCCCTACGAAGTGCTCGCGCCGCTTGGCGCGGGCGGCATGGGCGAGGTCTATCGCGCGCGCGACACGCGGCTCGACCGCAGTGTCGCCATCAAGGTGCTGCCGCCCCAGCTCTCGGCCGACGCAGACGCCCGCGCGCGATTCGAACGCGAAGCGAAGACGATCTCGAGCCTCAACCACCCACACATCTGCACGCTCTACGACGTGGGTCACCAGGACGGCCTCGACTTCCTGGTGATGGAGCACCTCGAGGGCGAGACGCTCGCCCACCGGCTCGAACGCGGCCCGCTGCCCGTGTCTGACCTGCTGCGCTACGCGGTCGAGGTCAGCGACGCGCTCGATGCCGCGCACCGCCGCGGCGTCATCCATCGCGACTTGAAGCCCGGCAACGTCATGCTGACCAAGTCCGGCGCCAAGCTCCTGGACTTCGGTCTCGCGCGCACCGTCGGGCTCTCGCCCACCGTCTCGAACAAGTCCGATTCGCCGACCATGAGCAAGCCGCTCACGGTCGAGGGGGCCATCGTCGGCACCTTCCAGTACATGGCCCCCGAGCAACTGGAAGGCCGCGAGGCCGACGCGCGCACCGACATCTTCGCGTTCGGCTCCATGCTCTACGAGATGACGACCGGGAAGAAGGCGTTCGAGGGTCGCAGCCAGGCGAGCCTGATCGCCGCCATCCTCGAGCGCCAGCCAGCGCCGCTCTCGACGCTCGCACCACTGGCCCCGCCTGCGCTCGAACGCATCGTCCAGCGGTGCCTGGCCAAGGACCCCGACGAGCGCTGGCAGACCGCGCGCGATCTCAACCACGAGCTCAAGTGGATGCTCGACGACAGCTCGAAGTCGGGGGTCTCGTCGGTGGCCCAGGCAGCGGCCACCCCCACGCGCACGAGGCCGTGGGTGCGCCTCCTGCTCGCGGTGCTCGCGGCGGTGGCGGTGGTGGTGACCGGATTCCTCGCCCAGCAGGCGGTGCGAAACCGTCCGCCGCGCCTCAATCCCGACATGACGGTGCGCATCCTGCCCCTGCCGCTCATGCAGATCGGCTACCCGGGCATGGCGCAGGACGGCAAGTGGATCGCGCTCCCCGGCGCGGACGCCAGCGGCCGCTGGGCGCTCTATTTCATGAACGTGACCGGCGGCGACGCCAAGGAGGTGGTGGCGGCCGACTCCGGGCAGCAGATCAACTACGCCGATGTCTCGCCGGACGGCAGCCAGATCGCCTACTCCGAGAATCGGGCCAACGGCGAGCGCATCATCCGGGTGGTGCCATCCCTCGGCGGAGCGAGCGTCGAGATCGCCCGGGATGGCGACGCGCCGCACTGGCGCCCGGATGGCCAGCGAGTAGGCTACATCGTCCTCGGGATGATCGCCCGGTCCGGGAAGCTCGAGCTGTGGAGCGTGCGCCCAGATGGGTCGGACCAGCGCCAGGAATTCGTCGATTCGCTCTCGACCGGTCGAGGACGGTTCTGTTTCTGCTGGTCGCCCGACGCGCGGAGCTTCGCGTGGCTCCGCTCATTCGGGAACGGGAGCTACCAGGAACTCATCGTCCGAGACCTCAAGTCGGGGCGGGAGCGCCAGCTCACCCATGACGGGAAGAGCATCGACGAGATGTGGTGGACACGCCAGGACGAGATCGTCTTCTCCTCGAACCGCGGCGGGAGCACGAACCTGTGGATCATCCGCGCGGCGGGCGGCCCGCCGGTGCGGGTCACCAAGGGGGTCGGCCCCGACATCGGCATGCGGGTGTCGGCGGATGGAAAGACCTTGTTGTACCTGCAGCGACAGGGGGTGAGCCACCTGTGGGTCGGGGATCTCGCGACCGGGACCGCCGAGGAGGTCACGCACGAAGACCTCGATCTGGGCACTCCCGCGTTGTCGCCGGACAGCCGGAAGATCGCGGTCGCCATCTACGATCCCGACCCGCTGCGGCGCGAGAGTTCCCTGTACCTCATGGATCGGGACGGGACCCACCGCGTGCGGATCAACACGGGGGCGGTCTCACCGGCCTCGGTGGACTGGTCACATGACGGGAAGTGGATCTGCTTCGCTTCGCGGCTCGGCGTCGGCGGATCGGATTCGACCAACATCTACGTGATCCATGCGACCGATCCGGGGGCACCGCGTCGGATCGGCGAGGGCGGCTCGGCGTTCTGGGTCGACGATACGACGCTGCAGGTGACGCAACGGATCAGCAGCTACATGGTCTCGACGCGGAGCGGAGCCCGGCGGCTGGTCTCTCTGGACTCGACCCTGGTCTACCCGGGACCGAGCGGATATGCCGTCGTCGTCGACGTGCGTTCGGGCCGGGAGGGCGTCTGGATCGACCGGCTGGAAGAGGCCCCGTTGGCGGGCCGCCCATCGCCGGTTGCGACCGCCGGTGGTGCGTCCGCGTCGCCGACCCCGGCCGCGCGACGCTACCTGGCGTCACTCTCGTTCAACCCCGTCCTCTTTTCCAAGGGCGGAAGCTACGCGCTCAGTTGCCCCAGCCCCGGAAAGCTCGCCAAGCTCGTGATCGCATCGGGCCGGCGGGAGCCCGTCGCCGGGACCTATTCCAACCTCACCGTCGGATCCGCCGGCACGCTCGGCTGGGACGGTCATACCTTCGTCTACCTCGCCCGCGGCGTGACCTCGAAGCTGGTGCTGATCGAGAATCTCAAGTAGCTGGAGCGTCCTACTTCAGGATCTCGACCTTCGTCACCCGGTCGCCCTGCACCACGCGCCACACCACGTCCACGCCGCGCACGACGCGGGCGAAGATGGTGTAGCGGCCGTTCAGGTGCTGCTGCGGGGAGTGGGTGATGAACCACTGGCTGCCGCCGGTGTCCTTGCCCGAGAGCGCCATCCCGACCATGTAGTGGTCGTAGCGCAGGCGGTTGTACTCGCAGCGGATGGTGTAGCCGGGGCCGCCCGAGCCGGTGCCCGTCGGGTCGCCGTCCTGGATGACGAAGTTGGGCACCACGCGGTGCACGATCAGCCCGTCGAAGTAGCCGCGCTCGGCGAGCCGCACGAAGTTCTTCACCGTCTGCGGCGCCTCGCTCCCGTAAAACACCCATTCGATGTCGCCGGCGGTGGTGTGGAGGATCGCGCCGCGCGCCGATGGCGGCTCGGCGAAGTCCGCCGGGTACGAGGAGGGCATCGCGTTGCGCGCGGGGTGGAGGCGCTCGAGGCTGTCGGCGTAGGCGCGCCCGGCCAGCTCGCGCACGGCATCGCGGATGGCGATACGGGCGTCGGCGTCGGCATCGCCGGCGCGATCGGTATAGGCGCGAGTGAGCGCCGGGAGGCTGGCGCTGTCGCCGAGTGCGGCGAGCGCTCCGGCGCACGAGGCGACGAACAACAGCGAGCTGTCAGCGAGACCGGCGCGCAGCACCGGCGCCGCGCTCCGCTCCTTGAGCTCGCCGAGCCGGTCGGCGGCCGAGTTGCGAATGAAGGCCGGCTGGTCGGGAGCGAGCCACGGGACGAGTGTCGCCGCGCGCGGCCACGCGCCCATCACCGCCACGCGCGCATAGATCGAGGAATCTCCGTTCATCATCGACTGGGCGGCCGTCAGGTCGGCATCGTTCCCGTGGCGGATCAGCGCGCGGGCCACGGCGCCACGGGTCGCGGCGTCGCGGTCGGTCCGGTGCGCCCGGAGCGAGTCGAGCATCGCCACCCGTGCGGCGCTGTCGGCGCCGACGAAGGCGAAGCGCTCACCCAGCGCCGTCGCCGCGCTCACGCGCACGTACGGGTCGCGATGCGACAACTGTCGCACCAGCGCCGTGGTCACGCCGCGCGTGGTGCTGTCGCCGATCTGCTGGATGGCGCGAATGGCGTTCACCACCACCGGCGACTCGATGTCGCGGAGCGCTCCCATGAGATACGCGGTCGCGCGGGTGGACTTCTGGCGCCCCATGGTGCGGGCCGCGTAGGCGCGCGTCAGCCATTCGGGGTCATTGAGGTGGAGCGCCACCACCAGCACGATCCGGTCGGGGGCCACGACCTTCTCGAGCGCGTAGAGCACGCGCCAGCGCACGTCGGGGTCGGGGTCGGCGTGGTCGGCGAGCAGCGCGGCGAGGGCGGTGCTGTCGGCGAGCCGCCACAGCGCCACCGCCGCCTCGCCGCGCAGCTGCGGGGCGCCCGAGCGCAGGAACGCCGAGACCACCGACGTGGAACTCTTGTCGCCCAGCTTGCCGAGTGCTTCGATCGCCAGATCCACGGTCTCGGCATCGGGGTCGGTGAGCTTGCCCTCGATCGGGATCCGGGCCGAGCGGTGACCGATCTGGCCGAGCGCGAACACGGCCTCGCGCCGCACCTCGGCGGAGGCGTCATTGAGCAGCGGCAGCAGGTCCGGCACCGTGGTCGAGTCCTGCAGCCGCCCGACCGCGAGCGCGGCACGCGTGCGCACGGCGGGCGATGCGTCGGCGAGGAAGCGCTTGAGCTCGCCGTCGGCGTACCGGCGCTGGTCCTCGGCGATGGCGATGGTCCGCAACGCGGGCGCCGGCACCGCGCCCAGCGTCGAGGCCGAGGGCTGGGCATTCGCGGCCGCTCCGACCGCGGCACCCGGCGTCCCGGGCCCCGGTGGCAGCGGCGAGCGCACCGAGTCGGGCATCTTGGGACCGCAGCCCACCAGCAGTACCACCGCGGCTGCCGACACCCAGGACACGCGCCACGCCCAGGCGGAAGGCGGCGCGGGGATCGGCGCGGCGCTAGGGCGTGGTCGGGTCACTGCGCCGTGGCTTCCGCAGCTTGACCAGCCTGCCATCGTAGGTGTCCGAGCGTCCGCTCGTGCTCGCCACCATCTTGAAGAGGTAGACGCCGTTCGCCAGCTTGTCCCCTTCCGAGTCGAGTCCGTTCCATGCCCACTGATGATAGCCGGGGGCGACGCCGCGCTCCACGCGCTGGTAGATGGCCCGGCCACTCACGGTGAACAGCCGCAGCATCACGTCGGTGGGACCGTCGGCGATCAGATAGTACGAGAAGGTGCTCCCCACCTGATCGTCGAACGGATTGGGGAACGCCACCACGTCGCGCAGGAGCCGGTTCTGCGCCGACAGCCCGTCCAGCACGCGGAAGTGGTGCGCGCGCTTGAGACTGTCCAGCGCCGTCAGCTCGACCCGGTGCGTGCCGGCAGCGTAAGGGTTGTGGGTCCAGGTGAGCAGCCACTCCCGGCCGGTGGCCTCGAGCGAGACTGCCGCGAACGCCTGGCTCAGGCTGTCCACCTCGAGGATCAGCTGGGTCTGCGGGGCGGTGACGGGCGTCGGCAGGATCACCTTGAGCGAGATATCGGCGTTCGGTGACACGGCGTCGTTCTCGATCAACGGATTGCCCCCCGCCCGCAGCTGGGTGAAGAACTGGAAGACCACATTGAAATCGCTCGTGAGCCCGTAGCGGTCCACGGTCCGCAGCGTGTAGCGCAGGATGCCGGGGCGCAGCGGGGTGGTGTACGAGAGATGGTAGCGACGGCCGCCGCGGCCCGCGGCGGCGGTCTCGGGGAACGCCGGAGTCAGCGTGTAAGTCGTGTCCGGGATGACGCGCACGCCGCCCGAAGCGTTCTCGATCAGCAGGATCTGGCTGATCTGCACGTTCGAGACCAGGTCGGCCTCGAGATGCAGCGTGTCGCGCGGCGGCGCCAGCGCCACCGGCCGATCGCTGATGACGGTATCGCC